>JAJEAI010000080.1 GCA_022824205.1 Candidatus Binatia bacterium
TTCATCCCCTCCACCTGCTCGTTGCTTCCAGGTGCTCGCCTGGTTCGGGTGGATCTTGTGCCGGGTGGCGATCTCCTGGATCGTCTTGTCCCCGCGCAACGCCTCCAGGGCCACCTTCGCCTTGAAGTCCCCGCTGAACCGTCGCCGTGTACTCATCGCGTATCCCTCCTTCTTTCGGCGGAATACACCTTAGCAACCTGTCCGATTTTCCGGGACCACCTCAACCGCCTTCACGGATCGTCCAGCCAGGAAGAAAGCGTCTCACCAAGGTGTACATGTTCAGCCCGAGATGTCGTTTCCGGAGCCAGCCGACGACGCGCCAGAAGGCGAAATGGTCGACGTAGTTGAACGTCCGTGACGACACCCCGTGCCGGAAGTAGTTGCACCAGCCCCGCAACACCGGGTTAAGCCGGCGCAACAAGGCTGCAAGCGTTCGATGACACGCGCGGCGGGTCAGCTTGCGGACCTTCCCGATGATCGAGGCGAGCGCCTTCTTCGACGGGTAGGTGTAGATCGCCTTCCTGCCATGTTGCCCCCTGCGGTTCCGACGCTGGATACGCCAGCCGAGGAAGTCGAACCCCTCGTCTACGTGACAGACTCTCGTTTTCTCTTCCGACAGCCGTAGACCGATCGGAGCGAGAACCGCCGTCACCTCATCCCAGAGCGCTTCAGCGTCTTGTTGGGTCCCGTGGACCAGGACCACGAAGTCATCCGCATAGCGGACGAGTCGCATCACCGGTACTCCGGCGCGACGACGCTTGCTGCGGGTCCATGCCGGACCGAGGGAGTCCCACCTCCGGGTAAAGTGCTCATCCAGAACGGACAAGGCGATGTTGGCGAGCAGCGGTGAGAGGATTCCACCCTGAGGAGTGCCGGTGATCGTCTCGCGGCTGGTGTTGTCCTCACAGAGAACACCGGCCTTGAGAAATGCCTTGACCAAGCTCAGGATACGTTTGTCCGCGATTCGATGTCGCACCCGTTCCATCAGGCCCGTGTGGTCAATCTCATCGAAGCACGCCTTGATATCCGCCTCGAAGACCCAGTGGTAGTTCCGGGTGGGTGAGGCAAGGTTGTGGATCTCGGCGATGGCGTCCTTTGCACGGCGCTTCGGACGGAAGCCGTAGGAACACGGCTTGAAGTCCGCCTCGAAGACAGGCTCGAGCACCAGCTTCAAGGAAGCTTGCACGATTCGGTCTGCGGTCGTCGGAATGCCCAGCGAGCGGACTTTGTTGCCCGCCTTCGGGATCGTCTTCTCCCGCACCCGTTGCGGCACAAACCGGCGGGCCTTGAGCGCTTCTCTCAGCCCAGCCAGCAGCGCCTTCGTGCCGGAACCGATGGACCGCGGTGCTACTCCATCAACCCCGGCCGTTCGTGCCCCCTTGTTCCCTCGCACCCGACGCCACGCCGTAACGAGAAACGCCGGGTCATAGACGAGGTTGTACAGGTCATCGAAGCGACGGCCGGGATCGGCTGCCGCCCATTGGTTCAGCTTCGTCTGCATCGCGAGTACTCGTGACTCCGCCTCGATCGGACCAAGCCATGAAGCACCGGTATTCACCAGCGTCCTCCTCGTTTTGCATTGAAGCCGTGAATACACTGGACCCCTTCGCCATGTACACGGCTTTCCCGTGCTCGGACTACTACGGGTCCTCCGCCCCACTCCGCCGGCATCGACCGGCGACAGGTCTTCCCCGCCATACAGACAGGGACCAACGAAGTGGTTCCCACGTTCACTCTCGAACCCTTCGACGGGGTCGGTGCCCAGCTATGCCCCTGCAACTTCGCCACGGCTACGCCGCAGTCCTTCACCGTGGCCTCCCGGCCAGCGACATAAACCAACCCAGGAGTTCCCCGACTGGCCAGTGCAGTCGAGTGTGCGTTGCAACCCAGCCCTTATCCGTCAGGTTTGAGCTGGTGGTTCGCGCTTGAGGGGCTTTCCGCCGCTGGTTCCTCGCGTACACCTTTCCGTCTCGCTTGCCGGACCCACGCCGTCTGACAGTGCTGGCGCGTCCCGTCGTTGTCAGGGCTGCTTCCACCTTCCCCGATGTCCCTCGGATCAGGCTGCCCTCAGCTTCATTCAGCCTGCTGCGACAGGGTGACGGCGGTGGTCTCTCACCACCGCAAGGTTCGAGAGCGCCTCGTGGCGCTCTATATCCGCGCTCCACACGTGATTGGGCCGCTCGATGGCGAGTCCCTTCAGCAGATAGGGGTAAACACGGTGCTCCGGATGCGGCCGGCTGGTCCGGGGTGCCTGGTAGATGGCCTGTAGCCCCATCACCGGGTATGTCCGGAACTCTGTGTAAGTAGCGTCGTGGGCATTGCGCTTTCCGGGCTCAGCGGGAAGCGGCCGGGAAGCGATCCTCGAACAGTATCGCAAACTGCCCCATGGCGCCGAGCCAGTCAACCGGGCGCCGCCAGCGGACGCCGGCATTTCGGATCGCCAGGAACAGCAACTTGGCCGCCGCCTCGTCGCTGGGAAAACTACCCCGGGTCTTGATGATCTTGCGCAACGACCGGTGCAGGCTCTCCAGGGCGTTGGTCGTGTAGATCATCTTTCGGATGGCCGGCGGGAAGGCGAACATCGGGACCACGTGCTCCCAGGCACGCCGCCAAGCGGGGACCACCGCCGGGTAGCGCTGCCCCCAGCGGGCTTCGAACTCGTCCAGCCTGGCCGCCGCGGCCTCGGCCGTCTCGGCCCGGTAGACCGCCTTGAGGTCGGGCATGACCTTCTTGCGATCCTTCCAGGAGACGAAAGCCAAGGAGTTCCGGATCAGATGCACGATGCAGGTCTGGACCGTGGTGCGCGGGAACACCGTGCCGATGGCGTCGGGGAAGCCGGTGAGCCCGTCCACCACCGCGATCAGGATATCGTGCAGGCCGCGGGCCGCGAGCTCGTTCATCACCTTGAGCCAGAACTTGGCCCCCTCGCTCTGCTCGATCCACAGCCCCAGCACCTCCTTGTCGCCCTCCGACGTGATCGCCAGGGCCAGGTAGACCGCCTTGTTGCGCACCAGACCCTCGTCGCGGATCTTCACCCGCAGAGCGTCGAAGAACACCACCGGATACACCGGGTCCAGGGGCCGGTTCTGCCACTCCCGCACCTCCTCCAGCACCGCGTCGGTCACCCGGCTGATCAGGTCCGGCGATACCGCTACCCCGTACAACTCCTCCAGGTGACCCCGGATCTCCCTCACCGTCATGCCGCGCGCGTACAGCGACACGATGCGGTCGTCGAAACCGTCAAAACGCCGCTCCCCCTTCGGCACGATCGCCGGCTCGAACGTCCCGTTGCGGTCCCGTGGAACCGCCAGGTCCACCTCCCCGTCCTCGGTCAGAACCGTCTTGCCAGAATGCCCGTTGCGGCTGTTTCCCGTGCCCCGCCCGGCCGGATCCCCCTTCTCGTAGCCCAGATGGTCGCTCAACTCAGCCCCCAGCGCTCGCTCCAGCAGCGCCTTCTGCAACTGCTTGAACAGCCCCTCTTCCCCCAGTAAATCCTCCGGCTTCTCGTACTCCGTCAGCAACTCGTCCAGAAGCTCCGGTCTCAGTGTCGTCATCGCAGGTCCTCCTCTTCCTAGTGTTTGGACCCTCGACCCTCTCTTACACAAGTGATCGGACACTCTCAGACCACCAGCAGGGGATCGCCGAGGCCGCGCCGGCGCATGTCCTGGAACAAGGCGCTCACCGTCTCCGCGTCCTCCTTGGAGCCGGCCATCAGATGCAGCAGCACCTTGGCGCCGCTCGCCGTGAAGCCCCACGCCGCCAGCACGGGCTCTCGCTTCTGCCCAGGGCGGATGCGCTCGGCTATGCCGTCGATGAACAGATAGACGATGTCGTGCTCCGAGAGGTCGCGGCTGGCGAACTCCTGGTAGTCTGCCCATAGCCGCTCGCCGATCTCCGAGACCGCCGTCCGCGACAACAACGACCGCCCGCTCTCGTCTCTGAAGGCGTCTTCGATGTCGCGCACCGAAAGACCCCGCGCCAGAAGTTCCACCGCCAAGTCCTCCAACGCTTGGGTGCGCCCCTTCAGGGTGTCCCGGATCTCCGAGTGGAACGGCTCCTCGCGCCCCGTGACCTGCGGCGCCGCATAGTCCACCATCCCCTCCGCCGTCTTCAGCCGCCCCGGCCGAACCCCGTTGCGCCAGCCCTGACCCTCAGCCGCCCCGTGCTCGTAGTAGTCCCGCCCCAGGGCATCACGGCTCTCCGCCTCCAACGCCTCCTCTATGATCAGACGCGTCGCTAGCTTCACCAACTCGCCCCTCCCGTCCGCACACGACAGCCGTCCTTCAATCAGCTCCGAAAGGGATTTGCGCGTACGCATCGATCCCGGTACTCTCTTCGCCATGGGGTGCCTCCTTGTGGCGCCGGCCTCTACCGGCACCGGTTGGTGAATCCTCAACCAAGGATGCACCCCCTTCCTTTTTCCAGCAAGTTTAGGACTTCACCGGGGCGATATCGGCACTCGAATGCAAGTCTCCGAAACCGTACGCATATATTCCCTATCCGGCATCGTTGGGCGAGGTAATTTGTAAGTGAACGACGACCGGCTGTCAGTTCTTGTTGATTTTCGAACGGACGAAGCGGATGGATGAAACGAGATCTTGCTCCTTCTTCCTCACGGTGTCGGCCATAGCCGCCACCACCTTGGCAAGAGGTCATCAGACACGGCGGAGAAGCTACAATCAATCGGTTCCTATCGAGTTGACTCCCCCGCACGGGGAACAAGACGGAGGTGCTCATGGCACAGAAGAACGAAGAACTTACGTTACGGGCCCAATCCGCCATTAGATCCTACTTGTTGCGAATTGTAGCCCCTTTGGGGACGGTAGCGACCATTGTGGCGTTTATCGTCGGGTACGGGATTCAGAATGTCGCTGAAAAGTCGGCGGGTGCCGATGCTTTTAAAGCTGCATCCGACCGGATGCTCGGTTTTGTGAGTCAGGCTTCGCAGGCTACCGCTAGGGCAGACGCGGCCGCGAAGGCGAGCGACGCTATGCTCAACAAGCTGGACGAAGTCCTCCTGAACGCCAAACGCATCGAGAGCAAACTCAAGCTGGCCAACGCCACCATCGTACAGCAGTCCGACAAATTGGCTACAGATGTCGCTGAGAAGCTTCTCGCGGACGATGAGTATAAAACCCGGTTGACTGGAGCTACTGTCAAATCTGGTGTATGGCGTGGCTGAATCAGGCGGCTTTCCTACGTGTTTCCCTTTCGTCGATGCCATCGACGAACTTCACCTTGGCGACGAGGTCCGCGAGTTGACCGAACCCCCGAAGGCGTCGCCAGCGCTTCTGGGCGCTCATGGCCAGTTGGTGCACCAGGCTCAGGGCGGTGGTGACGCTGAGGCAGTTTCGGGTCTTCACGGTTCGTAGCCGGATGGTAGCGAAGGTGGACTCGATGGGGTTGGTGGTGCGCAGATGCTGCCAGTGGGCCGCGGGGAAGTCGTAGAAGGTGAGCAAG
>JAJEAI010000171.1 GCA_022824205.1 Candidatus Binatia bacterium
CTCCCTTCCGTCATTCCCGCCCCCCTTCCGTCCTTCCCGCCCCCCATCCCTCAATACCCCGAAAGCGGGAAAACAGGGGTGGGGAGGGGACGCCCCCTCAATCCTCCTCGTAAATCTCCACATCCACCGGCTTTCCCCCCACCGGCATGTCCGGGCACGCACTGAACGCCGCCAGCAAATCCCGCTCCGCCCGCATGTCCACATTCGTCGGCGCCGCCGGCCGCACCGTCGTATGCTGCATCAAGCCCGTCTTCCCGTCGATGACCATGTGCTGAAACAGGTTGAACGGACTCGGCACATCCTCCGGCGCGATGTCGTAGCCCGCCAACGCCCCCGACAGGTTCTCCCAGCACCCATGATCGGGAATCTCATCGTCCCGGTAATCCCGGTGGTAGTACTCCCGCAACCGCCCCTCCTGCTTCGCCAACTGGAACCGCCGCCCGCTGCACATGCCCTTCTGCAAATCGTGGGTCCCCTCCGCGAACGTATCCGCCACGATCGTCATGAAGTGCTGGTTGTCCCGCGACATCAGCTTGTCCCCGGTGCTGAGAAAGATCTTCCCGTTGTAGACCTTCGTCCGCGCCTGATCGAACCGCTCCCGCAGGTTGTGCCGGTCCAGCACCAGGAAATCCACCGTCGACATCGCGATGATGCGGATGATCTGCCCCTTCTTGAGATCCCCGGACCAGCCGGTGTTGGCGGGGACGTGCTCGCTGAGTACCTTTTTCATGTGAGCCTCCTTTGGAGGCGAATGTGGCGCGGTGGGCAGGGATTTTCAATAGCTCTGTGCGGAAGTCAGTTGCCGCCCCATCCGCCACTCATGTAGTTCAGTTCCTTGCTTGCGCCTCTCCTGGAACCGGCGTAACGTCTGCCGTAACGAATCCGTCCCTCCGGCAAGACACGTGCGCCCGCGCTTGGTGCCGTGTTCACACGGACGCGTCCCCCCTGCGATCAGGCAAGGGCATCCCATGAATTCAGCCTCCGATACACGATGCGCGACCGCGATCGTCGCAGCCTTTCTCGTTGCCGCGCTCTCTCTTCTCGGCTCGGTTTCACCCTCGGCGGCCGTGGACCTTGAGCATGTCCGAGGCGGCGTATGGAAGGTCTGGAACTGGATGTCCGGGCCGCGAAGCAGGGCTATCCGCCGGCCATGTATCAGTTGGGCAAATGGTACCAAAGCGACGGCGACTCGCGGGCGGGACCGCTGTTGAGGAGAGCGGCCGCGGCGGGCTTTCGGCAACAGGACCAGTATGAATGACACACGACTGCCGGCCTTGGTGCTTGCGGCTCTTTTCGCTGTCGCGCTCTCCACACTCGGCTTGGCCTCACGCTCGGCCGCCGTGGACCTTGAGCATGTCCGAGGCGGGGTATGGAAGGTCTGGAACTGGACCCCGGTGAAGAAAGCGAGGGAAAGTAAGTGGAAGGTCGGAACCACCTTCGCCATCGGACCGAGGTACATGGCAACCGCCCTCCACGTGCTGGCCTCGCACCGCAGGAGGGGAACCCCCATTGCCGACCTCATTCTGAAATACTGGCATCGCGGCTACGTGTCGCCACCCCTCAGAATCAGGAGAGTGGCGGCAATGTCTGCCGTTCATGATCTCGCCATCTTCGAGATCGGAAAGGACAACACCTATCTCCGGCTGGCAGAAGAACCGGTTCCGTCCGGTAGCAGGGGCTTGACGGGGTTCGGCTATCCGGAAGCGGCGGGTAAGGGACTGCGAGTCTTGAGGCAAATCGGCAACGGAATCACCGTGGATCATCGGGTCGCCTCTCGAATCTACATGGCGGTCGACATGGAGAAGCTGGGAGGGGCCAGCGGCGGACCCGTCCTGAGTTCGAAGGGGAAGGTCGTGGGTGTCCAGGTCGCCGGCGATGACAACATCTCCATCGCGGTTACGATCCAACGCCTATGGGATCTCGCGGACGGCAAATCGGGCGTGATATGCCCTGCGTCCACCTCCTTCAATCACTGTTATGAACTGGCAATTGAAGACATGAGAACGGTCGCTGGAAGGCACCATCCGGCGGCGGTCTACAGCCTGTGGAAACACTATGTCGATGGAGACCTCGAGGGCGGGCACGCCGACAAGCTTCATTTGCTCAAGGAAGCTGCGGAACGGGGACACGTTTTGGCGCAACATAACTTGGCGGTGCGTTATGCCGAGGGAGATGTCGTTGAGAAGGATTGGCGAAAGGCTGACCTGTGGATGGAGCGGGCTGCCAAGCAGAACTTTCCGCCATCTCTCCACCAGTTGGGCAAACGGTATGAGGCCGACGGCGACTCGCGGGCCGGACCGCTGTTGAGGAGAGCGGCTGCCGCAGGCTATCTGCGAAAGGAGCAATATGAGTGATTGAGTAGAGCCATCTGTTCCTCGGCCAAGGCCTCGGTTTGTTGCTCGGTGAAGCGGGATTCCATCATGTGCTTGACGCATCTATGCGTGTCGAATGCGATGCCTTCACGCATGGGTTGATCTTGTCGGGTGAGTCCCCGTGGTAGCTGGAATGCCCTGGCCATGAAACAGGCCGTGCAAGTCGCCCGCCCGGCCGGACCATGCCATATTCCGCCCATGCGCTTCTTCAACACCACCGGGCCGGTGCAGGCGGAGAAGCACTACAGCATCCCGCCGCTGAGCCGGCTGGATCTGGAAGACGTGCTAACGCTCATTCGCGATGAGCGTTACTTCGCTCTGCTGGCGGCCCGCCAGACCGGCAAGACGACTGCCCTGCTGGCGCTTCGAGAGCTGTTGAACAGCGGCACCGAGGGCGGCTACCGGTGTGTGTACGCCAATGTCGAGGCGGCGCAGGCGGCGCGCGAAGACACCGAACGGTCCATGCGCGCGATCCTGAGCGAATTGGCTCACTGGGCACGCTCGACGTTGGGCGACGGAACGCTGGCCGGGATGTGGCCCGGGATTCTTGCCGAGGCCGGGCCGAACGGCGCGCTTCGCGAGGCGCTGAGCCGCTGGTCCGAGGCCGACCCGCGGCCGTTGGTGCTGCTCATCGACGAGATCGACGCGCTGGTGGGCGACACTTTGCTGTCGGTGCTGCGGCAGCTTCGGGCGGGATATGTCCAGCGCCCCCGAGGCTTTCCCCAGAGCATCATCCTGTGCGGCGTGCGTGACGTGCGCGACTACCGGATCCATTCCAGCGCCGAGAAGGAGATCATCTCGGGCGGGAGCGCGTTCAACGTCAAGGCCGAGTCGTTGCGGTTGGGGGATTTCTCCGAGGCCGAGGTGCGCGGGTTGCTGGCACATCAAGGTGCTCTGCTTGCGCCCTTCCTGGAACCGGCGTAACGTCTGCCGTAACGAATCCGTCCCTCCGGCAACACGCGCGCGCCGGCGATTGGTGCCGTGTTCACGCGGACACGTCCCGCCTACGATCAGGCAAAGGCATCCCATGGATTCAGCCTCGAATACACGATGCGCGACCGTGATCGTCGCAGCCTTTCTCGTTGTCGCGTTCTCCCTTCTCGGCTCGGTCTCACGCTCGGCGGCCGTGGACCTGGACCATGTCAGAGGCGGTGTATGGAAGGTCTGGAACTGGACCCCGGTGAAGAAACCGGGAGAGAAGAAGTGGAGAGTGGGGACCGCCTTCGCCATCGGGCCAAGATACATGGCGACCGCCCTCCATGTGCTGGCGTCGCACCGCAGGAGAGGGACCCCCATTGCCGACCTCATTCTGAAGTACTGGCATCGCGGCTACGTGTCGCCGCCTCTCCGAATCAAGAGAGTGGCGGCAATGTCTGCCGTTCATGATCTCGCCATCTTCGAGATCGGGAAGGACAACACCTATCTGCGGCTGGCGGAAGAACCGGTTCCGTCCGGTAGCAGGGGCTTGACGGGGTTCGGCTACCCGGAAGCGGCGGGTAAGGGACTGCGAGTCTTGAGGCAACTCGGCAACGGGATCACCGTCGATCACCGGGTCGCGTCTCAAATCTACATGGCGGTCAACATGGAGAAGCTGGGCGGGGCCAGCGGCGGACCTGTTCTGGATTCGAAGGGGAAGGTTGTCGGTGTCCAGGTCCAAGGCGCCGGCAACCTGTCCATCAACGTCACGATCCAACGTCTCTGGGATCTTGCCGATGGCAAGCTGGGAGTGATTTGCCCCGAGGTTGCCTCCTTCGATCGCTGTTATGAGACGGCAATGGAAGACATGAGAGGGCGCGCGGCAAAGAGAGACCCGGTCGCCGCCTACAGACTGTGGGAGCACTATTTCGATGGCGACCTCGAGGGCGGGTACGCCGACAAGCTTCATTTGCTCAAGGAAGCTGCCGAACAGGGACACGTCCTGGCGCAGGTTAACTTGGCGTGGCTTTATGCGCAGGGAGATGTCGTTGGTAAGGACTACCGGAAGGCCGACCTGTGGATGGCGCGGGCCGCGAAGCAGGACCATCCGCCAGCCCTGTACGACTTGGGCAAATGGTATCAAGACGACGGCGACTCGCGGGCCGGACTGTTGTTGAGGAGAGCGGCCGCGGCAGGCTATCTGCAGGAAGACCAGTATGAGTGAACGCAACCGGAGAGATTCCGTTCCAGGCAGGCTGGCAGGAACCAATTGTCGGAGGCTTGGCGACGCCCATTTCCGACCTTATGTCCAAGTACGGGCACCCCAGCCCTCGGGATCAAGCCCGGCTCGAAACTACCTTGCGTCCCTCCCGAAACCGGCCCAACATCAACACGTAGACTTGGCGACCCGTCGGCGCCTTTATTGCCATCGCCGGCTTGGTTGTTGTCATCACCTGAGTGCTCCGAGAGCCCTGTCCCCGGTAAACGAACTTGACGGGTTGCCGCACAGGAGAGCGAGATGGATAGAATAGCTGTCGATCCACGGGTTCACTTCGGCAAGCCGTGTGTTGCCGGCACGCGCATCGCGGTACAGGACGTCCTGGAACTTGTCGACGAGGAGATCCCTTTCGTTCAGATCATTCGTGATTACTATCCCGACCTCACGACCGAGGACATCCATGCGTGCATTCGGTACGCAATTGCCTTGGTCGGAGCAGAAGGCATCCACCTACGCACGACGTCCGCCTGAATGAGATTTCTGCTCGACCAGGACGTGTACGCAGCCACGGCCCGGCATCCGGAGAGTCTTGGACACGATGTCGTTCGTGCATCCGAAATCGGTCTCTCCCGCGCCACGGACGAAACGTTGCTTGAGGTCGCTTGTGAAGACGAAAGGGTGTTCGTTACTCGTGACAGAGACTTCGGGCGCATCGTGTTCCTGAATCGACAGCATGGGGCGGTTCTATACTTGCGTATGCTCCCCTCAACACAAGACGCCGTTCACCGGGAACTTGACGCAGTACTGCAAACGTATGGGACAGACGAGTTGGCGAAGGCATTTGTCGTCGTCGAACCAGGTGGTCACAGGCTCAGACGACTGCCCTCGGGGTGATCGGCCAGCCCGCGCCGAGAACCGTTTCGCGGGCCGGACCGTTGTTGAGGAGAGCGGCTGCGGCAGGCTATCTGCGGAAGGATCAGTATGAGTGAACGCAGCCGGGGAGCTTCTGTCCCGCACCGACGCTGCGAGTGCGCTACAACAGCTTGACCAAGGTGACGACCAAGCCTCCTTGGGCGATCAACGCCCCCAGGGTCCACTTCAGTAGATCTGCCTTGACGGCCTCGATGTCCGCCTTGGTCGCCAAGTTGCCATTGAGTAGAGCCATCTGTTCCTCGGCCAAGGCTTCGGCCTGTTGCTCGGTGAAGCCGGATTCCGTCATGTGCTTGACGAATCTATGCGTGTCGAATGCGGCGTGAGTATCGAGGAGGAGCCTCACTTCGGCTCAACCCTCCCAAGCCGCCAGTTCGTCCTCCGGCAGTGGCTCCAGGATGCTGTCGTCGACGGCGACTTGCCCCTTCATGGCACCGAAGCGTCGCTTGCCGGGTGACTTGCAGCGAACAAGCCGTGCGACGGGTTGGCCCCGACGGGCGATCACCACATCTTCCCCCGCCTCGACTTGGGCCAGAAGGCGGGAGAGCTGAGTTTTCGCTTGATGGACGTTGACGACGGGCATGACCTTGGATCTCCTAAGGACAGACTTGGCTAAGAGTATGATTAAGCGCTGAAAACAATCAAGGCCTCGCCGGGGGTCGAGATCGAGGTGTGGGGCATGTGAGCGGGCACGGCGCCTCGGCGGATCGCCATGACAGGCATCTCAAGACTTCAGCCGCAGACAAACGGTGGGGCGGCATCGAGAGGGAATACGGCCTGGGGCGGTGGCGTACGGCTTTAACACCTTCGAGGTCATCCATCTTGCGCCCATCCCGAAACCAGCGTAACATTCTCAACGTGGACGTCGATGTCGACACCGTGGAGATCTCGCGCGAACTGACCCAAGCCGGCGTTGAACGCGATCAAGCGGATGCGATTGCCAGCGCAATGCGTAGGGTCGCTCATGGTAGCCGCGAGGATTTGGTGACAAAAGCCGACCTGGAGGCGGCGATCAACACGCAGACTTGGCGGTTGATAGGTGCCGCGATTGCGATAGCGGGCCTCGCCGTCGCCATCACCCGCCTGCTTTGACAACGTCAACCCTGAACTCGCCCCGTCTCACCTCGCCCCATATCACCGAATCGCCGTAATCATCACCACCCCCAGCACGATCAGCCCCGCGGCCACCACCTTGCGTGACGTGATGACCTCCACGTTCCGGAGGAATATCGCCGACAGCACCAGGCTGTAGAGCGGGCTCAGGCTGGCCAGCGGGGCGACGATGACGACGTCCGACAAGTGCAGGGACATGAAGATGCTGGCGACGCTGAGGGTCACGGCGAAGCCGGCGAGGAGGAACCAGCCCAGGGCGCGGCGGTGGAAGCGCACCATGGACCAGTTGCGCGAGACGGTCAGGGAAACGGCGATGGCGACGAGGGAGGTGCCGGTGGTGGTGGCGGCGCCGAGGATGGGGAGGCTGATGCCGGCGAGGCCGATCTTGCGGATGACCTGGGTGGAGCCGGCGACGAAGGCGCTGAGAAGGGGCAGGGCCACCAGGATGTTGAGCTTCATCCATGCGCCGGTCTTTCCCTCGCTCAGGCTCAGGAGCGTGATCCCGACCACCACGAGGGCGGTGCCCGCGCCCACGGCCGGGGTGAGCTGCTCGCCGAGCACGGCGATGGCCAGGAGCGACGAGAAGAGAGGCGTGGTGGCGCGGAGGGGCGCGGTGACGGCCACGCCCACTTTCTCCACGCTCAGATACGCGAGGAAGCGCGTGCCGCCGGGCTGGATCAGGCCCACCAGCACGAAGATCAGGACCTCGGGACGGAGGATCTCGTCCCACGGCAGCACCGCCAGGACGAAGCTCCAGAAGCTCAGCACGTTGATGGCGAGGGAGAGGACGGTGGCGCTGATGGGATTGCCGTGGGCCAATCCCTTCTTGAGGAAGATCAGGTTGATGGCGGTGAAGAGCCCGCAGGCGAGCGCGAAGGCTTCGGCCGGGATCACGTGAGGAAGGAGAAGAAAACGGTATTCGTGGTCGTGGCGGTCATCAGAACCGGATCACGGAGGCGCCCCAGGCGAAGCCCGCGCCGAAGGCGTTCAGCAGCACGATGTCCCCCTCGGCGATGCGCCCCGCGCGCCGCACCTCGTCCAGCGCCACGGGCACGGACGCGGCGGACGTGTTGCCGTACTTGTCCAGGTTGACGACGACCTTTTCCATGGGAATTTCGAGGCGCGCTGCCAGGGCGGCGATGATCCGGCGATTGGCCTGATGCGGCACCACCAGGGAGACGTCCTCCACGCCCAGACCGGCCTCGGCGAGCACTCGCCGGCTGATGTCTTCCATGGACCGGACGGCCACCTTGAAGACTTCCTTGCCGTTCATGAAGATGGAGTGCTCGCGGTTCTCCACCGTCTCCCGCGTGGCCGGCTTCTTGGTGCCTCCCGCACGGATGTAAAGCGTCTCGGCGTAGGAACCGTCGGTCTGGAGCCGGGTGCTGAGGATGCCCTGGTCGCCGTTTTCGCCGGGCCCCAGCACCGCGGCGCCGGCGGCGTCGCCGAACAGGATGCAGGTGCTGCGGTCCTGCCAGTCGAGGTAGCGGCTGAGCACGTCGCTGCCCACCACCAGGGCTTTGCCGATGCGGCCGGAACGGATGAACAGATCGGCCACCGAAAGCGCGTTGAGAAAGCCCGAGCAGGCCGCGTTCACGTCGAACGAGAACACTTCCTTGGCGCCGAGCTTGGCTTCGAGGACGCAGCCCAGGCTGGGGAACTGGTAGTCCGGCGTGCACGTGCCCGCGATGATGGCGTCCAGTTCGCCGACGTCGAGGCCGGCGTCCTCCAGTGCCCGCTCCGAGGCGAGCAGCGCCAGGTCCGAGGTGGCCTTGCTGTCCTCCAGCACACGCCGCTCCTTGATGCCCGTGCGGGTGGTGATCCATTCGTCGCTGGTGTCGACGATCTTGGCCAGGTCGTCGTTGGTGACGACCTGGGAGGGAACGGCGGAACCCGTGCCCAGTATGACGCTGCGCGGTGCTGTCTGTGTCATGTCGCCTTCCTGAGCAGGATGCACGCGTTGGTGCCGCCGAATCCAAAGGAATTGGAAAGGGCGACCCGAATGTCCGCCTCCCGCGGCTGGTTGGGTACGTAATCGAGATCGCAGTCGGGGTCGGGCGTCTCGTAGTTGATGGTGGGGGGCAGCATGCCGCGGTGCAGCGCGAGCGCGCTGTAGATGGCCTCCACCGCGCCGGCCGCGCCCAGCAGGTGCCCGGTCATGGACTTGGTGGAGCTGACGGCGAGCGCCCGGGCGTGCTCGCCGAACACGGTGTTGATGGCGGCGGTCTCGTTGGCGTCGTTGTACGGGGTGGAGGTGCCGTGGGCGTTGATGTAGTCCACTTCCGCCGCTTCGACGCGGGCGTCCTGCAGGGTGAGCGCCATGCAGCGGGCGGCGCCTTCGCCCTCGGGGGCGGGGGAGGTGATGTGGTAGGCATCGCCGTTGGTGCCGTAGCCGATCATCTCGGCGTAGATCCGCGCGCCGCGGCGCAGCGCGCGTTCGCGCTCCTCCAGCACCAGCATGCCCGCGCCCTCCGACATGACGAAACCGTCCCGCTCCTTGTCGAACGGCCGGCTCGCCTTCTCCGGCTCGTCGTTGCGCGTGGACAGCGCCTTCATGGCGGCGAACCCGCCCAGCCCCAGGGGAGTCGTGGCCGCTTCCGTGCCGCCCGCGATCACCGCGTCCTGGTGACCTTCGCGAATCAGGTGGAACGCCTCGCCCACGGCGTTGTTGCCGGACGCACAGGCCGAGGTGGGAGTCCAGTTGACTCCCTTGAGACCGTGGCGGATGGCGATGTGGCCCGGCGCCAGGTTGGAGATGACCTTGGGGATGAAGAAGGGCGATATCTTGCGCGGCCCCTGCTTCAGGTACACTTCATGATAGTGTTCGATGGTGGCGATGCCGCAGAAGCCCACGCCGACGATGGACCCGGCGCGGAACGCCTCGTCGCCGCTGACGGAGAACCCGCTGTCCTCCACGGCCATTTGCGCCGCGGCCATGGCGAACTGCATGAACAGGTCCATCTTCTTGACTTCCCTGGCGTCGATGTAGTCCAGGGGGTTGAAATCGTCGACCTCGCCGCCGATGCGGCAGGCGAAGGACTCGATGCCCTCGATGCGGGTGATGGGGCCGATGCCGGAGCGCCCGGCCTGGACCGCTTCCCAGTTGGCGTCCACGCCGATGCCCAAGGGCGTCAACATCCCCATCCCGGTGATGACGACTCTGCGTCCGTTGGGATTTCCCATGGTGTCTTCTCAGGATGCCGTAAGCTGTCGCGGCCGCGCCGAAGCCGCTTGCTCTACCAATACCGTTCGCGTATCCGGAGCACCTCCCGGATACGGGTCGCGATGCGCTCCCCGCTCCCGTCGAAGGAGGCGGCTTCTTCCGACTGCATGCACTCCAGCACGGTGGCCACGGAGTTGCGCAGCGCGGCGAGATCGTATCCCCCTTCCAGAAGAAAAGCGATCTTGCCGCCGGTGTGTCTCCGCGCCAGCTCCAGCAACGCGTTGGCCATGACGCCGAAGCCGCGCTCGGTGACGCCCATGGCGCCGAGGGGATCGTCGCGGTGCGAGTCGAACCCGGCCGACACGAGCAGCCAGTCGGGCTCATAGCGCTCGATGGCCGGG
This sequence comes from Candidatus Binatia bacterium, assembly GCA_022824205.1. GTDB lineage: Bacteria > Desulfobacterota > Binatia > UBA9968 > JAJDTQ01 > JAJDTQ01. The sequence goes on from JAJEAI010000171.1 coordinate 10,114, forward strand.
ACGATGATGTCCCGGAATACCGCCAGATACTCGGCGTCGCCGCAACCGGCCGGCAGCGGCACGTTTACCGTGTAGCCCTCTCCCCGGCCGTTCCCTGCCTCGTCCGCGGCTCCGGTGCCTGGATAGTACGGGTACTGGTGCGTCGACAGGAACAGCACGGACGGGTCGTCGTAGAACGCGTCCTGCGAGCCGTTGCCGTGGTGCACGTCCCAGTCCATGATGGCGACCCGCCGCGCGCCGTGTTTCTCCTGCAGATAGCGGGCGCCGATGGCCACCGTGTTGAACAGGCAGAACCCCATGCCGCGGTTCCGCAGCGCGTGATGCCCCGGCGGCCGCGCCATGGTGAAACCGTTGCCGTAGTCCGCCGCCGCCACCGCGTCCAGAAGCTGCAGGAACCCGCCCACCGCCATCAACGCCACGCCGAAGGAGTCCCGGCAGGTGATGGTGTCGCCGTCGAGAGCGAACCGGTTGTGCTCGGAAGTCGAGCGGACAAGGTCGATGTAGTCGGAACCGTGGCACAACTCCAGCTCCGCCTGCACCGCCGCTCGCAACGGCAGCAGCTCGAAGCGGTCGCCACCGGCCGCGACCTCGCCGGCGAGGTCGAGAAGCGTCTGGATCCGCTGCGGGTGCTCGGGGTGATACGGACCCGGTTCGTGCTTGAGGAACACCGGGTCGGTGACGATGGCGGAACGGGGCATGCTCCGCGCAATCTACCATCATGCAGGATACGGGTCAAAGATCCGGCTTGTCCCCTTGTCCAGCAAAGACGGAATTTTGAGCGACGCCGTGCCGGCCAATCCGGTCCCGGTGGAACCGATGGCGGATGAGGTACGCTACGGTCTCACGCCATCAACCGGCCGGCCCATACCTCCATCGCCACCCGCCGCCCGGTCGATTCGAAGAAGAACGCCAAGGGCTTTGTCGAGACCTGGAGGGGCTACGCCGCACGGCGGAGAGCGGTGGAGTGGACGACGCCGGGCGTCGGGGGCGAGCCTGGCGCCCCGGGGCCGGGAGGCGGGCGCCCGCTACGCCCGCCGCTCGGCGAGCTTTTGGCGCACCTCCTCGATCAGGCTGAGGATGTTGGCGCGCGCCTTCTGCACTTCGTCCCGCTGGGCGAGTTCCTCTAGGGCCTCGACGACGCGTTCGTCGCCGAAGTCCACCATCTGCTGGATCGCTTTCTTGTGCGGCGGCTCCGCGTAGAAGGGGTAGGCGTCCGAGTGCTCCTTCGGCTCCCTTACGATGTGCAGCAGGTGTTGGCGTATCTCCTCGGTGTCTGGGGAGGGCTGCCACACCTCTCGCGGGCCCATTCCGCCGACGACGTACACCGGGCCGATGGGGATGGGGTCACGGTTGGGCCGGTGGTGGGGGTGGTTGGCGCAGTAGGTGTAGTAGGGGTTGGAGATTTCGAGCTGGCGAATCTCGCAGTGGCTGGGAATCTTGAAGTCGGCGTGGCCCCTCTCCCCGCCGTTGGCGCGGTTGAACCAGCAGGTCCCGCAGCAATCCGACCCTCCGTTCGGCATCGTTCCGTTCTCCTTTCTGCTTGGCGAGGGCTACTTGGCGTCGCCGCCCAAAAAAGCTCGACCGTCAGAACTCCTAGCGCAAGCGCTTCCCTGTTCGTCCAGATTGTTGATCTCGGCACGGACTTCAACGAAAACCGCACATGGGGTTGAAATACCAGTTCGATGCCAGCGAGACGTTGTTGCTGACGCCGCCGCGAAGTCGTCAACCCCCCTTCCAACTCACCTCGCAACCCCCCTCCTACGCTCAACTCCCCCGGTCTCACACATCTCGAAACCTCTCAACGCCCGCCTATGAATCCCGTTGGCCCTCGCTCCAGGTATGCCATCCCGCGCCAATTCTCAGAACGAATTTGTCGTGCTTTTCCAGCAAAGACGGGGATTGTGAGCGACGCCGTGACGGCCAATCCGGTCCAAGTGGAGACCGATAGCGGATGAGGCACGCTATGGTCTCACGCCATCAACCGGTCGGCCCATACCTCCATCGCCACCCGGTCTACACGCAATGACGCTACCTGCTCGCGCCAACGCCTCGGAATCGCCTCGATGCCGAATCGCGCGCCAAGCACCGCGCCCGCCACGGCGCCGTTGGTGTCGGTGTCCCCGCCGGCGTTGACGACGGCGATCAGCGCCTCCTCGAAGTCCGTGGCCCGACGCGCGCACCACAGGGCCACCCGCATGGTCTTGAGGGTGTAGCCCATGTCCTGCCCATCCAGGCCAATCTCCTCCGGCATGGTGATATCCGAAACGTCCAAGGCTTGCGTCATCTTAGTCCGCGCGGGTGCGTCGATGCCGAACGGCGCCAAGGCATCGCCAAGCGTTTCCCGCGCCCGTTCGGCGCGCTCAACGAGCGGCAACGCGCTGTCCGGCGATTCCTGCAGGAGCGAAGCAATGGCGAGATTCACGAACACCGAGGACCAAGTGCAGCGGGGATCCCAGTGGGTGACCACGGCGCTGACGATGGTGTTGCGAACCAGCGCCACGTCGTCATGTCGCCAGCGAATGGCAAGGGGCGCGCAGCGCATGACCGCGCCATTGCCGGCCGCGTTGCCGCCGGTCTCCTCCCAAGCCACGAAAGGAGCCTCCGAGCAGGCAAGCCCACCGGCTCACGCGCCGGCTGGAAGTCCGGCGGCGCCGAGCTGCGTCGGCGCACAGAGAGAGACCGGTAACGTCTGGGCGGGCTGCCGCCGTATAGGGTCAATACCCGAGACGTCAAGTTGCCCATGCCAAGGCCGTTTTCCTCACCCCAGACCCAGAAACGCCGGGCGAGGTCGTCGGCATCCAGGGCCGCCGCGCCGTCACACGCCTCGGCTAGAATGACGGCCTGCGCCACGTCGTCATCGTCGGGGTAGCCCGGTTTCGCTTCGATGTCGCGCACGCCGTTGGGCCTGCGGAGGCGGATTTCCTCCCGCGGCCAACCCTCCCACGGAATGCCGAGCAGGTTACCGACCGCGAGCCCGACCATGAGGCCACGACAACGATCCTGAAGTTCCATTGGCGTATCCTTTCCTGTTGTTTTGAATGGCGGGCCGGTGGGGGCCGGTGGTTTGACCCCTTGATCCAAGCGGCGCGCAGCTTACGATGTCAAAGCCTTGACACTATCTGCTTGTGCATAACGACAAAAATCGATTTTTTGAAACGATCTGACGGTATTCATAAATCGTCTTGCGCCTGATAAAATCCGTGCCTTAGATCCGATTCCTCAAGACCTCTGTGGGACTTCCACCAACTTCCACCACTTGCATAGGTCCAAACGAACCAAGATAATAGCAGGGAGGCGACAAAGGGGAGGCCGGTATGAAAGTCTTCATCAGCCACGCGCAGACGGATGACACATTTGTCAGGAAGGTCGAAGCCGGTCTGGAAAAGGTTGGTTTGGAGGTGTGGGACGCCAGCCGCGAAATCCTGCCCGGAGACAACTGGGCCGACAAAGTCGCGCAGGCGTTGAAGGAGTCCGAGGCCATGGTCGTCTTCCTCACCCCGGACGCGCTACGGTCGCCTTGGGTCCGTTGGGAGATTGAGTATGCCTTGGGCGAACGGCGTTATCGCAAGCGTCTTGTCCCGGTCCTTGCAGGGAAACCGGACGGAGACGTCCCCTGGATCCTTCGGCACCTTCGCATGATCGACATGGAAGAATTGACCGAGGACGAAGGGGTCAACCAGATCTCACAGGCACTTCTGAAGACCGCCCAATCCCCGGCTTCGGCGGCGGAGACCCCTTGATGTCATGCTGCCGAGGGAAGTATTCATATCTCATTCTGACCAGGATCGACCGTTCGTTGTAGAACTGGTCTCCATGATGCGGCGCCATGGGCTGCCGGTCTGGTTCAGCAACACCGATATCGTGGGGGCAAGGCAGTGGCATGATGAGATCGGGGCGGCGCTTCGCCGTTGCGATTGGTTTGTGCTTGTCTTGTCTCCACGTTCAGTGGAATCCATCTGGGTCAAGAGGGAACTCCTGTTTACCCTCCAGCAACAGCGCTTCGACAACAGGATTGTCCCATTGCTCTACCAATCCTGCCAGTACGAGGAACTTTCCTGGACGCTGTCTGCCTTCCAGATGATTGATTTCACAGATACCTTTGAGGCGGGTTGTCAGGCTCTGCTGCGTCTGTGGGGTTTGGGATTTCAGCGGTGACGAGACACGGTGCAAATGCCGTAAATCGATAAACCGACGTAGTCCCGCGGACAAGCGAAGCCCCTGCCTTGTCCTTCAGGCGGTCGGTCTCTCACTCTTTGACTCCCCCCCGCAAATGCCTTAGCCTACCCTCTGGGAGTCGAAATGTTTGGTATCGGAATGCCCGAGCTGCTCTTGATCCTGGCCGTGGCCTTGATCGTCCTGGGGCCCAAGAAGTTGCCCGAGATGGCGCGCGCCCTGGGCCGTGGGCTGGCCGAGTTTCGCCGCACCACGGATGACATGAAACGCGAATTGCAGACCGCGGCCGACGAGATCGAGACGCCTCCGCCCGCCGAGAACACGCATTCCGAACCGTCCGGAGAAGGCGCCCCCGCCAATACCATGTCTCCAGCGGGCGATCCCCCCACGAAAGAGTGAACGCGGACGAAGGAGCGGGCGCGGAAGAGAGCGCCGGCGCGGACGAGGAGGAGCGCCTGTCGGACGACGCCAGCATGTCGCTCACCGCGCATCTGGAGGAGCTGCGTTCCCGCCTCATCAAGTCCGCCGTGGCCGTGCTCCTGGCTTTCCTGGCCTGCTACACGGTGGCGGGCTGGCTCATCGCCTTCATGACCGCGCCCCTCCTGCGCCTGGAGGCCGCGGGTCTCACCGTCATCGGCACGGGCGTCGCCGAGGCCTTCTTCGCCAAGCTCAAGGTCGCCTTCGTGGCCGCGGTCTTCGTGGCGTTGCCGGTGCTCCTGTGGCACGCTTGGCAGTTCGTGGCGCCGGGCCTCTACAGCACCGAGAAGCGCTACGCCAGGGCCTTCGTGGTCTACGGCACGCTGTTTTTCCTGCTGGGGGCGGGGTTCTGCTACGTCGTGATCTTCGACGTGGGCTATCGCTTCTTCCTGGAACAATACGCGCAACTGGACGTCCGCCCGGCCATTCGCGTGAGCGAGTACCTGGGGTTTTCGGCCAAGCTCATGCTGGCCTTCGGCACCGTGTTCGAGTTGCCGGTGGTGGGGGTGTTCCTGGCGCGGGTGGGGCTCATCGACCACCGCATGATGATGCGGCACTTCCCCTACGCCCTGCTCGGCATCGTGGTGCTGGGCGCCGTGCTCACGCCGCCCGACGTGGTCTCGCAGATCCTGCTGGCGCTGCCGCTGACCGCGCTCTACGGACTGACCATCGTGCTGGTCTATTTCATGAGGCGGAAGGACGCGGGGACGGATGAAGGGGACGAGGGGGACGAAGAATAGGCGCCATCACTCCACGATCACCAGCACCTGCCCCGCTTCCACCGCTTCGCCGGTCTTGACGCGGACCTCCTTGACCTCGCCGGGGCCGGGGGCGCGCACCTCGTTCTCCATCTTCATGGCTTCGACGATGACCAGACCTTGTCCCTTGGCCACGGTGTCGCCCTCGTTCACGAGCACGGTGACGACCTTGCCGGGCATGGGAATCCTGACCTCCTGGCGGCCCGACACCTCGATGCCGGACTGGTTGCCGCCGACCCGCACCTGGCGCTCGTCGGACATGCTGATGTGGTAGGTGCGGCCGTCGAGGAGCACGCGGTACTCGTCTTCGGTGGCGTCCACGTCGACGTCCACCTCGAAGGAGCGGTTGTCGATCAGGAGCGAGTAGTTGTTGCGTCCGGTGCGCCGGCCGTCCACCGTGAACTCGTGCCCGTCCACCACCACCTTGTAGATGGATTTCTCCGTTTCCGTGATGCGCACCACCGAGGTCTGGCCGCCGAGCTTTGCGATGAACGCCATGGCCTCACCACCCGCGTCCCGGGGCGGACGCATCGGGCCGGAGCCGGAGCGCCTCCCGGCGCCCGACGTCACGCCATCCCGATTCTTCCACCGCGCCCTTCTCCACCATCTGCAGCGCTCGTTCCTGCTCCCGGTGCAGCGCCACGATGGCCGCGGAGGCCAGCGCGACGTGGCGGTTCGGGTATATTTCCTCCCGCGTCATGAACCCGCGCTGCTCGTCCACGAACCCGGTATGGAAGTCGCCCTCGATGAACTGGGGGTGGCGCAGCATCCACTGGTGGAACGGGATGTTGGTCTTGACGCCCCGGACCTGGTACTCGCGCAAGGCGCGCTTGAGGCGCCGGATGGCCTCGGCGCGGTCCTCGCCCCAGACGATGAGCTTGGCGATCATGGGGTCGTAGTAGATGGGGATCTCGGCGCCCTCGTACACGCCGCAGTCGTTGCGGATGCCGAAGCCCTCGGGCAGGCGCAGCCCCTCGATCTTGCCCGGACAGGGCATGAAGTCGGTCTCGGGGTCCTCGGCGTAGATGCGGCACTCGATGGCGTGGCCCGCGCCCTGGATCTGGCGCTGGGACCAGGGCAGCGGCACGCCCGCGGCCACGTTGATCTGTGCCTTTACCAGGTCGATGCCCATGACCCGCTCGGTGATGGCGTGTTCCACCTGCAGGCGGGTGTTCATCTCCAGGAAGTAGTAGTTCTTCTGGCGGTCCACCAGGAACTCCATGGTGCCGACGCCGGTGTACTTGAGCGCCTTGGCACCCTGGGCCGCGGTCTTGCCCATGGCCTTCTGCATGCGCAGGTCGATGGTCGGCGCGGGACACTCCTCGATGATCTTCTGGTGGCGCCGCTGGATGGAGCATTCGCGGGTGAACAGGTGCAGCACCTTGCCGTAGATGTCCGCCAGGAGCTGGACCTCGATGTGGCGGCAGCGCTCCAGGTACTTCTCGACGTAGAGCCGGGAGTCGCCGAAGGACGAGGCGGCTTCGGAGCGCACCGCGCGGAAGGCCGAGCGCACCTCGTCGCTCGATTCCACGAGCCGCAGCCCCTTGCCACCGCCCCCGGCCACGGCCTTGAGCACGCACGGGTAGCCGATGGCCTCGGCGGTTTCCAGCACTTCTTCCTCGGAGCTGAGAATGTCGTCCGAACCCGGGATCACCGGCAGGCCGGCCTTCTTCATCAGGGCGCGGGCGTGGACCTTGTCGCCCATCTGCTTGATGACGTCCGGGGCCGGCCCCAGGAAGACGAGGCCGGCCTCGCCGCAGGCGCGGGCGAACGCGGGGTTCTCCGCGAGAAAGCCGTAGCCCGGATGGATTGCCTCGGCGCGGCTCTTCCTGGCCGCGTCGATGATGCGGTCGATGCGCAGGTAGCTCTCGGCCGAAGGCGCCGGCCCCACCGGATAGGAGTAGTCGGCGTACTTCACGTGGAGCGCGTCGCGGTCCGCCTCGGAGTAGACCGCTACGCTCTCGATATCCAGCTCGCGGCATGCTCGGATGACGCGGACGGCGATCTCGCCGCGGTTGGCTACCAGGATTCGTTTGAACATCTCTTGGACGGTCCCGCTGCTCGGCCCGGTCTAAGCCCATTCGTGACGCAGATGACGCAGCACACTAGAGCGGCACGTTGCCGTGCTTTCGGGGAAGACGGGTCTCGCGCTTGTTCTTGAGCATCTCCAGCGTGCGAATCAGCGTGGGACGGGTGTCTTCGGGCACGATGATGGCGTCGAGGTTGCCCAGTTCGGCGGAGCGGAACGGGTTGGCGAAGAGCCGGCGGTAATCGGCCACCAGCTTCTGCCGGGTCTTCTTCTCGTCCTTCGCCTCCTTGAGTTGGTTGCGGAAGACGATGTTGATGGCCCCTTCCGGCCCCATCACCGCGATCTCCGACGCGGGGTAGGCCATGTTGACGTCGCCGCGCAGGAACTTGCTGGCCATGACGATGTAGCCGCCGCCGTAGGCCTTGCGGGTGATGACGGTAATCTTGGGCACGGTGGCCTCGGCGTAGGCGAACAGCAGCTTTGCGCCGTGGCGGATGATTCCGTCGTATTCCTGGCCCGTACCGGGCAGGAACCCCGGGACGTCCACGAAGGTGATCACCGGGATGTTGAAGCAGTCGCAGAAGCGCACGAAGCGGGCGGCCTTGACGGACGCGTTGATGTCCAGGCACCCCGCCAGGTGGGCCGGCTGATTGCCGACGATGCCTACCGTCCGGCCGCCCAGGCGCGCGAACGCCACCACGATGTTGGGGGCGAACTCCCTGTGCACTTCGTAGAAGTAGCCTTCGTCCACCACGGCGCCGATGAGGTCCTTCATGTCGTAGGGCAGGTTGGGATTCTGCGGTACGACGTGTTGCAAGCGCTGGTCGCGCCGGTAGGGATCGTCCTCGGTGGGGCGGAACGGCGGTTCCTCCAGGTTGTTGCTGGGCAGGAAGCTCATGAGTTCGCGCATCATGAGCAGGCAGTCCTTGTCATTGTCCGCCGAGAAGTGCGCCACGCCGCTCTTGCGTGTGTGGGTTTCGGCGCCGCCCAGCTCCTCCTTGGTGACCTCCTCGTGGGTTACGGTCTTGATGACGTCCGGGCCGGTGATGAACATGTAGCCCGTGTCCTTGGTCATGAAGATGAAGTCGGTGATGGCCGGCGAGTAGACCGCGCCGCCGGCGCACGGCCCCATGATGGCCGAGATCTGCGGCACCACGCCCGAGGCCGTGACGTTGTTGGCGAAGATGCGGGCGTAGCCGTCGAGGCTGACGACCCCTTCCTGGATGCGCGCGCCGCCGGAGTCGTTGATGCCCAGGATGGGCGCGCCGTTCTTCATCGCCAGTTCCTGGACCTTGCAGATCTTGTCGGCCACGACCCCGCTCAGGCTTCCGCCGAACACGGTGAAGTCCTGGGCGTAGACGAAGACGTTGCGTCCTTCGATGGCGCCCGATCCCGTGACCACGGCGTCGCCCGGGATCTTCTGGTCCTGCATGTCGAAGTCGGTGCAGTCGTGGGTGCGCAGCCGGTCCAGTTCCACGAAGCTGCCTTGGTCCAGCAGGATCTCGATGCGTTCCCGCGCCAGCAGCTTGCCCTCCTTGTGCTGCCGGCGAATGCGCACCTCGCCGCCGCCCAGCTCTGCCTGGCGGTCCAATTCCTTCAGTCTGAGAAGCCGATCCTCTACAGCCATCTATGTCCTTTACGCGGCAAACCCCGTGGCGTGGCCACGCTCCCTTGTCCGACGGCCCTCGCGTACTCCCGGCGAGGGCCGGGACGTCCTTCCGGTTGACCCGGGAGGGTCGCCGCGGTAGTCAATGTCGTTGGATCCTGGGGGCCCAATTGGATCTTGCAAAGCATAGGCTCCATGGAGTGAAAATTCAAGGAACGCCCCGGATTCCATCCCTGCCGCGACCGCCATCGGGACCATGACGGATTTCCTTTCACCCGCATTCTTTTCGGGGCCGGTGCCGCGCATCGCCGGGCATCGGGGCGCCGCCGGCACCTTGCCGGAAAACACCCTGCCGTCGTTTCGACGCGGCCTGGAGGAAGGCGCGACCTTTCTCGAAATGGATGTCCATGGGACCGCCGACGGCGAGATCGTCATCATCCATGACGGGACCCTCGAGCGCACCACCGACGGCGCCGGACGGGTGCGGGAAACCAGCCTGGAGGCGTTGATGCGCCTCGACGCGGGGTACCGTTTCACGGCCGACGGCGGCGCCACGCATCCCTTTCGGGGGCAGGGGATACGCATACCGACGCTGCGGGAGTTTTTCCTGGAGTTCCCCGGGGCCAGGGCAACGGTGGAGATCAAGGAGTTGCCGGCGCCGGCCATGGAGACGTTGTTCGACGTGATCGAGGAGTTCGGCAAGGCGGGACAGGTCTTGGTGGCGGCCGAAGGCGACGCCACGATGCGCTCCGCCCGCGCGGTCATCCGCGGGCGCGGCCTGCCCGTCGCCACGGGCTTCTCCACCGGCGAGATCCGCTCCCTCATGACCGCGCTGTGGTCGGGACAGGGAGGGCCGCCGGAGGTCCCCGGCCGGGCGCTCCAGATCCCGCGCCGCCACGAGGGCATCGATCTCGTCACGCCCGCGTCGGTGGCCGCCGCCCATGCCCTGGGCGTCGAAGTTCACGTCTGGACCGTCAACGATCCCGACGAGATGCGGGAACTGCTGGTGCTCGGCGTGGACGGCATCATCACGGACTATCCCTCCCGCCTGCGCGACGTGATCGATCAATCCGAAGCGCGTTGAGGCCCCGCGTCCATCCTGGGCATTCTTGTACCGCGGTATGGGGGATACCACACTGGACCAGCGCATGGGGCCGCTGCTCGAAGCGCTGGAGCAAACCGACAAGGCGGTGGTGCGCCGCGCGGTGGAGGAGCTGGTGGCCCTGGCGGTGGCGGAACCCAGGGTTGCCGACCTCCTCGACCGACGCTTGCACGCCGCGCCGCGTTGGACCGTTGCCTACGCCCTCGGACAAATGGCGCGCCCCTCCACGCTCTGTCTCGATGTGCTTGCCCACGGCCTCGGAAGCGGCGACCAGGACCTGCGCTGGGCCACGCAGCTCCTGCTTACCGACCTCGGGAAACGTTACCCGGAGGCGGAGGCGCGCCTTCAAGCGCTTCTGCGCGACGGCTCGGCCACCCAGCGGCGCATGGCCGTGTACTGCCTGCGTGACATCCATGAGGGGCAAGACGCCGGCGCCGCCGGCATCGGTCGCGCGCCCGCCTTCCTCGAAGCCATGCGCGACCCCGAGCCGCTGGTCCGTGTGGCGGTGGTGACGAGCCTCGCCAAGACGGCGGAGGTGAGCGCGGAAGCCCTGGACGCGCTCACCCGTGCAGCCACCGGCGATGCCGACGCACGGGTGCGCAACGCCGCCACCTTCGCCGTGAAGAAGCTCGCGGCCGCACGGACAAGGGCTCCATAAGGGTGGCTTGGGGTGGTTTCGCCCCCTGTGTTGCGGAAAATGTTTGACAAGCGCCGCCCCCTTCCCTAGGATGGTGGTCAGCAGAGAAAGGAGGTGGTCAAAATATGAGTGACATATGTAACTGCGAGGTGACTGAGACCTAGGCTCTCGAGCCTTTTCGGAATTGAGGGTCTTGGTCAATTCCGACAGTGCACCGAGCCCTGGCTGGCCATTGCGTCAGCCAGGGCTTTCTGTTTCCGGCGCGTTATCCTCAACGCGCATCTTCAACGTGTATCCGACCAACCGATGAAGCCGGCCTGCCGCCCGGTGACGCCGGCGCCGTTCCCGGACTCCCGCCGATACGAGAAGAACTCCGCGGGGTGACACGCGGTGCAGGGACCGCTGGTAAAGATGTGCTCCTCGCGGACGCCGCTCGCCGCCAGTAGCGCGGCGTTCAGCCGCCTCAGGTCGAGGTAGACGCCGCCGTCCCGGGATTGAAGCGCCGCCTCCGCCCGCTCCCCCCACTCCCGCACCAGCGGGTCGGCCACGTCGGCGCCGATCTCGTAGCAGCACGGTCCGATGGCCGGTCCCAGGGCGCACGCCAGATCGCCGGGCGCCGTGCCGTAACGCCGCTCGATGTGCCGCACCGCCTTCATCGCCACCCCGGCCAGGGTGCCGCGCCAGCCCGCGTGGATGACCGCCGCCAGCCGGCGCTTCGGGGTGTGCGCCCAGCACACGATGGGAACGCAGTCGGCGGTGAGCACTCCCAGGAAGACCCCCGGCGCATCCGTCACCATGGCGTCGCCCTCGCCGGCCTCCTTGCACGACTCGGCGACGTCGAGGATGGTGTCGCCGTGCCGTTGCCGCATGGTGACCATGCGGGTCCCGGTCATGCCCACGGCCCCCTTCATGGCGCAGTAGTTGTCCTGGACCGCCCGGGGGTCGTCGCCCACGTTGAAGGAGACGTTGAGGCTCGCGAAAGCGCCCGCGCTGTTGCCGCCGCTCCGGCCCATGAAGCCGTGCCTCAGTCCGGGCTCGGCCGTCCACGACGGCACGCGATAAACCGTCAAGTCCACGAGTCGTTCCTCTTCCCGCCGGAGGATGCTCAAAACCGCGACAGCAGGTTTCCGAAGCCCTCGACCTTGTCCGACAGGCCGTTCTGGCGCAGCGCGTACCAGTAGATGGCCGTGTTGATGGCGATGACCGGCTTGCCCATGTGTTGTTCCGCCTCCGCCGCGACACGCGCCATGGCCAGGTTGGTGCCCACCTGGACCACGGCGTCCACGTCGTCGCCGTTCACTTCCTCGATGGCGGCTTCCAGCGTGTCCGCCTGAACGTGCGCGATCAGCACCGGGCTCTCGCACTTGAGCCCCTTGAGGCGCGCCACCTCGTAGCCGCAGTCGGTGAAGAAGCGCACCACCTGGGAGTCGCCCACGGGCATGTACGGCGTGATCACCCCCAGGCGGCGGATGCCGCCGTAGGCCTCGAGCGCCGCCTCGCAGGCATAGGAGCCCATGGCCACGCGGACCCCGGACCGGTCCTCCACGTTGGCCAGGAGGCGCCGGCTGCCTTCGGCGCCGTCCCAGAACGTCTCCGAGGACATGCCCATGATCAGGTAGTCCGGCCGGCAGGTCATGACGCGGTCAATGGCGTTGTCCACCTCCGCGCGGATGTTGCGCATCAACTGCTCGAAGTCCTCGTCGTCGTGGATGGGATCGTCGGGGATCCAGATGCGGGCGAAGTGGTTGGTCACGCCCTCCGGCCGCATCTCGTCGAACTCGGGCTGCACCGAGGTATTCGTGGAAGGGGCGATGACGGCGAACTTGCGCCGCCATCCCAGGGCGTCACTCATGGTCGTTCCTCCGCGGGGCCGTGCGCGGAGAGCCCCGGTCGAGTATTGCTGGACGCGCGTTCATGGGCCAAGTTATAACATCGCGGGGTCGCGGTTTCCTATCGCGGGGCTCGGACAGCGCATGGCCGAGGCCGTTGGACTCTCCGACCCCCGGACAGGGGCGCGTGCAGACCCGCGCGCCGCTGGAGCGGTGTGGGGCGAGAGCGCCCGCGACCGGAAAGGACGACATGGCCATACCGGAACGCTACAACACGGGCTACAACATCGGGGTGGGCGGGGCCGTGGTGCGCGACGGACGCCTGCTCTTCGTGCGCCGCGCGTCGCGTCGCGGGCACGGCAACTGGCAGGTGCCCGGCGGCTTCATCGAGCCGGACGAAACCATCGAGGACGCGGTGGTGCGCGAAGTGGCCGAGGAGGCCGGCGTCGAGGCCGAAGTCGAGGGGGTGCTGGGCATCCGCAGCCGCTACGACGCCGAGTCCGGCAACAGCCTCTACGTCGTGCTGCTGCTCCGGGGCCTGACCGCGGAGCCCACGCCGGACGGGCGGGAGGTGGACCGGGCCGTGTACCTTTCGCTGGACGAGATCCGCGCGCTGGACCCGCTGCCGCAGACCAACTGGGAGGTGGCGCGGAGCGCGCTGGTGCCGGAGCCGCGGCTCCTCATGCCCAAGACGGTGGCGAACCAGCGGGGCGCGATCTTCCAGCTCTTCATCGGCTAGCCCGCCCGGTGCGCGGGCGGCGGTTTGGTTGCGGAATCGCACCCCTCATGTTACACGAAACCCCCATGAACAACGTGGAACCGAGGTACGCGGATCTCGCGGAAAAGTCGCTCGCCGGAGAACTCCTGTCCCCGGCTGAATTGAAGTCGGTCATTCACGGCGCCGACGAGAGGTTGCCGGAATTGCTCGACGCCGCCTTCCGTGTCCGCCACCACTACTTCGGCAAGCGGGTGCAGATCCATGTGCTGATGAACGCCAAGAGCGGCCTGTGCCCCGAGGATTGCGGCTACTGCTCGCAGTCGTCGGTTTCCGAGGCCGAGATCGACAAGTACCCGTTCCTCGCCAAGGAGGAGTTGGTGGAGGCCGCGGTGAGGGCCAAGGAAGCGGGCGCCATGCGCTTCTGTCTGGTCAACAGCGGCCGCGGCCCTACGCTCAAGGAAACCGAGCGGATGGCCGACGCCGTGGCCGAGATCAAGCGCCACGTCCCCATCAACATCTGCGCGTGCATGGGGTTGCTCACGGAGTCCAAGGCGCGCATCCTCAAGGAAGCCGGGGTCGAGCGGGTCAACCACAACCTCAACACCAGCAGCCGCTACCACCCGGAGGTGGTTACGACGCACACCTACGAGGACCGCGTCGCCACCCTCGAAAGCGTCAAGGCCGCCGGGCTGTCCACCTGTTGCGGCGGCATCGTCGGCCTCGGCGAGCAGGACGACGACGTCATCGACCTGGCGGTGTCGCTCCGGCAACTGGACGTGGATTCCATCCCGGTGAACTTCCTGCACGCCATCCCCGGGACCCCCATGGCCGGGCGTTCCAACCTGACGCCGCAGTACTGCCTCAAGGTCCTGTGCCTGTTCCGCTTCGTCAACCCGAGCAAGGAGGTCCGAGTGGCCGGCGGCCGGGAAGTCAACTTGCGCTCGCTGCAGCCGCTGAGCCTCTACCCGGCCAACTCCATCTTCGTCAACGGCTACCTGACCACGTCGGGCCAGGACGCCTCCGACGCCCACCGGATGATCGAGGACCTGGGCTTCGAGATCGAGACGTCGGCGCGGGAAGAGGTCCTGGAACAGCGGCCGAGCTTCGCGTAACAGGAGAGAATGCCGTGGCAAGAATTACCGTCGAAGACTGCCTCAACGAGGTTACCAACCGCTTCAAGCTCGTCATGCTTGGTTCCCAGCGCACCAAGCAGCTCCTCAAGGGCGCCAGGCCCCTGGTGGACGCCGACAACCGCGAGATCGTCGTGGCCCTGCGGGAGATCGCCGCGGGCAAGGTGCGGGAATTGCCGCCGGAATCGACGGAGCTGGAATAATCCCGTTAACCGCCGAACGGAGGTTGTGTCACGCTCGTTGCGGCTCGATGATGACCTTCAGCGAATCCTGCGCGTTGGCTACGAGTCGAAAACCCGTTCCCGTCTCGGCAAGGGAAAGGCGGTGGGTGACAAGCTCCTCCACGCGCACCTTCCCGCCGGCCAACAGATCCACCGCATCCTTCAAGTCTTGGGGACTCGCGCCATAGGAGGTGACGAGGCTCACCTCGTCGCGCCACATTTCGTATAGCGGCATGGGCACCTCGTGCCCGGCGGGTGTGGAGGCGAAGAAGAGCAGCCGTCCGCCGCGCTCGACGCTCTGGAACGCCTGCCGGATCGCCGGCGCCGCTCCGGTGCACACGATCACGAGGTCGGCGAGACGTCCGCCGCAGCACTCGCGTACGCGCGCGGGCACGTCGTCGGTGGCGTGGAAGGTGTGGTCCGCGCCCAGGGACCGTGCCAGCCGCAGCCGCTCGTCGTTGATGTCGGTGGCGATCAGCGTCTTGACGCCCCGGCTCCGTGCGAGTTGGAGGTGCAGCAGGCCGGCGACGCCGGCGCCGATGACCAGCACGTTCTCCTGCATCGGCGCGCTGGCATGCTGCTGAGCCCGCACGACGCAGCCCAGAGGCTCGACGAAAGAGCCCGCCTCGAAGGAAAGCGACTCGGGAAGCAGGAAGGTGCCCGAGTCCACGTTGACCTTGGGCAGGCGCAGGTACTCGGCGAAGCCGCCCGGGTCGAAATGGGTCTCGCGCATGAGCTGACACACCGAAGCGTGGCCGGAGCGGCAGTGGTGACAGTCGTTGCAGGGCACGTGGTGGGTGGTGACGATGCGGTCGCCGGGCGCGAAACCGGTGATGCCGGCGCCCACCTCCGTCACCTCCCCGGTGACCTCGTGACCGAGCACCCTGGGCGCCTGCTGCCGGCGGTACCACTCCAGCACGTCGGTGCCGCAGATGCCGCTGGCCTCCACCCGCATCAGCAACTCGCCCGGGCCGGCCTTGGGGACCGGCAGTTCCTCCAGCCGGACGTCATCGTTGCTGTAGTACATGGCGACGCGCATGGCTCGTTTCCGAAAGGCGGCTTCAGCCAGACTGCGTCAAAACTCGGCTTGGACAAGAAATGGCACCAACCCCCTGGATAGTCATTCCCGCGGAAGCGGGAATCCAGGGGTGGAGAGGGGCCGAACGGCGTATTCCCCCGCCTCACCCCTCCTGGATTCCCGCTTCCGCGGGAATGACGATTCGATGCGTCGTTGCCTCGTGAATTTTTACACAACCTGTTCCGCGGGAATGACGGTTCGAAAGCTCCCCGGTTTCGCCTACCCGGCGGCGCGTTCCGACGCCGACGGCCGCGACGACTGGTAGATCCCGTAGGCGTCCTCGACGGAGGCGCCGCCGTGAACGATGGCCCGCACCGCCTGGATCATCCCCGCGGGGCTGTCGGACTGGAAGATGTTGCGGCCCATGTCGACGCCCACCGCGCCGTGGTCCACGGCGTTCTTGGTCAGTTCCAGCGCTTCCATCTCCGGGGTCTTCTTGCCACCCGCCACGATCACGGGAATCGGACAACTGTTGACCAGGTTCTCGAAGCCCTCGCAGTAGTAGGTCTTGACGATGTGGGCGCCCTGTTCCGCGGCGATGCGGCACGACAGGCTGAGGTAACGCTCGTCCCGTGCCATGTTCGTGCCCACGGCGGTGACCGCTAGAACAGGGATGCCGTACCGCTCGCCCTCGTCCACCAGCTTCGCCAGGCTCACCAGCGTCTCCTTCTCGAACTCCGACCCCACGAAGATCGACAGCGCCATGGCCGAGACGTTGAGCCGGATGGCGTCCTCGATGGACACGGTGATGTCCTCGTTGGACAGTTCCTTGAGGATGCTGGTGCCGCCGGACACGCGCAGCACCACCGGCGCCTGCATGTTGGCGTCCACGGCGGTGCGAAGCACGCCGCGGGTGAGCATGATGGCGTCGGCATGGGGCAGCAGTGGCTCGATGGTCTCCCGCGGCTGCTCCAGACCGCTGGTCGGTCCCAGGAAGTAGCCGTGGTCCACGGCCAACATCACGCAGCGCCCGTCCGCCGGCTGGATGATGCGCGCCATTCTGTTTTCCATACCCCAGTGCATGTGATCCCCCTGCGTTCTTGGTGTCTTTGTTTCGATGATGCCGGTCGGGATTCGGTCCGACTTGAGACACGACACTAACACATACCCGGTTCGGCCGCGAGTCTTGTTAGCCCGGGAAAGCCGCGCCAAACACCCCGAATAGTCATCCCCGCGGAACAGGGTGTGTTAAAATCCCGAACGAACACGGAATGGCACGGCTACCCCGAACCGTCATTCCCGCGGAAGCGGGAATCCAGGGGTGGGGTGGGGGCGCTCGATTGACAGGTATGGGGCTATCGGTTACGCAGCTTCCATGATCGACCTCCCCCCTGGCGTAAGCAGCCACCTCGTCCAAGTGGGCCAGATCCGTACCCATTACCTCGAAGCCGGCGCCGGCCGCGGTTCTACCGTGGTGCTGATCCACAGCGGCGAGTTCGGCGGCCGGGCCGAGTTCAGTTGGCGCTACAACATCGCCCAGCTCGGCGAGCACTTCCACGTCTACGCTCCCGACCTGGCCGGTTTCGGCCGCACCGACCTGGTGTACAACTTCAGCGACGCCGTGGGCTTCCGGCTCAAGCACGTCGACGGTTTCCTCCGCACAATGTGCCTTGGTCCGGTGCACCTCATCGGCAACTCCTTCGGCGGCGGCTTCTGCCTGCAGATGGCCACGGACCCGCGCTTCAACGTGGCCTCGGTCATCGCCGTGAGCGGCGGCGGCAAGGCGCCCGACAACGAGGAACGCAAGGTCCTCACCGGCTACACCGGCGAGCGGGAACAGATGCGCGACATCCTGCGCGTGTGCTTCTACAACGAGCGCTGGTGGGCCGACGACGTGGTGGAGGAGCGCTGGCAGGCCAGCCTGGAACCGGGGGTGTGGGAGGCCTGCGCCGCCGCGCGCCTGGCCCCCTCGGGAAAGCCTCGCGGGTTCCGTCCGGTGCGGCCCGACTACGGCAAGATCCAGTGCCCGGTGCTGATCGTGGCGGGCGCCCAGGACCCGCTGCGGTTCCCGACCTACGCCACCGACCTCCAGGCCGAGATACCCGGATCCGAGGTGAAGGTTTTCGAAAACTCGCGGCACTGTTCCCACGCGGAGCACCCCGAGGAGTTCAACGGATTGGCCATCGATTTCATCAAGCGGCACGCGGAAGAGGCACAGGGGCACGCGGGGGAGGCGCAGGGTTCATGACGTGGGTTTCCGAGACCATGGAGGTGGATGGCGTCAAGCTCGGGGTGCGCCGGCGCGGAGAGGGCGCCCCGGTCGTAATCCTCTACGGCGACCAACTCGAAACGCCGGTCCCGCCGTTCGACGACGCGCTGGCCGCGGGTATCCAGGCCGTGGTGCCGTCCCTGCCCGGCGTGAACCGGTCGGAGCTGCCCGGCTGGGTCGACACCATGGAAGACCTGGCCTTCCTGGGGCTGGACCTGCTCGAGGGCCTGGACGCCGGTCCGGTGGATGTCATCGGCCACGGCTTCGGCGGCTGGGTGGCCGCCGAGATGGCGGTGCGCTCACACCAGCAGATCCGGCGGCTGGCGCTGGTGGATTCCGTGGGCATCAAGGTGTCGGCTCCGACCGTGCGCGACGTGCAGGACGTCTATGTCTATACCGTCCAGGAAGTCGCCGAGCTGGCGTGGCACGATCCGGCGGCCGCCCAGGTGCTCCGGTGGCCGGGCATGGACGGCGTGGAGGGCGATGAACTGCTCACGCTGCTGCGCAACCGCCAGTCGGTGCTGAAGTTCGCCTGGCGCCCGTTCATGTACAACCCCAAGCTCATGCGGCGGCTCGCCCGGATACGGGTCCCCGTCCACCTGTTCTGGGGCGAGAGCGACCGGGTAGTGACCCCGGACTACGGCCGCGCCCTCCAGCAGGCCATTCCCGGCGCCGGCTTCACCGCGATACCCAAGGCCGGCCACTACCCGCAGTGGGAACAGCCCAAGGCCCTGGCCCGGGCGGTGACAAAGTTCCTGGAGAGTTCCTGATTGCGAACGGAAGGGAACTGGACGGGAACCCGCCGCCAGTGTCGCCATTGCCGTTCGTCCTGAGCGTAGTGGAGCGCAAGCGGAACGAAGTCGAAGGACCCCATTCCCCATAGAGGAGGACCAGGAAATGCTGGCCTACCATTTCACCGAGATGCCTTATCCTTTCCTGCCCGACGACGCGGAGGAAACCTACGGGGCCATGCGCGTGACCCTGCCCAGCCGCTACTGCGATCCCAAGATCGCCCACGATCTCTACAACCGCTACCTCGACGAGTACGAGTACGCCGACGAGCTGGGCCTGGAGATCATGCTCAACGAGCACCACGCCACCGCCACCTGCATGGCCGCCAACGTCTCCATCACCGCCGGCACCCTGGTGCGCCGCACCAAGCGCGCCAAGATCCTGGTGCTGGGCTTCCCGCTGGCGCACCGGAGCCCCATCCAGGTGGCCGAGGACGCCGCCATGATCGACGTCATCTCCGGCGGCCGCCTCATCGCCGGCTTCGTTCGCGGCGTGGGAACCGAGATCCATCCCGCCAACACCAACCCCTCCGACACCCGGGAACGCATGCAGGAGGCCCACGACCTCATCATCAAGGCATGGAAGACCCAGGACGTGTTCAACTGGGAGGGCAAGCACTACCACTACCGCTACGTGAACCCATGGCCGCGCCCCTACCAGCAGCCCCATCCCCCCATCTGGATCACCGGCAGCCAGCCGGCGGCGGTACCCTGGGTGGCCGACCACCACTACACCCTGGCCACCGTCCTGACCTCCTACGAACAGACCGAAGCCCTCTTCACCGCCTACCGCAAGCGCTGCGAGGAGATGAACTACCCCGAGCCCGGCACCGACAGGTTCGCCTACTGCGCCCTCACCTTCACCGGCGAAACCGACAAGAAGGCGGAGGAGGGCGGCCGCAAGCTCCTCTGGTACCTCAACAAGCGCCGCCCCGTGGGCTTCTTCGCCCCGCCGGGCTTCGTGCCGCCCCAAGGCCTCACCCGCTTCTTCGACCCCAAGGGCATGGCCCGTTACAACCGCACCTACGAAGACCTCATCGACCAGGGCGTCATCATCGCCGGAACGCCGAAGAAGGTCATCGAGAAGGTGAAGTACTTGCATGACCGTTGCGGCGTGGGGCACCTGCTGATGATGAACCAGGCGGGGTTCATGACCCACGAGGAGACCAAGCGGAGCATGGAGTTGTTTGCGACGGAGGTTTATCCGGAGTTGCGGACGTGGCAATGAGCCGCAGCCAAGCCCGTTAGTCGCTGGATTTTGCTGGAGTGATTCAATAGATGCGACTAATACACCCGATCTATCTCGATATACCGATGCTCGTGTCATTCGCGGCGGCAATCGAGGGTGGCCTGTCATTCGGAACCCAACTGACACGAGAGGAATCCAGTTCCACCCTGGCGACCGCGGAAGGCGGGGCGAAATTTGGTCTGAGCAGTCTGTTCGGCCAATTTCTCGATCTGTCGGCCGATATCGATGCGAAGGGTACGCACGAGGGTATGGAACGATCTGTGGAGAAGAGTTCACGATCTCACACGGAGGCTTCTGTCGCGATTCTACTCTATGACAGGTTGCGCAACGACTCTGGTTACATTGTCGATCTCGATATCCTAGACGACGCCAAGAATGTAGAACCTGGAGCACTGGTCGAACTCGCCGGCACTGTCGAAAAGAACGCCATCGACGCCATGATTGACTACATAGATGCGGTGAATATCCTGGCCAGTTTGGGATCGGATGAGCCACGAAATCCTCAGGGTTCAACGAGTGGGAAACGTCGCGGTTCAGCCAGTGTCAGGAACAGACAGGAGAGCGAGGGTCCACTGGAGCACATCCGAGATTCACTCGACAAAGACCGTAAGCGGACACCGATTTCCAATGTGCTGCTTCGATGCACGGTGCCGTCCAACGTCACAGGGGTCGTAACGTTGCGTACGGAGAATCTTCGAGACCTCACCCTGAGCGAGCTCCATAAGAACAGCGTACGCGTCCTTGGCAAGGTGACCAGGGTCATCGATCGAGGTGAGGGCATGAGCTCTTTCGAGAATTACGGAATGGCACTGATGCAACCGGAGAAACTACAGACTCTTCTGCGTGGTCTGTGTGAAACTGAGGAGATTACACTCGACCTCAGCGAGGTGCAGGTGCAAGGCCCAGCGCTTCAGATATTGCCTTTGATGATATTTGTCTGAAAGCCGTCACGCTCCGGACTGACGATTCACCTCGACCTCCACGTTCCGGATCCTTTCCATCAACGCATCGAACCGCGGTGCCTCGTCGCGAATGATGCTGGCGGTCCGCATCGCCTCGTAGTCCGATTCGAGAAGGACGAGTTGGTCTTCGTCGGGAACGAGCCTCAGCCGGCCGTCCAGGCAATGATTGTAGTTGGCGTAGGTGGCGTTGAAGAAAACCGTCTTATGACGGACGACATCCTCGAAGATAACGCGGTCGGTGAGGGCCGCTCGGCTGGCGTTGTGGTGGGCGAGGCACGCCAAGTCGAACCAGTGCCGAGATATCCGTTCCGGGTTCTGCGAAAGCCTGCGCCTGTGGCATTCGACATGGATGAGGGTGGCTGAAACGGTCGATGATTCCGTAGACCTTCGAAAGGGATGTGCCTCCCTTGAAGGCCATCGGGTGAAGATCCGGTATGGAGAAGAGTATCTGTAGAACCCAACAAATCCAGATGTCCTTCTCCAAGATGACCGCCGGCCGCCCTGACCGGACGGCAATGGTCTCAAGGATGTCTCTCTGGTCTCGGGCATTCAACGAGAGGAAGGCTTCAGCCATGGGCGGTGTCCTGGCCGGGGGCGTTGAGTGCCATCGCCATCCACGCGGGAACGTCGGCCGACCGTAGCTTCTCGAACTCCGCCGGGCTCATGGCAGACGCGATCGTGGCGACAGTCTCCGGTGTCACGTTGTCCTTGCCGAGATACCAGAGGGCGGAGAGTGCCAAGCCCGCCATCTCGCCGGCGAATTGAAGCCTCCGACTGTTCGACGTGTGGATCATCTTGACCGTGATGTTGCCGATGTGGATCGGGCGGCTGGACGCGCTGGTATGGAACACGGGCGCGCTAGGCACCTGGGTGCTGAGCCCGAACCGCCGCGCCGCTTCCGCGCCATGAATTTGGACGGTTTCGCCATTGTGTTTGGCGATGGCTTGAACCACGTCGAAGACGCTGGGGACGACATTGCCAACGAAACGGTTCTTGCGCGGGCGAACGAATACGCCCCGGGAGAGCCGCTCGAGTTCCCCCTCGTGGACGATTCGTGAAAGGGCACGGTCGACGGCTCCCCGCCGTCCGCAGTTGGCAAAGCGCGATGTTGTAAAGGGCTTGCCCGTGGGCAGGCTGCGTATACGGTTTCGAATGGCCTCCGCAGTGGACATCATAGGACTCCAGCTTGTCTTAAAATACAGTGGTTTTTCGGACAAATCAAGAGCCTCGGAGAGGGGTGCTGTGCAAGAGCCTGTGTCAGCAAGGGAGAGGGTACTCCAGTGGGTTGACCGAGGCGCACAACGGGTAAACGCCAGGATCAGTCTCGATGATTTCGAGCCCCTCCCGAGTTCAATCAACCCCGTTCGTCGGTGATAAGTTCGTAGCTGGTACTGCGCCCGCGGAGATTATGGGCACCATTCTCCGCAAACCTCCCTCATCAGGATGTTGTTGCACCAATTCTGGAGACTGCGGCGAAGGGCTGTCGATGTCCGGCCGCTGATTGGAAGTACGGGTCCCATGGTCTGACTTTGCCCTAAGGAGAGTCATCGGAGAACATTTTTCAGAGATCTAAGCATATGTTAGGATTATTCATATTCAATAGCTAGTTTTGCAGGACTTAGGAGCAGTTCTCATGTCCTCTAATAAATTTAGCAGCAGCACTCACCTCCCGAATCATTTTTCAGGCCCCATAACCGTTTTTCAGGAGCGCCGGCTGTCAGTGCCGGCTACCCCAGCCGGTTATGCCGCACTCATCGGAGCCTACGGTCTGCGGGTACCGGTGCCGCGTACCCTGAGCGCCACGGGGGAACGGCACAGGATCATTGAAGAAGGCGGCTGGCGCATCTATTCGCCGCGTCATGCGCCGAAACCCAGCCTGGAGGGCCACCTGACCTTCGCCCTCAAGCACGAGGGGCTCGACCTCTTGGTCCTCAAGCGCCTGTTTGCCGCCACGGGTCCGGGACCCGTCGAGAATCTGGTCAGGGTTAAGCCGACGGGCGCCTACGCTCGACGCGTTTGGTTTCTCTACGAGTGGCTGACCGGACACCGGCTTGACTTGCCCGACGCCGAACGCGGGGCGTACGCTTCGGTCGTCGATCCGGGCCGCCAGTATGCCGCCCGCCCCGAGACCTCCAGGCGGCATCGGGTCAAGAACAACCTGCCGGGTACGCCGGCATTCTGTCCGCTGGTGTTTCGCACCGAAACCCTGGAACGTTTTGCGGCCATGGAGTTGCAGGCGCGGGCGCGGGAGGTCGTGGACGCGGTCCCGAAAGACCTGTTGGCGCGTACCGCGGCGTTTCTGCTGCTGAAGGATTCCAGGTCCAGCTTCGCCATTGAAGGCGAGCATCCGCCCCAGGACCGTATTCAGCGGTGGGGCCGGGCCGTAGGCGAGGCCGGACGCCGGCCGATCGATCTTGACGAGCTGTTGCGCCTGCAACGCATCGTCATCGGCGATGCCCGCTTTGTACAGCTCGGACTGCGCACGGAAGGCGGCTTTGTCGGTCAACGGGATCGCGAGTCGGGGGCGCCGATCCCCGACCATGTCAGTGCTCGATCCGAGGATCTGGCTAGCCTCGTCGAAGGGCTGATCGCGTTCGACCAAGGGGCCGCGCAACAGCTCGATCCCGTCGTGGCCGCGTCGGTCATCGGCTTCGGTTTTGTCTACATGCATCCGTTTGAGGACGGCAACGGCCGCATCCACCGTTACCTGATCCACCACGCCCTCGCCCGGCGCGGGTTCAACCCGCCCGGCGTGGTGTTCCCGGTATCGGCGGCCGTGCTGGAACGGATCGACGACTATCGCGCCGCACTCGAAGACTATTCGCAGCGGTTGCTTCCCGTGGTGGACTGGGAACCCACCGGGAACGGCAATGTACGGGTGCTCAACGATACCGGTGATTGTTACCGTTTCTTCGACGCCACGCCACAGACCGAGTTTCTATACGGGTGCGTGCAGCAGACAGTCGAGCGGGATCTGCCGGAGGAAGCTGCCTTCCTGAAACGCCATGAGGGGTTTCGTACGGCATTGAGTCTGCTGGTCGACATGCCCGAAAGGGTGTCCGACCTCCTGTTCCGCTGCCTCCACCAGAATGGAGGGAGGTTGTCCCGCCGCCGCAGGGAACGGGAATTCGCCGCGCTGACCGATAATGAAGTGGAGCGCATCGAAGCGGCCTATCGCGAGAATTTCCAAGCCTGAGGCGAGGGCCGGTCTGTGCTGAGCCGGGTATCCTTCGCCATGTGGCGTTCACCCCACCACCGCCCCGAACCCCATCCCGCTCACAACCGCGCCCACGACGGCGAACCCCACGTAGGCGGCGAACACCTGCCAGCGTACCAGCGACCACACGGCGACCATGGCCGGGACGCAGGTCATGGCGCCGGAGACCATGAAGGCCAGGGCGGCGCCCGCGCTCATGCCCTGTTCCATGAGGCCGGCGACGAGGGCGGGTGCGGCATAGCCGTTGAGGTAGGCGGGCGTACCCACCAGGGCGCCGATCACGATGGGGCCGGCACCGGGTCCGCCCACCAGGCTCGCGATGAACGCGGCGGGCACGTAGGTGACGAGCAGGGCCTGGATCAGGTAGGCGAACGCCAGCCACTTGACCAGGAAGTGCGCGTTCTGCAGCGTTTCGGAACGGAAGGTGGCCGCCCGCACCGGCTCACGCCAGAATCGCCAGACGATCTCGCCCGTCCCGAGGGTGCCGCCACAGGTGCCGCACCCGCCGGCCGCGTCTTCGCGCAGAGGGGCGGCGAACGCATGGCGCCGGACGAGGAGACGCACGCCGAAACCGCCGAAAAGCCCGATGGCGACGGCCGCGGCCGCCTTCCCGAATGCGAAGTCCCAGCCGAGGGCGGCGGCGGTAATCAGCGCGGCGGGAGGGTCGATGACGGGGGAGGACAGCCAGAAGGCCATGATGGCGGAGAGCGGCGCGCCGATCGCCAGCAGCGCCGCGATGAAGGGGATGACCTCACAGGAGCAGAAGGGGGCGAGCCCGCCGACAAGCGCCGCCAAGAAGATCATGCGCGTCTCGCGGCCCTCGAAGGCGCGCGCCACGAGGGCCGTGGTTCCCGTCGCCTTGAGATACGCGATGAGCAGGACCGCCACGACGATGAAGGGCAGCGTTCCCGCGAATGCCACCGACGCGATGCGCAGGATGTCCGGCAGGCTGGTGGTGTCGAGCGCCGCTACGGCGAGCGGGATCGCCAGCATGAGCCCCCAGGCCGACGCCATGCCCCGGAACCCCACGCGCAGCCCGTTGAATCCGTTCACGACCAGTTCCGTCAATGCGGTTTCCTCGTGAAAGCACCGTGCATGGCATTGCCTTGGCGCAACTGTAGTGGCGCGCTATGCGGCAGCGATCCGTTTGACCTTGAGGGTCCGCTCCAAGTGGCGGGACCTCGCAAGGTCGAAGGCCAACTGCATGCCTAGCCATGTCTCGGGAGTGGAACCGAATGCCTTGGATAAGCGATAGGCCATGTCGATCGAGATGGACGCTTTCTCATTGACCAAGTTGGATAGCGTCTGGCGCCCGACCCCGAGCCACCTTGCGCCATCGGTGACCGACAGTCCCAGAGGCTTCAAGCAGTCTTCGCGCACGATGGCGCCGGGATGTACGCGGTTTTTCATCGTCATTGAGAGCCTCCGAATGGTAGTCCAGTTAATCGACGTCCACGGCGTGCCCGCCAGCCCGAAGTCGCCGCCCTTGGCGAGGGAGGGGAAGACGGCGTTGAACCCTGCTTCGTTGCCCGTCCCTCAATGTCGCAGCCTCTGGTCGATTTCCGCTTCGTCGTCTTGCCGTAGCGCCTCCCGGTCGTAGTCGGCCGCGATATTCTCCAGCATACTCCCCACGTAGGGGTAGTGAGGGCTCCGCTGTCTGGCCCAGCTTCGATACTCCTTCGCAAGGTCGCGTTCCTGCTCCCCTCCCTCCCCGATGGCGCGCGAGACCACGCCGCGTCCATTGTGGATGCCGATGCTGAATCCTGAACCGATATCCGGGGATCCAATCTGTTCCATCGCTTCGCATACTGCAAGACAAGGCTTGATGCCGTCGTTATCGGCCGGAGCCCTCGACAAAATCTGACCGATATAGTGATCTCCGATTTTCACGCGGCCATACTCCGCGCATAGTCGCCGCGCCTCGGCTATCCACTGAGACAACACCTCCACATCAATGTCGCCTCCTTCCCCGATACCCGGAACAAGGCTGATCCGTTCAAGAAGCCCATAAGCGGCGGCAGTCAGTGCGGCCCTTTTCTCGGTGTCTTCGGTTTGCCATTCAGGAGGATCCTGTCCTCCGTCGTCACGTTTGAATACAAGTGCCAGGACTTGAACAAAGCCAAAAGGAGATTCGGAGAGCCACTGCTCTAGGTTGGGAATCCCGTGCTCACTGTATTCCAACGTTTGGATATACATAAATTCCAATCGTACCATCTCGTCTCGGCTGACGTCGCCGCGGCCGTTGAGTTCGCTCAATGCCTCTGAGATATAGTGACTCTCAAGCCTATATTGGTCCGCGGATTCAGTGCCTGCGGTGCCGGCATCGAAGAGCAGACGTTTCAGCCGCAACGACTCGATTTTGGACAACTCCAGGTGCGCAACGTGGAATGCAGCACGGGGACGTTTCACGTCCAGTAGGCGATCGATGAGCTCAATCAGTTCCGCCTCGTCGTAACGGTTCCATTCCGGGACGACCGCCCGCCAATAGTGATCTTGGACCTCCGCGTCGTACCGGTCGAGCAGGCGCCACGTGCGTCGCCCTAACGGAGCGCAACGGTATAGTCGGGCGATCTGAGCGGTGTCAGCGTCCACGGCGTCAGCCGTAAGGAGAGTGCCGCGCGCGTCGTCGCTGGCGGACCAGAGAAACCCCCGAATGCATAACTCGGCCTTCTCCCGCAGATGGTCGGTGACAGAAAGGCACTGCCTCAGAAAATCAACTCGCGCATCTTCCTCTGGGATGCAGGATTCCAACCCTGCCCCAACGACACCGGGGGCGCCGGTATCCGACAGTAACGCGGTGACGCCCTCGAATCCGCGTGCGGTCCATATCTCCTTCATCGCAGCAGTGCGGAGCCTGCGCGTTGTCTCCGCGTCCTTCTCGTAGTCGCGTTCTTCGTCCTCGATTTCGTCGGAGGAAGGCTCAATCCAGGAATTCGTGAACAGCCAAGCATGCCGGACCACCGGATCCCGTGGTTCCAGCCGATCGTATGCCACGCGCGCCCGGTCTACCGCCGTACCTTGCAGGCCGTGCCGACGACCGCGTCGGGTAAACGCGAGCCGGCGAAGCCGCTCTCGAAGATCGGCTTTGGCCCTGTCGTCCGTTTCCGAGTCCGCCCATGTATCGATCAAGTCCCAAACCGTGTTCTGGCCTTCGTCGGGCAATTCCTGAATTCGCTCCAGGAGATCTCCAAGCGTCCGTTGGTCATGCTTCGGCCATTCGAGGGCGAGCGCGAGTGCCTTGCGCCTGAACTCATGGAATTGTCCCGCCGTTACGTTAGCGCTCGGCGAGTCGTCCCGCCAGCGCGGACGGTAGCTGGGCAGCGCCATTTGGGGGCCGGTATCCAACTGTGCGACACAAACTTGCCAGCCGATATCCGGAAACCGCTTCGTCAACGTCTTAAGGGCCGCTACCCGTTCCGCGAGCGAAGCGGATGTCTGCGGTAACCACGACCGGTAGAGCGCGGCAAGGCTGGCAGAGGGTTTGTTTGCCCAGTTGTCGGTGATCGTGATTGTCGACAGCCGCGCGAGTATCAAGCTCACGCGCCCGAGATGATTCCAGGCGAGACAGTCCAAGGCCCACAATAGTCCCGTTCGCAGGCATCGACCGAAAGGGCCGCTTTCGGCGGGCTTGAGCAGGCCGAAGACGGTTGGCTCCGGCTCTCGCAAATCGGTTTCGATCAGCTTCAGAAACGTGTCCGGAGCGGCCTCGGCATAGTTTGGAAGATCGTCCTGGTGCGAAAGCAGCTTGTCAATTGTCAGCGGCGTGAGCAGCCGTTGGATGATAGAGGAAACCCGAGCGTCGAGATCGACACCCAGCCGGTTCCGGAACAGCGTGTCGCCGTGGACCGAGAGGAGCACCAGCGTTTCGCGGATGCCCACTCGCAGTGCGGTGGAGTGATCGCGTACCTTGCCATGCACGTTGGCGAGCCATCTCTCGTCTTCCGGCAATTCCAGCGCGGGATCGGTTTCCGAAAGCACTCGTTCCGCTACTGAGAACAAATTGTCGAGATCCGATTCGGTCACGAATCTGGCAATCCCGAACAGGGAGTCGATCCGTGAGACCACTCCCCGATATTCCCCTGTCGACCATAGGGGTGAGTCTTCGAGAGCCAACAACTCCATGACGCCGGATTCCATGTCGTTGGCGTCGCCCCCCCAGCCGAGTCGCCGGACAATTTCGCAGTCGGCTGGAGAGGTCTTACGCCAAGCACCAACCAGCGCCGCCGGCAGCAACTTCCGCGCCGTCTGAGCGTCCTCCGCCCAGGCAGGGCTACGGACCGCCGGGCTCGTGGATAGCCGTCGGCGCAGGACGGTCGGTGATCGACCCGATTCCCGGGCGAGCAGGTCAATCTTGTCATTGGGTAGTTCCATCGATTCCAGGGCGTCCGAGAAGTCTTTCCAACCCGGAAGCCCGAGCCTGATGTCGGAATTGGCGTTTACATCGTTACCGGGCCGGACAATGACGCAGTGACAACGCCGGTGGAGATCCCCGATATGCGTTTCGACTTGGTCGTTGTGAACGATTGCCATGCGCGGGGCGGCATTCGATTCATGAAACCGTCGCACGGCTTCAGGTGTGTCGAACACGAGCGCGCCGGTGCCCGGCTCGTCTGTTTCAGACTTGGCCTCGCCGACAAGACAACACAGGAAAGCAAGCGCCTCATCGCGAGAGTCGGCAGCCACGATGAAAGGTCGCATCGGCGGTTCGCCCAGCCAACGCCGGAACTCGGCAGAGAAATCCCGGGTCGCTGCATTAAACAGAGCAGGTGAAAGCACCGGGTCGCAGATTTCGGCCCAATCGGACCAGCATCGTTCGAGCGAGCGATAGCCACTATCGTAGTTGTCGAGACGTTCAGCGAACCAGATTTGCACCGGCGCAGACTGCTCAAGCCATTGCTCCAGATCATCCGCATCATGGGCGTGAACATCCTTCCAGTCACCGAGGGCCGCCTTTTCGTCCCGCCATGTTTCTTTCCCCGGCCAGTTGCGCGGTGTCACGAAGACGAACGTCATGTCGCGACGTTCCTGTGGTGGAACCGACTTCACACGAGCGTCGTAGTCGTGCTGCGCCTTGCGTTTGGGGTCTTGGTTGCAACCGAACTCCCAGCCGGACTTGCCTTCCGGTATCCATGGCGTCGGCGTCTTGGCCTGTACGACACCGTCCCATCCACGCCGTTCGGCATTGCCGAAGGCGGGGAAGTCGACATGGGTGAGGTCGCGCCCGGTGGAGTGAATCAGCCGCCGCAGCAGCGCTGGAAGTTCTTGCCGCGCATTGATCTGGTTCGCCCAGCGGTCTATTTCCCCGGCCCTGACTGAGGCGAGATCCGGCGCGTGCCGCCCAGCGACCACTGGTCGCCGCATCGCATCCCCCTGGCGGTCGTATCGTGTCTGGAAGTCCAGCAGAGCCTCGCGGTCCGCTCCGAAGGCACGCTCCAATCGCAACGCCATCTCCTGTGACAGCGCGGCTTTGCCGTTCAGGAAGTTAGACAACGCCGGTCGTCCTATCCCAAGCAATGTGGCGGCCTTGGTGACCGTCATGCCCTCCGGGATCACATGTCGCCTGACATATACGCCGGGATGGATCGGCCTCTGTTTTGCCCCATGTGGGATCATGGCTCAGACTCCTTGCAAACCGTGTGTTCACGGGTTATTGTACTCCGCAACGCTACACAATACAACACTCAACGCTAACCCTGTACTAAAGAGACTGTCAGCCAGTGTATTGTCGGCGAGCAAGACTGAGTTGGAGGGAACCGTTCAAGCGAAGGAGGAGCGGAAAAACATGAGGGTTGTCATCGATTGCAACGTCCTGGTTTCGGCAGCTCGGTCTGGAGGAGTTTGTGGCAAGATCATTGTCGAGGCGATACGTGACCATGAGGTCGTCATTGCCAAGCCCATTGTAGA
The DNA here is from genome assembly GCA_022824205.1 of Candidatus Binatia bacterium. GTDB lineage: Bacteria > Desulfobacterota > Binatia > UBA9968 > JAJDTQ01 > JAJDTQ01. Next base: position 40,204 of record JAJEAI010000171.1, read on the forward strand.
GGAATACGACGCGATTGCCGGTCGACTCGCGGTCTTCGGTCTCAATGACCCCGATGATGAAGTCTATCTGGCAACCGCGGTGGCTGGCGGCGCTGTTCTCATCACCGGCAACAGGCGGGATTTCGTGAAACCGCGGTACGGGCCGGTCGAGATCATCTCTCCTCGTGCATTTCTGGAGCGACCGGAATGAGAAATGACAATGTGCAACAGGCTGAGATCTGGCGCGTCAGGTCCCGTGAGCAATCAACCTGACTGCGTTACGAGCCTCCCTTGCTACGCCGAGGCGCTAGACCGCCTTCCCGCCTACCGCCCCGTTCCCTACGAAGCCGGGTGATGTCGGCGATAACGTCTTCCATGATCTCGTCCTCGGAGCGACCGGCGTCCTCGGGCGAGAGTTCAATTCGGGTGAGAATGGAAGCAACTTGGTCGGCGGCCGCGTTACGGTCCACCACTTCCTTGGGACGAAAAAGGATGCCGTCTCCAACCACGGTTGCCTCCAAGAGGTCGCCCTCATGCAGATCGAGCCCTCTGCGCAGTTTGGCCGGAATGGTGACTTGGAACTTCGGCTTCACGGTGACTAGAGACATGGTAAGCCTCGCGTAGGAAAGTAGTAAAGTTGTCCTATCACGGGGTGCGTATATACGCAATATCGGACCGCCCGACACGTGGTCACGGCTCGCCCTCTGACTTGGCTAGGAGTCAGGCACGAGCACCGGCTTGAGAGCCTCCCCGTCCCGGATGAGCTGAAATCCGCGGGTTGCTTCGGAGAGCGGCAGGACGTGGCTTCGGACCGGGGCGAGATCGACGGCGCCGGCCGCGAGCAGTTCGGTGGCGCGCTGCCAGGTCTGCCAGATGAGCCGGCCGTGGATGTTGTGCAGCACCGGGCACTTGAGCAGCCAGTAGGTGAAGTCCACGGGGATGGCCGCCGCCGGCGCGCCCACCAGCCGGAAGTCGCCGCCCTTGGCGAGGCAGGCGAAGACGGCGTTGAAGCCGGCTTCGGTGCCCGACAGTTCCACGCCGACGTCCGCGCCCGCTCCGCCCGTCATGTCGCCCACCACGCTCGCCAGGTCCTCGTTCCCGGGGTCCACCGCGCGGTCCGCGCCCATGGTCTCGGCCGCCCGCAGCCGCACCGGGTTGATGTCGCAGGCGATGACCCTTCCAGCGCCCAAAGCGCGCGCCGCCGCCACCGCCATGAGCCCGATGGGGCCGCAGCCGTTCACCAGCACGGACAGGCCGGACACCCCAACGCCCGCGAGACAGGCATGAACGGCGATGCCGAAGGGCTCCAGCATGGCCGCGGTCTCGTGCGGAAGGCCCGGCGGGTTCACCCATGCGATGGACGCGGGCACCGTCAGGTACTCGGCGAACGCGCCGTCGATGTCGATGCCGGGGTAGCGGGTCTTCTCGCAAAGATGGGCGCGTCCGAGCCGGCAGGCCCGGCAGCGTCCGCAAAAGATGTGGCTCTCGAGGCTGACCCGATCGCCCACGGCGAGGCCCACCTCGACCCCCGGCTCCACGGCCTCCACCGTGCCCGAGACCTCATGGCCGAGGACCCGCGGCAGCACCATCCGGCGCGCCATGCGCGGCGCCCAGTTGTAGATCTGCATGTCGGTGCCGCAGATGCCGGCGGCGCCGACCCGGATCAGTATCTCACCGGAACCGGGCTCCCGCGGCTCCGTCTCCCGGACCGCGATGCCGCCTGCCTCGGGCGCGATCTTCTGAAGGCTCAGCAAGGGGATCTCTACAGGTCTCTACAGGTGATAGATGTCCACCGGCCCTTCGAGCCGGTCGTCGATGAAGACGATCTTCTTGCGCGCGATCCTGAGCGCGCCGTCGATCCGCCGGAACGCGAAGTCGTAGCGGCTGCCGCGGGTCTGTGCCCCCTTCTTGCCGTAGACGTGCACGATGCAGTTGGCGGTGGCCTCGACCGCGTTCCCCTGCGCGCGCTCCACCAGCACGTTGCCGATGACGTGCACCGTGCGGTCGAGCGGAAGCGAAGCCCAGGACTGGCGCGACCCGATGCGGAAAACGCGGTCTTCGAGCCGGCCGCGGCCCTTGAGATAGAGCAGGTTGAGCTGGGTCTCGGGATCGCTGGTGGTCTCCTCTTCGCTGGCCCAGGCCGGAGCCCAGTACACGGCGTCCTCGGCATAGAGGTCGAGCCACTCCTCCCAGCGGCGCCGGTCCAGCAGCATGGCCTCGCGGCTGATCAGCGCCGCCACCTCGCGTTCCAGAGCGGCGTCGATGCCGTTCGCGCTCATGCGCCGGCCGCTCCGTTCTCCGACGGCCTCGGCGCGCCGCCCGCTCCGTACTCCAGCCGCTCCAGCCACGTGCGGTAGAAGCCGTGGAACATGCCCTCGTGCTCCCAGTCCGGGCAGGACGCCGCCGCCTCGAAACCCAGTTCGCGGGCGTCCCGGTCGGGGCCGGCCACCATGACGTCCATGCCGCGGGTCATGTCGTTCCACTGGCTTGGCGGTCCCAGGGAGCCGTCCTGGATGGCTTCGAGGGCGGCGGCATCGTCCGACGTCGCCATCCCGGCCGTCAGGTAGAAGTCCTCGAACTTCCTGAGACGCGCGGCCCGTGCCGTGTCGCTCTCTCCCTTGGGCGCGATGCAGTAGACCGTGACCTCGGTCAATCGGGGCGACACCGGCTTCACGAACCGGATCTGCGTCGACGGGTTGTCCATCAGCATCACGTTGGGAAAGAGGTAGAGGTTGCGGCCGCGGTTGAGTATCCACTCCACCTCTGCCGGCTCGAGACTCTCTACGAGCCACGCCCGCGCTTCGTAGATCGGACGGACATCCGGCGTGGTGTGCATCGCCCACAACCCCATGTGCCCGTTGCCCAGGTCGTAGGTGCCGCTGGGCACCTTGCCCTTGATGCGCCCGGACTCGGTCCGGCGCATGCCGGCGGTGGTGTCCCGGGCGTCGCGCTGGGCCACGGTGGCGGCGAAGACGCTGTGGAGGGTGGTCACGTGGTAGCCGTCGACGCTGTTCTCGGCCTGCAACTTCCAGTTGCCGTGGACCACGTAGGTGGAGCAGCCGGGCACCACCTCCAGCCCGTCCCGTCCCTGATCGGCCAGCAGGTCGATCCAGCGCGCCGCCGCCCCCAGATGGTCCCGGAGCGGGGGCACGTCGCTCCGCAGGCTCCCGAACACGAACCCCTTGTAGGAGTCGAGGGCGCCGATCCTCTGCAGGTTGAAGCGCTCGCGCGCGCCTTCCGAAACCGGGTAGCCCAACTCTTCGTTCTTGATCTTGACGCAGCGTCCACCGCGGTCGTACACCCAGCCGTGGAAGCGGCAGGTCAGCACGTTGGCGCTACCCTGCTTGAGGGGGGTCAGCACCGCGCCCCGATGGGAGCAGACATTGATGAAGCAGCCCAGCGATCCGTCGGTCTGGCGCATCACGAAAACCGCCTGGCGGCCGATTTCCGTCGACCAATAGTCGCCCGGCCTCTCCACCTGGCTTTCGTGGCAGAGAAACACCCAGCCGCCCTCGAAGATGCGCTCGATCTCCGCCTGAAAGACCGCATCGTCGGTGTAGACCGCCCGGTCGACGCGAAAGACCCCCTCGTCGACCCGGTCATCCACCAGGTGGCGGAAGCCGTCCCGTTCCGCCCCACGGTTCATCTCATGGCCCGTTCGTTCGTTCCGCATCATTGCCTTCTTCACCGTATGGCCGCCGTCTCGGTGCACAACTCCACGAATTGCAGTAAACTGCCCGGAACGGTGTCCGTCGTGGTCCGACGACACGCTTCTCCTTCGGTGAAAACTACAGGAAGTTGGTCGCACGGATCAAGGACGGATGGCGCCCGCGAACGGTGCGTTAGCGAATCGACCAAGCTGGAATTCAACCACGAATGACGGAACGCGTTTCCATACTCGCCATCGGCGACGTGCATCTGGGCACCGCCTGTTCGGGAGTGCCCGAGGGAATGGCGGACCGCGGCGTCGACCCGCATGAGTTGACGCCCGCGGCCGCGCTCGCGGGTTGCGTGGATCTGGCGGTGAAGGAGCGTGTCGACGCCGTGCTCTTCGCCGGCGACGTCGTGGAGAGCACCAACGCGAGATTCGAGGCCATGGCGCCCCTCGAGGAGAGCGTCCGGCGGCTGGTCGACGCCGGAATCGAGGTCATCGCCGTTGCCGGCAACCACGACGTCGAGGCTCTGCCGCGGCTCGCGGCTCTGATCGACGGCTTCACCCTGTTGGGCGCCGGCGGCCGCTGGGAGACGCGAACGATACCCAAGGACCGGCCCCCGGTGGCCCAGGTGGTGGGCTGGTCTTTCGCTGAAGAGCGCGTGCGCCACAGCCCGGTGGCGGAGCTTCTGAAACAGCCGTTGGCTGTGCCCTCGCCGCCGGTCCCCAGGATCGGTCTGCTGCACGCGGATCTGGACGCGTCCGGCGGACACTACGCACCCATCCGGCAGTCGGAGCTGGACGACACCGGCTATGGCGCCTGGCTCCTGGGGCACATCCACAAGCCCTCGATCGAGGGGCTGGCGGCGTCGAACGGGACCCGGCCGTGCGGTTATCTCGGTTCGCTCGTGGGTCTCGACTTGTCGGAAACGGGTCCTCACGGTCCCTGGCTCCTCGATGTATCTCGTGAGGGCGCCCTCGCGTGCAGACAGATTCCCCTCGCCCCTCTCCGATGGGAGCGCGTGACGGTGTCCGTGGACGGGCTCGAACATGTGGACGATGTGCCCGACCGTTTGATGAGCGAAGCCGAGACCCGGGTGCGCCGGCTCGGGGAAGTGGACCGCCTCCCCCGAGCCCTCGGCCTGCGTGTGCATCTCACCGGGACGACCGGCTGTTACGAGGGACTCCGGCGCTGGATCGAGGGCGAAGCATGGCGCTCCATGGGGCGGGTGGTGGAAGGCACCGGCGTCTTCTTCAGCGACGTCGTCGACGCCATGGCGCTGCCGTTGGACCTGGAGGCCATTGCCGCGGGAGACGATCCCGCCGCCCTGGTGGCCCAGAGGCTCCTGGTGCTCGGACGCGACGACGAACGGTCGAGGAAGCTCCTCGCCGAGGCCCGCGCGGAGATGGACGGAACCGCTCGCGAGTTGGTGTGGCAGCCCGTTCACGAACACCGCCATGCCGCGGACCCCCTGTCGGACGACGCCCTGCGCGACGTTCTGGTGCGGGCGGGAAGGGCGGTCCTCAGCGCCATGATGGCCGGCCGCGAGCAAGGCGATTCGACGTGAAACTGAAGCGGCTCGCCATCAATCGGCTGCCGGGCATCAGCCAACCCTTCGAGATCGAAGCGTCCGGGGCGGGCCTCCACGTCGTGTTCGGACCCAACGGGATCGGCAAGTCGAGCATCTGCCGCGCCGTCGAGGGGTTGTACTGGGAAGACCGCCATCCTTCTCCACTCACGTCGGTAACCGGGGAGTTCGAATGGGACCGTGAGTCGTGGTGGGTACACCGCGACGGGACGCGCGTCACTTGGCAACGCAACGGCACCGGCAGCGTTTCTCCGAGTCTTCCCTCGTCCCACCATGAGCGTTGCTTCTTCCTGCGCCTGTGGGACCTGATCGAGCCCTCCCGTGACGGCGCCGCCGACATCGCCGCGGAGATCCGGCGCCAGATGTCCGGCGGATTCGACCTGGACGAGATTGCTTCCGGCCTCTTCCCCGGCGTGAGCCGCAACCAGGGCCGGCGGCAACGCGACGACTTCAACAATGCCTCGGAAGCGGTGGCGAAGACCGTGGCACGGCAGAGCGGCCTCCAGGGGCGCGCGGATCGACTCGGCAGGTTGAGGAGCGATCTCGTGGAAGCGGAAACCGCCGCCCGCCGGCGCCCCTTCGTGGAGCGCGCCATCGGGCTCGCGCGCCGCCGGAAGGAATTGGCCCGCGTCGTGGAACAGGTCGCGGCGCTGCCCGCGCCGTTGGCCAAGCTCACCGGCAAGGAGGTCGACGAGGTCCGGCGTTACCAAGACCAAGCGGGCACGTTCACCGAGCGGATGCGCTCGCTGGAAGAGGACTTGCGCCGGGCGCGCGATAACCGGCGGGAAACCGCCCTCGACCGCCCCGTCGATCGAGCCGAGCTTGCCGTGTGGCGCCAGAAGGCGGACGACCTGCGGCGCGCCGAACAGGCTCTCGATGTGGCGCGAAGCGAACGCGGGGCCACCGGGAGAGCGCTTGCCTCGGCTTTGTCGGCCGTGGGCGGAGCTGACGTTGACAGGATCTCGTTCACACCGTTCGAACACGGCGAGCTGTTCGACTTCCTGCGTTCCAGCCAGGCCCACGGCGCCCGTGCCGGCGCCATTCGGGAACGGTTGCGTCTCATCAAGCACGTTGACCTGCCAGAAGGCGCCGAACAACAACTCGCCACGTACCGGGAGGCAACGGAAGCCCTGCGGTCGTGGCTGCGCGTGCCCGAGCCGGACGGTCCTGTCCGCCGGCTGCGCAACCGGTGGCCCTGGCTCCTGCTTGCTCTCGCGCTGGTGCTGGCCGGCGCCGGACTGGCCGCGATGGCCGATCCCGGCGCCAGCTTCATCGGCTCCCTCGTCGGTGATCTCGTCCCGCCCGTGCCGTCCGGACTCGCTTCCCTTTCCGCGCTGCTTCTGGGGGTGGGAGGCGGCGTTGCCTTGGCCGTACTCCTGATGGGCGATCAGCGGCGCTCCATGGCGGCCAGAAGGGCCGCGCGGGAGGCGTTCGAAAGGCTGGCCGCCGACGGCCCCGACAAGTGGGAGCTTTCGTCCGTGGCGGTCCTCCTGCGCCAACTGGAGCGGCGGATCGCGGCGGCCGAGGCGTGGTTGCAACGGGTGCGCGACCGGGACGTGGAACGGCAAGCGCTCGAAAACGAGTTGAAGGGTTTGTCCGGACAGGAGGCCGCCCTCGCGGCCCGCCGGGAGGAGCTCCAGGACAGACTGGGCATGGATGCGCTGCCGCACGACGCGGAGCTGGTGGACTTTGCCCGCGCCCTGGACCAGCTTCGCCAGACCCGTGCCGGCGACGAAGCCGCGGCGGGCAAGTTGGAAGCCCTTGAGCGACAACATGCGTCCCTCCTGGCGGAACTGGCCGCGGTCCTGGAGCAGCATGGCGAGCCGGCGCCGGGAGATGCTGCCACGGCGGCGGCGCGTATCCACAACGTGGCGGACCGCAATACGCGGTTGGATAAGGCGATCTCCGACGAACGCCACGTGGCCGCTCAACTCGAGGAGAATACCGCCAACCGCGAAGCAGCCCTCGCCGCCATCCGGCGGATCTACTGCGAGGCGTCGTTGAAGGAGGGAGATCTGGACGGCCTCCTGTCGCTCCTCGGCTCCTTGCAGCTCTATCGCGACCTGGTCCACGAAAAGACGAGCCTCGATGGCCAGATCGGCCTGGACCGCGCGGATCTCGAAAAGGCCGGGGAATCCGCCCTGGCGGAATGCGACGAGCCCACCCTCCATGAGATCAAGCAGGAACTATCCGGCCAGGAGTCGAGCGCCGATGAGTTGAGGGCCGAGATTGCCGAGATCACCGCCGAGATGAACGCGGCCAGGCGCGGCAACGGGATGCAGGAACTTCTTGCCGCCCGTGAAGCCGCCCGCGCCGGGTTGCGGGATCTCCGCGACCGGGCGCTGTACGCGAAGGCGGGGAGATTCTTCATCCAGGCGGTCGAAGCGGAGTATGAGCACAACCGGCTGCCGCGCGTCTTCGAACGCGCCCGCAACCATTTTTCCGGGTTCACACATCACAACTTCCAACTGGAGCTGGACAAGGGCAGCGAGACTCCCCGGCTGTACGCGCGGGAATCGCGCAGCGGGGAGACGCGGGAACTGGATGAGCTGTCGGACGGCACACGCGCCCAACTGCTGTTGGCGGCGCGCATCGCCTACGCCGAGGAGGTGGAGCAGGGCAAGGTCCTGCCGCTGTTTCTGGATGAAGCGCTCGACCAGAGCGACCCCCAGCGGTTCGAGGCCATCGTGCGCAGTCTCGGGCGCGTGGCCCGGGAACAGGACCGCCAGATCTTCTATCTCACCAGCGACCCATTGGACGTCCACCGCATCAGGGACGCCCTCGGCAAGGAGGAGTGCCGCATCGCCGCCGCCATCGACCTGGGCCGGATACGAACGAAGGCCGCGAGCGTCAGCGGCGCGGATGCGCTCCGCGTCGATCCGGCACCGACGGTTCCGGCGCCCGATCATCTTTCCCTGGAGGAGTACGGTGCGGCCCTCGCCGTGCCCGAGTTCCGTCCGGATCTCGGCTACGCGGAGCAGCATTTCTACTATGTGCTGTGGGATGACCTGAACCTGCTGCGCGATTTCCTGTTGAACCGCATCGAGCGAGCCGGACAGTGGCAGACGGTCCGCGGCACGCCCCTCGCCGAGAGCCTGGGGTCCGGTTCGATCACTCCCGAGGAGATCACCGCGCGGCTGGAGCTGCTGGAAGTCTTTTGCGAGTTGTGGACGCAGGGAAGGAGCCGTCCCGTCGACCGCGCCGCGTTGGAGGACAGCGACGCCCTCACCGAACGCTACCTGGAGGACGTGGTGACCATCGCACGGGAACTGGACGGTGATCCCGTGAGACTCCTCGCTGCCCTCGACGAAGCCCGGGACCCGAGGCTGCGCGGTTTCCGCCAGACCAGCGTCGAGCGCCTGCAGCGTTATCTGACCGACGCCGGCTACCTCGACGAACGCCCCATTCTCACCGAGTCCGACCTCACCCTGCGCGCGTGCATCACCCCCGTCGCCGCCCGCATGCCAGACCGCGTCACCAACGACTGCCTCAGGCGCTGGTGGGGTTGGGCGCGGAACGCGTCGGAACTCGGAGCGCGATGATGTCGTTGGGGCGAGGCTTTACGATTGGTCTCTACGTCATCGTGCCCCCCGAGTACAGGCGGCTCGGCTGTTTGCCAGCGGAGCAATTCGTCCCGGCTCTCATGGAGCGCCGGGGCCTCCCGTACTACGTCGGCCTTCTGTCCGCAGCGCAGTACCACGGTGCGGCTCACCATCGTCCGCAGGAATTCCAGGTGCTCATCGAGAAGAACAGACCCGTGTTCGCCTGCGGTTCGGTCAAGGTGGCCTTTGTCGCGCGCTGGAACATGCTTGTCGTCCCGGTTCAGAGCTTCAATAATCCTCGGGGAACGGTTCTGGTTTCGACCGTGGAGGCCACGGCGGTCGACGTTGTCGGATACATGCACCGCGCTGGCGGAGTGGATAGGGTCACCGGAGTCTTCTCCGAACTCGCCGACGACATGGAGCCCCAGCGCCTCGTCGATGCTTCGAATACGGCGTCGATCCTCTGGGCCCAGCGCCTGGGCTACCTCCTTGAACATGTCGGAGCCGGAAAAAAGGCCGCGCTTCTCAAGGATCACGTTCGAAAGATCGCACGAAACTTCACGAGACTGCTGCCGGGCGGGAATGTCGAAGGTGCGCCGCGATCGAATGACTGGCGGCTGTACATCAACGCGGATGTCGACGGGATATGTGCAGCCGTGTCGGAGAACGGCGTCAGTTTACTGTGAGCGACCCCGCAGGCGACTGCGCCGGCAGCCCAAGAACTCTCACCTCATCAATCAAGTATTCGACTTCCTTCCTGTCTCTCTCCGATAGTTGATCCGTATTTTGGATACCATAGACAAACCGAAGACTAAGGGTCTTTTTTCGCTTTGGATTCTCGATGGAGACGTTGCTCTTGGTCCAAGAAACACCGTCTTTGGGGTGATTCCCGCAAAAGGCAATTCGGTGGTTCCAACGTTCGTTGTCAAACTTATAGTACAAGTTTAGCGAGCTGTCGCAGTTATGTATATTACGTGTTCGTGGGTTCGAGGTGGATGTTTTCCAGAATTCGATCCGCACTCGTGAATATGAGGAGACGTCCACGCTCGGTAGTTGTGCTGGGTTCGATGTTATGTACTTCCTGGTTGGCGGATTACCCTTCGGTATCACGTTCGCCGCAGAAGACGTTGAATTTGCCCCGCCTGCAGTAATTTCCCACTGCGGTGCGCCTCCGGCGGGTTCAAAAAATGGAAGGAACGGGTTGCTGTTGCGTTGTCGCAAGTCGAAGTTCACAGACACGAGCTCGTCGGCATTTGCCGATGTGACTTTGCGGGGTTCGGTGCTTGTTTGGGCGGGTCTCCGAACGTCAGGTAGTGAAACAGTAATCCAGTGGGCCAAGTCAGCGACGGCGCCATCACCGAATGTCAAGTCAACTCGCTGCGTCGTGCCGCAGCCGAACAGGCGGGGATGTGATGAACTTTTTTCACACGGATAGAAGACTAAAGGCCATTTTTGTGCTTGGAAAATAGGGCATTCTCCGACTATTGCAAGGTCTGCGTTCCAGGACGTTAGTAACGAGGCCGCCACACGGTCGATGTCCTTAGATGTGCTTGACGCGTAAGCGCGTGGGGGGTTTTCGGAAACACGGGCCGAACGGTGCAATGAAATCGCCTCAACCTTCTGAACGTTTTGCGCCAAAGCGGTTTGGCATTTTCCTCCCTTGTCGTTCTTCAGCCAGGAGAGGACCACGCGGCGCGTGTTGGAGGGCCATTGGGGGTCGGACACGACGTATTTGATGTTGCCGAGCCCACGATGGACGCGGTGAAAAGAGGGGATTAGGTCGAGGACGGGGGTAAGCCAACTGATGAAAAGTCCGGCGAACAATGCAACGAGTAGTCTGATGGATTGGGCCGCGAAGAGCTTGTTCAACAGACGTGGGGGGGCTCGGCGAGGACGATTGGAGGCGTGCTGAAACACACGGGCAGCTTTGAGTGACGGGCGACGGAGGAGCCGATAACGCCGAAGTTGTGGGGTTCGTCGCACCCAATCTATCCTTCGCCATAAACGATCTCGATCGCCCGCAATGCCTCCTCCACCGCCACATCCGCCCCCTCTTCCCGCAGGATCTGTCCCAGCGCCTCCACCAGGGCGACGACGTTCTCTTTCCGGCTCGACTCGCCCATGAGGCCGATGCGCCAGGTCTTGCCGGCGAGGGCGCCCAAGCCGCCGCCGATCTCGATGTTGAAGTCGAGGAGCAGGCGCTTGCGGATGGCGCCGTCGTTGGCGCCCTCGGGGATCTTGACGCTGTTGAGCATCCACAGGCGGTGGCCTTCCTGGGAGGCGAGGGGGATGCCGAGGGATTGCAGGCCGGCGACCAGGGCTCGGTGGTTCAGCTCGTGGCGCGCGAAGCGGGCTTCCAGGCCTTCGCGTTCGATCTCGCTCAGGGCGGCGTGGAGGCCGTAGTTCATGGAGATGGGGGCGGTGTGGTGGTAGGCGCGCTCCTCGCCCCAGTAGCGCTCGATCATGGTGAAGTCGAGGTACCAACTCTTGACCTTGCTCTTGCGCCGCGCCAGCTTGTCGCGCGCCGCGGGGCCGAAGGACACGGGCGACAGCCCGGGAGGGCAGCTCAGGCACTTCTGCGTGCCGCTGTAGGCGGCGTCGACGTTCCAGGCGTCGAGGGTCACGGGGCATCCCCCCAGCGAGGTCACGGTGTCCAGCACCAGCAGGGCGCCGGCGTCGTGGGCGAGCCGGGAAATCTCTTCCACCGGCTGCAAGACGCCGGTGGAGGTCTCGGCGTGCACCAGGGTGACGATGTCGACCTTGTGCTCCTTGAGGACCTGCTCCACCTGCTCGGGCCGGATGATCTCGCCCCAGGGAGCCTCCACCTTGACGAGGTTCCCGCCCAGGCGCTCGACGATGTCGGCCATGCGCGTGCCGAACACGCCGTTGACGCACACGAGCACCGTGTCTCCCTCCTCGATGAGGTTCACGAGGCAGGCCTCCATGCCCGCGCTGCCGGTGCCCGACACCGGGAAGGTCAGCTCGTTCCCGGTGTGGAACAGCCAGCGCAGCATGGCCTTGTTCTCTTCCATGATCTTGAAGAATTCCGGGTCCAGGTGTCCGACCACGGGGGCCGACAACGCCTCCAGCACCGCCGGGTGGGGGTTGCTGGGGCCGGGTCCGAGGAGGATTCTCTTGGGCGGATTGAGCGGTGAGGCCATGCGCGTGCTCCTGTGGGTTGTTGGGGGACGGCTCGGTTGTGAGCAGTGCCGGGTGCGGTGTATTCTGCCAGACGGTTTGTCACGGTACGCTATAACAACCGTGTACCGTACCATCAACACACATGGGAGCCACGGCGCGCCTCCATCCGTGCCTTCCTGCCTCGCTTGAATGGAACTCCACCGGAAACTCGCGGAGACCTTGCGCGGGAGTGGCCTCCTGGCTCCCGGTGACGCGGTGCTCGTGGGCGTCTCGGGCGGCCCGGATTCCGTGGCGCTGCTGCACCTTCTGACGGAGGTCGCGCCGGCTCTCTCGCTCTCCCTGGAAGTGGCCCACGTGGAACACGGTATTCGCGGAGCCCGGAGCCGGGAGGACGCGGAGTTCGTCCGGCGGACGGCCGCCGGGCTGTCGCTGCCGTTCCATCTTGTTCAACTGGACTTGCCCGGCGCCGAACACCGCGAAGCGGCAAGTCCCGATGCCCCTGATGTGCGTGCCGGAGCCCTGGAAGCCCGTGCGGGGGACGGGGGAAGCGCGGGCAACCTGGAAGCCCGGGCGCGCGCGGAACGTTACCGCTTCTTCGCTCGGGTGGCGGCGGAGCGGCGCCTCGCCAAGGTCGCGGTGGGACACAACCGCGGGGACCAGGTGGAGACCATGTTGATGTGGCTGCTCCGCGGCTGCGGCCCCGAAGGGCTGGCGGGCATGCCGGCGGCGCGACCACTGGACCCCGACGCGGCCGGCGGCGCGGGTCCGTTGCTCATCCGTCCGTTGCTGGAGGTATCCCGCGACGAGATCCTCGGGTATCTGGAAAGCCGCCGGCTGGAGTACCGGGAGGACCACACCAACCGCGACACCCGTTACCTGCGGAACTCGATCCGCCGGACCCTGCTGCCGGCGCTGCGGGAACGGACGGACGCCGGGCTGGATCTCCGCCTTGCCCGGCTCGCCGGCATGCTGCGGTCCGACAACGTGCTGCTGGAACGTCAGGCAGCCGGGGTCTACCGTCGTGTCAGCAGCGCGGACGTGCTGGACCGGGCCGCCTTTCTCGGGCTGGAGCCCGAGATGAAGCCCCGGGTGGTTCGGTTCTGGCTGGCCCGGGTCATGGGTACGCTCCGGCGCGTCGGTTATGCCCACGTGGATGCCGTCCTCGATCTCATCGCCGGAAGCCGTCCTCACGCCCGCGTATCCCTCCCCGGGCCGTGGACCGTGGTCCGGGAGTACGAATCCGTGCGGCTGGTCCCCGCCACCGGCGAAGCACCCGAAGGCGCAAGGAGCGAAGGGCAATATTCCTACCCGCTCCCACTCGAAGGCGAGCTTCTGCTGCCCGAGGCCGGGCTACGGGTCACGGCCTGGCGCTCGGACAGCCTCGACCTGCCGGCAAGCCCCTGCGAGGCCGCCTTCGACCTCCACGCCGTGGAGCGGGTCGAGGGTGTTCTGCGGGTGCGGAACTTCCGGCCGGGCGACCGCTTCCGTCCCCTGGGCATGGCCGGACACAAGAAGCTCAAGGACCTGTTCATCGAGAAGAAGCTGCCGCGGCGGCGGCGGCGCACGCTGCCGCTGGTTCTGGCGGGGGAGGAGATCGTGTGGATTCCCGGGTGCGCCCGAGGCGACTTCGGCAGGATGGAGCCGGCGAGCCGCGCGGCGTGGCGTGTCAAGGTCGCTCCCTCGTTCGAGCGCGACTCGTCCGTGAGGCGCGGTTGACTTGGCCGCTCCCCGTTCTTATTGAAGAAGGGGTACCCGTATGTTAACGTTTTCCGGGTACGACAGGGGTGGGAAAGGCTGGAGAGACCCTCTTTGAACCAAGCGACAAAAAACCTTGCTCTGTGGCTCGTGCTCGGGCTGATGTTTCTGCTGCTCTTCAACGTCTTCACGCGGCAGCAGGGCAGGGACCCGGAGATCATCTACAGCGACTTCTGGTCGGCGGTGGAGCGCGGCGACGTGCAGGAAGTGACGATCCAGGGCCGGTACGTCCACGGCAAGTACCAGAGCGGCGAGCGATTCCGCACCTTCTCGCCGAATGATCCGGGGCTGGTGACCACGCTGCGGGAAAAGAACATCCGCATCGCCGCCAAGCCGGAGGAAGATTCGCCCTGGTACTTCGTGCTGCTGGTGAACTGGTTCCCGATGCTGCTGCTGGTGGGGGTGTGGATCTTCTTCATGCGGCAGATGCAGGTGGGGGGCGGCAAGGCCATGTCCTTCGGCAAGAGCCGGGCGCGCCTGCTGAACGAGAACCAGGCGCGGGTCACGTTCAGCGACGTGGCCGGGGTGGACGAGGCCAAGGACGAGCTTCAGGAAGTCATTGCGTTCCTCAAGGACCCGAAGAAGTTCACGCGCCTGGGCGGGCGCATCCCCAAGGGCTGCCTGCTGGTGGGGCCTCCGGGCACGGGCAAGACGCTCTTGGCGCGGGCCATCGCCGGCGAGGCGGGCGTGCCCTTCTTCAGCATCAGCGGATCGGACTTCGTCGAGATGTTCGTGGGCGTGGGCGCGTCGCGGGTGCGCGACCTGTTCGTCCAGGCCAAGAAGCAGGCGCCGTGCATCGTTTTCGTGGACGAGATCGACGCGGTGGGGCGCCAGCGCGGCGCCGGTCTCGGCGGCGGGCACGACGAACGCGAGCAGACCCTCAACCAGTTGCTGGTGGAGATGGACGGGTTCGAGGCCAACGACGGCGTCATCCTCATCGCCGCCACCAACCGGCCGGACGTGCTCGACCCCGCGTTGCTGCGGCCTGGACGGTTCGATCGCCGGGTGGTGGTGCCGCCGCCCGACGTCAAGGGACGCGAGGGCATTCTCGCGGTGCACGCCGGCCGGGTGCCGCTGGAAAACGACGTGGACATCCGGGTGCTCGCGCGCGGGACCCCCGGCTTCGCCGGCGCGGATCTCGAGAACCTTGTCAACGAGGCTGCGCTGCTCGCGGCGCGGCACGACAAGGAAAAGGTCAACATGAATGACTTCGAGTTGGCCAAGGACAAAGTCATGATGGGGACCGAGCGCAAGAGCATGATCATCAGCGACGATGAGAAGCGCAACACGTCCTATCACGAGTCCGGTCACGCGCTGGTGGCGAAGCTCCTGCCGGGCGCGGACCCGGTGCACAAGGTGACCATCATCCCGCGCGGCATGGCCCTGGGCCTGACCCAGCAGCTCCCCATGGACGAGCGCCACAGCCAGGACAAGGAATACCTCCTCAACACCATGACCATCCTTTTCGGCGGACGCGTGGCCGAGGAACTGGTGCTCGATCACATGACCACCGGCGCGGGCAACGACATCGAACGCGCCACCGAGCTGGCCCACCGCATGGTGTGCGAGTGGGGCATGAGCGAGAAGCTGGGACCCATGACCTTCGGAAAGAAAGAAGAGCAGATCTTTCTCGGGCGCGACTTCACCCAGCAGCAGGATTACTCCGAGAGCACCGCGGTGGAAATCGACATGGAGGTGCGGCGCATCATCCAGGACTGCTACGGCCGGGCGAAGGACCTCCTGACCACGCACATTGAGCTGCTGCACCAGGTCGCCAAGGAGTTGCTGGAGAAGGAAGTGCTGGACGGCGCGGAGATCGACGCCATCGTCAAGGAATACATGGGAGACAGCGGTCCCGACCAGCCTACGATCCCCTTTCCCGCCGGCGACTGACCGGACCGGCATCCCGACACAGTCCAGCTCCGTGTGGTTTTCACGGAAGGGTGTGTGTTCGGTGTCGTGTCCCGCGTAAACACCAACCTCCGCCCGGATACGAAATGCCACTGACGCCCGCGAACGTCATCCCCCAGGCGCCGGCGTCCGAGGACCCGCGTACGGAAATGGCTCCAGTGCTGGAAACGCGCCACGGCGTCGTGGACATGCGCCGGCGGACGGCGATCATGGGTATCCTGAACGTGACCCCGGACTCCTTTTCCGACGGGGGCCGTTACGTGGATTTCGACGCGGCGCTGGCCCGAGGCATCGAGATGGCGCGGGAGGGCGCGAGCATCGTGGACGTGGGCGGGGAATCGACGCGTCCGGGCGCGGCCGCGGTTCCGCCGGAAGCGGAGCTGGAGCGGGTGGTCCCGGTCATCCGCGAGCTGCGTGCGCAGGTCTCCGTGCCCATCAGCATCGATACGTACAAGGAGGCGGTGGCCCGGCGGGCACTGGAAGCCGGTGCGGACATGGTCAACGACATCAGCGCCCTTCGATTCGACCCGGCCATGGCCCGTCTGGTGGCAGCCGAGGAAGTTCCGGTGGTACTCATGCACATGCAGGGCCGGCCCCGCACCATGCAGCGCGCGCCGCGCTACGTCAACGTCGTGCGGGAGGTGGCCGCCTTCCTCCGGGAACGCGTGACCTTTGCCATGGAACGCGGGGTGGGCGCCCACCGCATCGTGGTGGACCCCGGCATCGGCTTCGGCAAGGACATGGGCCACAACCTGGAGTTGCTGCGGCGCCTGGACGCCGTGGTGTCGCTGGGACAGCCGGTGCTCGTGGGGCTCTCCCGCAAGGCGTTTCTCGGCCGCCTGCTGGATGAGGGAACGCCGGAGGCCCGCCTGGAGGGCAGCCTCGCGGGGGCGGCCGCGGCGGTGCTGGCCGGCGCCCACATGATCCGTGCCCACGACGTGGCGCAAACCTGCCGGGCCGTGCGCGTGGCGGAGGCCATCCGCGCGGGCGCGCCGGCCGTTTCGCGTGGCGGAGCCTGATCGCTGATCTTCCGGAAGGGAGCCATGACCTCGGACAGACAACAAGGAGCGCCGGGCCGGCGTCGCCTGTTCGGCACCGACGGAATCCGCGGCATTGCCAACCAGGAGCCCATGACCGCGGAGACGGCCCTGCGGCTCGGGCGGGCCATCGCCCACGTGGTCGGCGGTCACAACGGCGCGACGGAGGTGCGCGGCGCACTTGGGCGGAAGCGCACGCGCCGGCGCCGGATCCTTATCGGCAAGGACACGCGCCTTTCGGGCTACATGTTCGAGACCGCTCTTGCGTCCGGTATTTGCTCCATGGGCGCGGACGTCCTGCTGGTCGGGCCGCTGCCGACGCCGGCCGTCGCCTTCCTCACCCGGAGCATGCGCGCCGATGGCGGAGTGGTGATCTCGGCGTCGCACAACCCGTATCAGGACAACGGCATCAAGTTTTTCTCCCGGGACGGCTTCAAGCTGCCGGACGCTTGGGAGCGGCGCATGGAGGGGCTGGTGCTGGAAGGTGAGTACGGCGCAAACCGTCCGGCGGCCACGGACATCGGCAAGGCGTTTCGCGTCGGCGACGCCCTGGGCAGGACCGTGGACTTCCTCGAGAGCGCATTCCCCGGTCGGCTGACCCTGGAGGGCCTCAAGATCGTCGTGGACTGCGCCAACGGCGCCGCCTACCGGGTGGCGCCGGAGGTTCTGACGGAACTGGGCGCCGACGTGATTCCGGTGGCGGTGGAGCCCGACGGCACCAACATCAACCGGGAGTGCGGCTCGATGTACCCGGAGACGGCCCGGGCGGCGCTGCTGGAGCACGGCGCGGACTTGGCCGTGTGCCTCGACGGCGACGCGGACCGGGCGGTGTTCATCGACGACAAGGGGGAGCTGGTGGACGGCGACGAGGTGCTGGCCATGTGCGCCGTCGCGCTGCAACGCGCCGGGCGGCTGCCCACGGGCGCGGTGGTGGCCACGGTGATGAGCAACATGGGGCTGGACGTCGCCCTGCGCGGGCACGGCATCGAGGTCCTGCGCACCGCCATCGGCGACCGTTACGTGGTGGAGGAGATGCGCCGCGGCGGCCACAACCTGGGGGGCGAGCAGTCGGGCCACATGGTGTTCCTGGACCACAACACCACCGGCGACGGCTGCCTCACCGCGCTCCAGGTGCTGGCGCTCATGGTCGAGCAGGAGAAGCCGCTGAGCGAGCTGCGCCGGATCATGGGCAAGCTGCCGCAGGTGATCGTCAACGTGCCGGTGCGCGGGAAGCGCCCGCTCTCCGAGATGGAGCAGGTGCAGGTGCGCATCAGCGAGAGCGAGAGCCTGCTCGACGGCCGCGGCCGCGTACTGGTGCGCTACTCGGGAACGGAGCCGCTGGCCCGGGTGATGGTCGAGGGCGAGTCCGAGGACGAGATCCGGCGGCTGGCGCGGGGCATCGCCGACGCGATCCAATCGAGCAGTGGGTCCGGAGAATAGAGGTTCCGACATGATTCGTCTCGGAGTCAACGTGGACCACGTGGCCACCGTGCGCCAGGCACGGATGATCGACATCCCGGATCCGGTGGAGGCGGCGCTCCTGGCCGAAACGGGCGGCGCCGACCTGATCACCGTGCACCTGCGCGAGGACCGCCGGCACATCCAGGAGTACGACGTGGCCCGGCTGCGGGAGCGGCTGAGCGTGGGCCTCAACCTGGAGATGGCGGGAACCGGGGAGATGACCGCGCACGCGCTGGCCCTCCGGCCCGACGACGCCTGCCTGGTGCCGGAGCGGCGCGAGGAGCTGACCACCGAGGGCGGTCTCGACGTGGTCGCCCACGCGGATCAGCTACGCGAGGTCGTGGCGCGGCTGCGCGGCGCCGGGATTCGGGTGAGTCTCTTCGTGGACCCCGATCCGCGGCAGATCGAGGCCAGCCGGGAGCTGGGCGCCGACGCGGTGGAGCTTCACACCGGCACCTACTGCGACGCCGCCGTGGACCGGGTGGCACGCGAGTTGGAGGCCGTGCGCCGTGGCGCCGCGCTGGCGGCGGGCCTGGGCCTGGAGGTCCACGGCGGGCACGGCCTCAACACGGAGAACGTGACGCCCATCGCCGCCATCGAGGAGATCGTGGAACTCAACATCGGACACAGCATCGTCGCCCGGTCCATCATGGTGGGGATGGTCGAGGCGGTGCGGGAGATGAAGGCCCTCATCGCGGGGGCGGAAACGGCGGGTGGCTGAGTCATGCACGTGGTGACCGCGGCGGAGATGCGCCGAATGGATGAGCTCACGATCCAGGGCCACGGCGTCCCGAGCCTGCGGCTCATGGAGCGCGCGGGGCAGGGCGTGGTGGACGTGATCCTCCAGCGCTGGACGCAACTGGCCAAGCGCGGGGCGCTGGTGGTGGCGGGCAAGGGCAACAACGGCGGCGACGGGCTCGTGGTGGCCCGGCTGCTGCACCAGCGGGAGTTCCCGTGCGAGGTGGCGTGCGTGGCCCGGGCGCACGAGTTGTCGCCGGACGCGACCACGAATCTCCAGCGCTATCGCACGGCGGGCGGCCGGTTCACCGAGATTCCCGGCGGCGATCTGGACGCCCTGCGCGGGCGCTTCGCGGACAAGGGGTTCCTGGTGGACGCGCTCCTGGGCACGGGGCTGCGCGCGCCGGTCGAGGGGTTCCTGGCCGATGTGGTGGAGCTGATGAACGCCTCGGGCCTGCCCATCATCGCGGTGGACACCCCGTCGGGGCTGGATGCCGACAAGGGCGGCCCGCTGGGCTCGACGATACAGGCGGACGTCACGGTGGCCCTCGGCTACCCCAAGACGGGTCAGGTAGTCTACCCCGGAGTCACCTATTGCGGCGACCTGGTGGTGGCCGACATCGGCCTCTGGGACAAGGCCGTGGCCGAGGTCGCTCCGTCCGCGGAGCTGCTGGACTCCGCCGACCTGGTGTGGTTCCTGCCGCGCCGGGCGGAGGAGTCGCACAAGGGCAGTTATGGCCACCTGCTGGTGATGGCCGGTTCGCGCGGCAAGACCGGCGCGGCGGTGCTGGGCTGCCGCGGGGCCATGCGGGTGGGCACCGGGCTGGTGACGCTGGCCGCGCCCAGCGGGCTCAACGACATCCTGGCGGGTGCGCTGGTGGAGCCCATGACCGAGACCCTGGGCGAGCCGGGCGCGGAACAGTGGCTGGCGCTGGACGCGTCCGACTGGGAGGGGCTGGCGGAGCGCAGGAACGCGGTCCTTTTCGGCCCGGGCGTGGGCGTCCATGACGGCGCGCAACGAACACTGGAAACGCTGCTGGAGCATTGCGCCCTGCCGTGGCTCATCGACGCCGACGGGCTCAACAACCTGGCGGCGGACGTCAACCGCTTGAAGGAGGCGCGCGTCGCGCCGGTGCTGACGCCCCATCCCGGGGAAATGGGCCGGCTTGCCGGCCTGGACACGGCGGCGGTCAACGCCGACCGCATCGGCGTCGCCCGCGCGTTCGCCGCGGAGCAGCGCTGCTACGTGGTGCTCAAGGGGGCGAGGACGGTGGCGGCCACTCCCGAGGGGCGGATCGCCATCAACCCCACGGGCAATGCCGGCATGGCCACCGGCGGCATGGGCGACGTCCTCGCGGGAATCATCGCCGGCTTTCTGGCGCAGGGATTGCGACCGGAGGATGCCATGCGCCTGGGGGTGTATCTCCACGGCCGTGCCGGAGACCGCGTCGCGGACCAACGCGGCGAGGTGGGACTGATCGCGTCGGACCTCGTCGACGAATTGCCGCACACCATCAAGGAACTGATGCAGATTCGGGAACTGGTTCAAGGATGACGGCGAACGCGTTTCAGATCACGACAGGCTCGCAAGAGGCCACCCGGGCGCTGGGGCGAACCCTCGGCGGCCTCCTGGCCGGTGGCGAGGTCCTGGGCCTTACGGGCGATCTCGGCAGCGGCAAGACCTGCTTCGTCCACGGTCTCGCCGAAGGGCTCGAGGTGGGCCGGAACAGTTGGGTGCGGAGTCCCACCTTCACGCTCATCAACGAATACGAGGGACGGGTGCCACTGGTCCACGTGGACCTCTTCCGCGTGGCCCAGGGTGCGGAGATGGAAGACCTGCACCTGGAGGAGTACTTTGCGTCCGGCAGCGTCTGCGTCATCGAGTGGTTCGAGCGCCTGGACGCCGTCGGCGTGGACGAGTTCCTGGCCGTGGCCTTCCGCTACGTCGACGAAGACCGGCGGGAGTTGCGCTTCGCCGCCCGAGGCCGGCGTTACGAGGAACTGGTCGCCGCATTACGGCGAGACGATGGCGCGGCGAGAGACAGGGCCGCGAACGCGCCCGTTGGTCCTGAGCGTAACGAGGCGTAGGAAAGTGTCCCGCGTACAACCAGTGCGACGACAAAATGCCCTCGCGGATTCATCAAGCTGTTTGTGACACACCACACTAGCGAACTCGAAGGATGGCACTGATCGTGCAGAAATACGGCGGCACGTCCGTCGGCATGGTGGAACGCATCCGCAACGTCGCCAGACGCGTGGCGGCCACGCGCGAAGCGGGGAACGACGTGGTGGTGGTGGTGTCGGCCATGTCCGGTGAGACCAACCGCCTGCTGAACCTGGCCAACCAGGTGTCGGCGCGCGTGGACGACCGGGAGATCGACGTGCTGCTGGCGTCGGGCGAGCAGGTGTCGTGCGCGCTCCTGGCCCTGGCGCTCAAGGACCTGGGGCAGCCGGCGCGCTCGTTTCTCGGGCACCAGGTGCGCATCGCCACCGACAGCGTGTACGGCCGGGCGCGCATCAAGAGCATCGACGCTACCCGCGCGCTGCAAGCGCTCGAGCGCCAGGAGGTGGTGGTGGTGGCGGGTTTCCAGGGGGTGGACGAGGACGACAACATCACCACCCTGGGGCGCGGCGGCTCGGACACGAGCGCCGTGGCCATGGCCGCCGCCCTGAACGCCGCGGTGTGTGAAATCTACACGGACGTGGACGGAATCTACACGGCCGATCCCTTCGTATGCCCGCGGGCGCGGAAGCTCGACCGCATCACCTACGACGAAATGCTGGAGATGGCCAGCATGGGCGCCCGGGTGCTGCAGATCCGCTCGGTGGAGCTGGCGAAGAAATTCGACGTCCCGGTGCACCTGCGCTCGAGTTTCAACGACGTGGAGGGCACCTGGCTGGTCGAGGAGGAAGAGCAGATGGATTCGGCTCTGGTTTCGGCAGTGACCTGCGACAACGACGAAGCCAAGATCACCATCCGCGGGGTGCCGGATCGCGCCGGCCTCGCGGCGCAGATCTTCGGCCCCATCGCGGACGCCAACATCGTCGTGGACATGATCATCCAGAACGCCGGCGAGGACGGGACCACCGACGTGACCTTCACGGTGCCCAGGAAAGACCATGCCAAGGCCATGGAATTGATTGAAAAAACCGCGCCCTTGATCCAAGCTAAGGGGGTGGCCGCCGACACCCGCGTGGCCAAGGTCTCGGTGGTGGGCGTGGGGGTGAGAACAAACGCGGGCGTGGCCGCGAAGATGTTCAAGGCGCTGGCCGACCAGTCCATCAACATCGAGATGATTTCGACCTCCGAGATCAAGGTGTCGGTGGTGGTGAATGAGGAAGACAGCCGCCGGGCCGTGGATTCGCTGCACGCTTCGCTGATCGAAGGCAGGTGAGGGCATGAGTAATTTGTTGCTTTACGATACCACTTTGCGGGATGGGTGCCAGAGCGAGGACGTCTCCTTCAGCCTGAAGGACAAGCTGCGCATCGCGGAGAGCCTGGCGGAGCTGGGCATTCATTACATCGAGGGTGGCTATCCCGGTTCCAACCCGCGCGACGCCGAGTTCTTCAAGGAGGTGCCGAAGCTGAACCTCCGGAAGACCCGGGTGGCGGCCTTCGGCACCACCCGGCGGCCTTCGGTGAAGCCGTCGCAGGATGCCAGCCTGAAGCTCTTGCTGGCGGCCAAGACCCCGGTGGTGACGCTGGTGGGCAAGACCTGGGACCTGCACGTGCGCGACGACCTGCGCATCAGCCAGAAGGCCAACCTGGAGGTGATCGCCGATTCCATCGCCTACATGAAGAAGCACGTCGACGAGGTGATGTTCGACGCCGAGCATTTCTTCGACGGCTACCGCAACAACCCGAAGTTCGCCCTGGAGTGCCTGAAGGCGGCGGAGGAGGGCGGCGCCGACTGGATCGTCCTGTGCGACACCAATGGCGGCGGCCTGCCGGCCGACGTCGAGGCGGCGGTGGTGCGGGTCAAGGAGGAGGTGAAGACGCCGCTGGGGGTCCATTGCCACAACGACGGCGAGCTGGCGGTGGCCAACACCATGACGGCGGTGGAGAACGGCGTGCGCCAGATCCAGGGCACCATCAACGGCTTCGGCGAGCGCTGCGGCAACCTGAACCTGTGCTCGGTGCTGCCCAACCTCCAGTTGAAGCAGGGACACAAGATCGTCCGGGCGTCGCAGTTGCGCCGGCTGCGGGAGATATCGCACCTGCTGTACGAGCTGGCCAACGTGGTGCCCAACAAGCGCCAGCCTTACGTCGGCGAAAGCGCGTTCGCGCACAAGGGCGGGCTCCACGTCTCGGGCATCATCAAGAACCGCGAGACCTACGAGCACATCGAGCCGGAGCTGGTGGGGAGCCGCCAGCGCGTGCTGGTGTCGGACCTGTCGGGCCGGAGCAACATCGTCTACAAGGCGCGGGAATACGACATCGACCTGAACGGCCAGGACCAGGCCGTGCACCAGATCCTCAATCGCATCAAGGAGCTGGAGAGCCAGGGCTACGAGTTCGAGGCCGCGGAGGCTTCCTTCGAGCTTCTGATCCAGGAGGCATTGGGCAAGAAGAAGCGCAACTTCCGCCTCGACGGGTTCCGGGTCATCGACGAGAAGCGGGTGGAGACCGAGCCGCCACTGTCCGAGGCCACGGTCAAGGTGGAGGTGAACGGCGTGATGGAGCACGCGGCCGCCCTGGGCAGCGGTCCGGTGCACGCGCTGGACCAGGCCCTGCGCAAGGCCCTCACAGGCTTCTATCCGTCCCTGGAGGAAGTGGAGTTGCTGGACTACAAGGTCCGGGTGCTGTCGTCGGGGGAGGGCACCAGCGCCGCCGTCCGGGTGCTCATCGAGTCGGGGGACGGCAATGTCAACTGGGGCACGGTAGGCGTTTCCCACAACGTCATCGAGGCGAGCTGGCAGGCGCTGGTCGACAGCATCGACTACAAGCTCTACAAGGACCGGAAGAAGAAGGTCCACGCGGGCAAGAGCCGCGCCGGGAAAGCCCATTCCGCGGCGGCGCCCGCGTCCTGAACGGAAGGGTCCGCGTTCGTCCCGCCCATGCGCGTGCCGAACCGCGCATCCGGGCACCCGTGACGGCGACCTGCCGGCGTCTCGGGACCACGGTGCCCCGAAGCGCGTGCGCGTGACCGAGACCGTGCGGTAGTCGGATCTTTCACGGGAGCCGCCGATGTGGAGTCTTCTGAAAGAGGACGTGCGCGTCGCCTTCGAGCGCGACCCCGCGGCGCGGAACCTCGGCGAGGTTCTGCTCAGCTACCCCGGCGTGCACGCGTTGCTGGCTCACCGCCTCGCCCACGGGCTGTGGTACGGCGGCTGGAAGAACCTGGCGCGCTTCGTGAGCCACCTGGGCCGTTTCCTCACCGGCATCGAGATTCATCCCGGCGCCACCGTCGGGAGGAGGTTCTTCATCGATCACGGCATGGGAGTGGTCATCGGCGAGACCGCGGACATCGGCGACGACGTGACGCTGTACCAGGGCGTGACCCTGGGCGGCATCAGCCTGCGCAAGGAGAAGCGCCACCCCACGGTGCAGGACTGCGTCATCATCGGTGCCGGCGCCACCGTGTTGGGACCGGTGGTGGTGGGGCGGAACAGCAAGATCGGTTCGGGCTCCGTGGTGGTAAAGGACGTGCCGCCCAACTCCACCGTGGTGGGCGTGCCCGGGAAGGTGGTGGAAGGGGACGGCGTGCACCGGGATCCGGTGGAACACCAGATCGCCCTGGACCACGACCGCTTGCCCGACCCCATGGCCAAGTCCCTGGGCCAGTTGGCCGACCACATCCGCAAGCTGGAAGAGCGGGTGAACGAGCTGGACGTCAAGCAGGGCGGGCTGGAGGCGCGGCAGCGGGAAGAGGACAAAGAGATCCGGCGGTACAAGAACTGACCCTCGAATCGTCATTCCCGGCCCGCAATGCATCATTCCCGGCCCTCCAACATGTCGTTCCCGGCCCCCCGAATACGTCATTGATATGAAAACAGAATCTTGTTCAATGATCTCTGGTAGTTACGGAATACCGCTACCCCCCAACGAGTCATTCCCGCGGAAGCGGGAATCCAGGTGGGGTGGGGCCGGGCAATGACGCCGCCACACCCCCCCACCCCTGGATTCCCGCTTCCGCGGGAATGACGTATCGGGGGGCCGGGAATGACGACTCGAAGAGTCTCATGACGATTCGAAGAGTCTCGTGACGGTTCGAGAAGTCTTGTGACGGTTCATGGACCATGTGAGGACACGGTGACGGCAGCAGCGGACAAGAAGGTGGCGGTGGCTATGAGCGGAGGGGTGGACAGCTCGGCGGCGGCCGCTCTCCTGCGGGAGCAGGGGTACGACGTGGTGGGGGTGTCGTTGCGCCTGTGGGAGGGCCGGAACCTGGGGCCGCGCAACTGCTCGGACCATCGGGGCGCGGAAGAGGTGGCCTCGGTGCTGGGCATTCCCCATACGGTGCTCGACCAGCGCGGCGACTTTCGCGAGTCCGTGGTGAAGCCCTTCGCCCGTAGCTACCTGGAGGGCGCCACGCCCAATCCCTGCGTCGCGTGCAACCGCGAGTTCAAGATCGAACGGCTGCTGGCATGGGCCGAGCCCCGCGGCATCGGCCGCGTGGCCACGGGCCACTATGCTCGCGTCGCGACCGGTGGCGGCCGGGCGGGGTTGATGCGTGGCGCGGACCGGAACAAGGACCAGTCGTACTTTCTCTTCGCGCTCACGCCGCGCCAGCTTGAGCGCATCGTGTTCCCGTTGGGGGCGTTTCACAAGGACGCCGTGCGCGCCAAGGCGCGTGAGTTGGGCTTGCCGGTGGCCGAGCGCCCCGAGAGCCAGGACATCTGCCTCGGAGACCACCGGGCGCTGGTGGCGTCCATGGCCCACCCAGGGCAACTCGGCACCGGGGAAATCGTGGACAGCCGCGGCCGCGTGCTCGGCCACCACGACGGCATCCATCGCTTCACCGTGGGCCAGAGAAGGGGCCTCGGCATCGCGGCGCCGCGGCCCTTGTACGTGTTGCGCATCGACGCGGACGCACGGCGGGTGGTGGTGGGTGCGCGCGAAGAGCTGTGCGCGGGGGTCTTCACCGCGAGCCGCCTCAACTGGATCGCGCCGCCTCCGGAAGGGGAGACGGCCGCGGAAGTGCAGATTCGCTACCGTTCGCGGCCGGCGCCCTGTACGCTGCGCCCCCTGGACGATCACACGGTGGAGGTTCGCCCAACCGACCCGCTTCCTTCCGTCAGCCCCGGTCAGGCCGCGGTGTTCTATCGCGGCGACCAGGTGCTTGGCGGCGGCTGGATCGACAAGGCAGCCGGCCACGCGGGGACCGATGCGCCGAGAGATGACCGCGGGACTCTCGTGGAGACCCGATGCGCGTAGCCATCAAGACGCTGGGTTGCAAGATCAACCAGTACGACAGCGCCGTAATCCAGGAACGGTTGGCGCGGGAGTCCTGCGCGTTCGTTCCGTTCGAGGAGCCGGCCGACGTGTACGTCGTGAACACCTGCACGGTCACGGATCGCGCCGACTGGGAGGCGCGCCAGCTCGTGCGCAAGGCCAGGCGGGGCAACCCGGCGGCGCGGGTGGTGGTTACCGGATGCTATGCTCAGGTAAGTCCCGAAGAGGTGTCCCGCGTCCCGGGCGTGGACCGCGTGGTGGGCCTCAACCGCATGGACGAGCTGGTGCGTTGCGTCACCGACGGCGAGTCGAACGCCGGCCCCGCCGTCTCCGTGGGGAATCCCCGCGACGAGCGCGCCGTCGGAGTGCTGGGCGCCCGGCGTTTCCCGGGCCGAACCCGGGCGTTTCTCAAGGTGCAGGAGGGTTGCAACTTCGCGTGCAGCTACTGCATCATCCCCACCGCCCGCGGGCGCAGCCGCAGCGTCCCGCCGGAACGGGTCCTCGATCAGGTGCGCGGCCTCGCGGAGGCCGGTTTCCCGGAGATCGTGCTCACGGGCATCCATCTCGGCGGCTATGGTCACGACCTGACGCCGCGCGTTTCGCTGAGCGAGCTGGTGCGGCGCATCGCCGGCAGTGGGTTGATCTCCCGGTTGCGCCTGAGTTCCCTGGATCCGCGGGAAGTCACGGACGAGCTGCTGTCGGTGATGGCGGATTCGGAAGTGATCTGCCCGCACCTGCACGTGTGCGTGCAGGCGGGCGACGACGGCATCCTCAAGCGCATGCGGCGCAACTACGACACCGCCTACTTCGCCCGGTTGATGGCGCGGGCGCGCGGCAAGCTGCCTCGAGCCGCCCTCGGCACCGACGTCATCGTGGGTTTTCCGGGGGAGAGCGAAGACACCTTCGCCGCGTCGCTGGATTTCCTGGACGGCCTGCCGCTGACCTACTTCCACGTGTTTCCCTATTCATCCCGCCAGGGCACGCCCGCGGCTGCGATGCCGGACCAAGTGCCTCCCGCCGAGAAGAAGGAGCGCTCGCGCCGGGCGCGGGAGCTGGGCGCGCGGAAGAAGCAAGAGTTCTCCCGCGGCCAGGTGGGGAGCCAGGTGTCGGTTCTGGCGGAAGAGCCGGTGGCGGGCGAGCCGGGATGGCTCAAGGGCTACAGCCGCAACTACCTCCCGGTGCAGTTTGCCGGCGGTCCCGATCTGGTGCACCGTGAGGTCCCGGTCACGCTTCAGGAATGGTCGCATGGCCGGCTCCGGGGAGAGGCGCGAGGCTGATGGAGGATCGAGTCGACCTGCAGCGCTTCCAGGACGCTCTCGGCTACCGTTTCCGGGATCCCTTGCTGCTCAACCGCTGCCTGACCCACGTCTCCTGCGGCGGCGGCATGGAGGCGCACAACGAAACCCTGGAGTTCCTGGGTGACGCCGTCCTGGGGTTGGTCATAAGCGACATGCTCATGCGCCGGTTCCCGGACAAGAGCGAGGGCGACCTCTCGCGCATGCGCGCGTCCCTGGTGAACCGCAAGGTGCTGGCGGAAAAGGCGCGCGCGGTTGACGTCGGCGCCATGCTGCGGATGGGCAAGGGCGAGGAGCGCACCGGCGGCCGGCGCAAGGAATCGATCCTGTCGGCCGCGTTGGAGGCATTGCTGGGCGGCATCTACCGGGAAGCCGGCTACGACGCGGTGAAGCCCGTGGTCGAGCGGCATTTCGCCGCCGACCTGGACTACACGGGCCTGGGTCTCGACGACTACAAGACCCGTCTCCAGGAAGTCAGCCAGCGGCTCTACCGCGTCCCCCCCACCTACCGGCTGGTACGCGAGACCGGCCCGAGCCACGACAAGTGCTTCGAGACGGAGATCCGCGTGGACGGCCACCTGGTGGGCCAGGGAGAAGGCCGGAGCAAGAAGCAATCGGAACAGGAGGCGGCGCGGCGGGCGCTGGAGATGCTGCTGCAAGGCCAGCAGCAGTAGGACGGCGGCCCGCCCCTCGAATCGTCATTGCCGCGCCTCTCCGTCATTGCCGGCCCTCTCCGTCATTCCCGCCCCTCTCCGTCATTCCCGCCCCCCCAATACGTCATTCCCGCGGAAGCGGGAATCCATGGGTGGCGGTGTGGCGGCCCCATTGCCCCAGGCCCACCCCGCCTGGATTCCCGCTTCCGCGGGAATGACGCATTGGGAGGAGGGCAGGGAATGACGTATTGGGAGGGGGGCAGGGAATGACGAAGAGGGGGGGCGGCAATGACGAAGGGCCGGGGCCGGAAGGGACGAAGACGCACGTCTGTAACTACCTGAATTCATTGGACAAGATTTAACTTCATATCAATGACGATTCGAAGGGTTAGTTCATCAGCCATGGCCAAGCTCACCTACAAGGACGCCGGCGTCGACATCGAAGGAGCCAACCGGCTGGTGCGTTCCTTCGCGTCGATGGCCCGCAAGACCGAGCGGCCCGGGGTCATGGGCGGCATCGGCGGGTTCGGCGGGCTCTTCGACCTCTCGCGCGTGCGCGCCCGGCACCCGATCCTGGTCTCCTCCACCGACGGGGTGGGCACGAAGCTCAAGATCGCCTTCATGGCCGAGCGCCACGACACCGTGGGCATCGACCTCGTGGCCATGGGCGTCAACGACATCCTCACCCAGGCGGCCGAGCCGCTGTTCTTCCTCGACTACTTCGCCACCGGCAAGGTCGAGCCCGCCACCCTCCGGGCGGTGGTGGGCGGGGTGGCGGAGGGCTGCCGTCAGGCCGGGTGCGCGCTCCTGGGCGGCGAGACCGCGGAGATGCCGTCCTTCTACGCGGACGGCGAGTACGACTTGGCGGGTTTCAGCGTCGGCGTCGTCGAGAAGGACCGCATACCCGATCCGCGGGCCGTGCGCGCCGGCGACGTGGTCATCGGGCTCTCGTCCAGCGGGCTCCACAGCAACGGCTACTCGCTGGCGCGCAAGGTCCTGCTGGAAACCGGCGGGCTCAAGCTGAAGTCGAGGGTGGCGGACCTGGGAAAGTCCTTGGCGGACGAGTTGCTGACGCCGACCCGGATCTACGCGTCGCTCCTCCGCGCGCTCGGCGCGCGCCACCGCATCAAGGGCATCGCGCACATCACCGGGGGCGGCTTGGTGGAGAACCTGCCGCGCGTCCTGCCAACCGGCCTGCGCGCGTGGCTCCGCCGGGGAAGCTGGTCCGTGCCGCCGATCTTCGACCTCATCGCGCGGCTGGGCGGTGTGGATCAGGCCGAGATGGACCGCACCTTCAACAACGGCATCGGCATGGCCCTGGTGGTGAGCGCCGAAGACGCGCCCGGCGTGGAGCGCGCGCTACGCCGCCGCCGCGCACCGTACGCCGTCATCGGCGAGATCCGCAAGGGACGCCGCGGGGTGTCGTTCATCAGGTAGGCGGGTCGCCGCCGCCGAGCCCCCTCGTGGCCGTACGGCCGGGTTCGCAGTCCGTCTTTCACGGCCGTCAGTGAAACGAGAAGATGAGCCATCCCATGAAGCGACACGTCCCCATCGGTGTACTACTCTCCGGCGGCGGCACCAATCTCCAGTCCATCATCGACGCCATTGAGCAAGGCCGCCTCGACGCCGAGATCCGCACGGTGGTCAGCAACCGGGAGAGTGCCTACGGCCTTACACGCGCCCGCAACCACCACATCCCCACCACCGTCATCGACCACCGCGACCACCCGTCGCGGGAGGCCTACGACCGGGTAGTGGTGGAGCATCTGAGGAGCCAGGGCGTGGAACTCGTCGTCCTGGCGGGGTTCATGCGCCTCCTGTCGCCCTACTTCGTGCAGAGCTTCCCCAACCGCATCATGAACATCCACCCCGCCTTGTCGCCCGCCTTCGCCGGCCTGCACGGCCAGCGGCAGGCCTTCGATTACGGCGTCCGCTTCGCCGGCTGCACCGTCCACTTCGTCAGCGAAGGCTGTGACGAAGGCCCCGTCATCATCCAGGCCGTCGTCCCCGTCCTCCCCGACGACACCGAGGAAACCCTCACCCAGCGCATCCTGGCACAGGAACACCGCATCTACCCCCGGGCGATTCAACTCTACAGCGAAGGCCGGCTCGTCATCGAAGGCAGGAAGGTGAAGGTGACAGGAGGGGACGGAGCTGCCGCCACGGAGAACGTGCTCGTGAACCCGCCCATTCCGTGACGTCGTGGGACGCGCGGATCCGGCGCTTGCTTCCGTCCCGTGTTTGATGCAGAATCCGGTAACGTTACCGAGGAGGTTCCGATGGCTAGACGACCTGAACCTGAAGGATCGAAATCCCGTGTCGCTCGGCACCGCGTACGAGCGCTCGCCGAGGGACTTCGGCGCGTGGAGATCACCGTTCCCGCAAACGATACCAGGCTCGTAAAGGCCATGGCCGGCGTTCTTCGCGCAGGCGGCGATGAGGCCAGGAGGGTACGTGATGCCTTCGCGGCGATGACCGCCATGGAACCTGCGCGCACCGGCCGTGATCTCGTGGCGTTCCTGCGCGCCTCGCCTCTCGTCGGAGAAGACTTGGTGATCGAACGTGATGGAACGACGGGACGACCGGTCGACCTGAAATAATGGCATACCTGATCGACACGAACGTGATCAGCGAAACCTTCAAGCCGCGGCCCGAACGTCGGGTCATTGATTGGATCGGTCGCCAAGTAGCCCATGACCTGTTCCTCGCGTCGATCAGCCTTGGGGAACTGGTGCGTGGTGTCCGCCGCATGAAAGATGGGGAGAGGAGGAAACGCTTCGAGCGCTGGATCGACCATGATCTGGCGGCCCAGTTTCAGAGTCGGATACTTCCCTTTGACCGTGAAGCAGCCGTGATCTGGGGCGATATCATGGGCGATGGCGACCGGACCGGACGTCCGAAGCCCATGGCTGACGCACAGATCGCCGCCGTCGCGCGACGGCACGGTCTGACGCTCGTCACCCACAACATACGGGATTTCGCGGACATGGAGGTGACGCTGTTGGACCCGTGGGGGTCAGTCTGAGCGCTCGACACCGGTACGACACGATTGAGTTTGGTCTATGGCAAGATTGCAGCCTAGCGCGACTACTATCAAGGCATTGTTTGCTAAATCCGGGAACCAATGTGCGTTCCCTGGTTGTAGTGATGTCCTGGTAACGGACACGAACCTGTACGTGGGGAGAGTCTGTCACATCGAGGCGGCTTCACCCGGCGGACCAGGGTATAATGATGAGATGTCGAACGAGAACCGACGAGACTTTAGTAACTTGATGGTTCTTTGCCATCGCCATCACGTCGAGATCGATTCCGATGTGGAGACCTACACCGCTGAATCACTAAGGACTATGAAGCTTCGCCATGAAGCTTCTGTCGCGGATTCATCGTTTACGATCGGAGACGACATTCTTCCTAGAATTGAGGAAGAGATACGCCTCTATTGGGCTAACCTCGAACGCATCAACCGCCTGGAACACGCTGTACCGGATCTCGCCATTCCTATAGACGCAGAGGCTTCTGCACTTCATGTTGTCGAGCGCATCGAGACGGAGCTTGCGCGACTGCACCAACTCACGGATACATTCGTCGCGGCGGACGAAGGGCTGGAGGAGGAACTGAAGGAGTGCGCTCGGAGACTGGAATGGGATTTCGTAAAATATCAGGCGGTGGCGTACTACGAAAGGCCATTCTTCAATCGGAATTGGGAAGTCCACAATCTCGGTGTGCCAAACAGCTTCACGAAACTCGCGGTCCTTCTCAGGCAACTCAAGATTCGAGTGCTGGAGATGGCTCTACGGGAGTCGCCGAACGATGAGGAACTAAGGAGCGAACTCGCCGAGTTTAGAGATGAGCTCGAAGCGGACGCAAGATCCACAGTCTATGCTGATTAACGTTTGTTCGCGGACACCGTAACGGCGCTGCTGGTTCTGGGCCACCCATGGCGGAGCGGCGGCGGTTCACGCTGGCGGAGCGTGTGACGGCGATCGGCTTGGCCGACATCGGGCAGGGTCCGCCCTGACCGGAGGTCCGCGGGGTCTATTCCTTGTCGTTCGTCCCCACCACCACCGTGTACAGCGAGAAGCGCGAGAACCGGTAGGCTCTGCACCCGGTGAAGCCGGTGTCCTTGAGGAACGGCTTGAGCTTGAGGTGGGTGCTCCAGCCGAGCCGGCGGGTGATGGGGTCGAGGGAATGGGTGAGCCGGCCCCAGAAGGGCGATTCGGTGGTGAAGTGGTTGACGATGCAGATGGTGCCGCCGGGCCGGCAGACTCGACGCATCTCGGCCATCATCCGGATCGGATCGGGCACCACGGTGACCACGTGGAACGCCGTCACGTAGTCGAAGGCGTTGTCGGCGAAGTCAAGGTTCAGCGCGTCCATCTCCATGACTTCGAGATGGCGCCAGCCGTTCTTGGCGATCTTCTCGCGGGCCTGGGCGAGCATGAGAGGGGCCTGGTCGATGCCGACCACGTGGCAGCCCCGCGGGTAGGCGGGGAACGAGGCGCCGGTGCCGACGCCCACTTCCAGGATCTCGGCCCCCTTGGGGATGTCCAGGTCATTGATGACCGTCCGTTCGCGCGCGTAGAAGAACCTCGCGAACGTCTTGTCGTAGAGCGGGGCCAGATCCGAGTACAGGCGGCTCTGGTGCGGTGATTCAAGCTCGGCCATGTGCGGGTCCTGCTCGTGCTCCCCGGGCCGCCGGTATCGGGCGGCGACGGCCCCTGGGGCACAACCGACGAGAGCTTCGATTTCAAAGGAAAAACTGAACGAACTACGACTGTGGAGTATCAATTCCCGGTGGAATTGTCAAGATGAGGCCGTCTTGGGCGGATGGCCGCGCGATTGGCAATCCGCTGGCGCGTTGGCTAAATTGAATCGAGCGCCTTTGCGGCGGCCCGCCTCCCGCGAGACGTGCAACTACCCGATTTTTCAGGGGGTCTACTTCTTCGCACCATGACCGGCATCGGACGGTTGATCGACTATCTGTGGCGCTACCGGCGCCGTTACCTGGCGGGCGGGGTGTGCCTGATCGGCACCACCAGCCTGCTCATGGTGGTGCCGTGGTGGGTGCGCGGAGCCATCGACGTCATCGAGCGCGGCGACCCTGACTCCGAGCTGGGCGGCTACGTGCTGCTGATCGCCCTGGCCGCGGCGGGCGGCGGGCTCCTGCGGGGCGTCTCCCGCTCCATCATCTTCAACGCGGGCCGGAACGTCGAGTACGATCTCCGGAACGACCTCTTCGCCCACCTGGAGAAGCTTCCCCTCGGCTACTACCAGGCCCAGAAGACCGGCGACCTCATGTCCCGGGCGGTCAACGACATCAACGCGGTGCGCATGCTGCTGGGCCCCGGTTTCCTCAACCTGGTGAACACGCCGCTCTACCTGGTCTACGCGGCGGTGTTCATGTTCGCCATGAACTGGCAGTTGACCCTGGCGGTGGGCGCGTGCCTGACGCTCCTGGCGCTGGTGTTCCGGCAGTTCCGCGGGCGCATCCAGCGGGCGTCGCTGCGGGTGCAACGGCAGATGTCGCGCATGAGCGCGCACGTGCAGGAGAACCTGAGCGGCATGCACGTGGTCAAGGCGTACGTACAGGCGGAACCCCAGACCGCCGGCTTCACCGGGATGAACGACGAGTACCAGGTGCGCAGCCTCGACCTCGCCCGCTGCCGCGGCCTGATCAACCCCATTATGGTGGCGTTGCACGGGCTCACGGTGCTGGTGGTGCTGTGGTACGGCGGCTGGCTCATCATGCGCGAGCAGAGCGGCGTGGCGGACCTGGTGGCCTTCATCCTGTACCTGAACGTGCTCGCCTGGCCCATGGCCGCCTTCGGCTGGATGATCTCGCTTCTGGAGCGCGGGCGCGCCGCCATGGAACGGCTGGAGGAAATCTTCGAGGTGGAGCCGGCCATCGCCGATCCCGAACATCCGGTGCCCTTGCGGGACAAGGAGCGGGGCATCGAGTTCGATCGCGTGTCGTTCGCCTACAACGGTGCCGCCAGCGGCGACGCGGTGCTCAAGGACATCAGCTTCGAGGTGCCGCCGGGGCGGAAGGTTGCCATCGTCGGGCGCACCGGCGCGGGCAAGAGCACGTTGACGCACCTGATCCCGCGCCTCTACGACGTCACCTCCGGCATCATTCGCATGGGCGGCGTGGACGTCCGGGCGCTCTCCCTGGAAGAACTGCGCGGCGCCATCGGCTACGCACCGCAGGATCCGTTCCTTTTCTCCACCTCCATCCAGGACAATCTCAAGTTCGGCGATGCCCATGCCAGCGAGCAGGAGGTGCGCCGGGTCCTGGACGTGGCCGATCTGGAGAGCGAGGTGGAGGTCTTCCCGGACGGCCTCGACACCCGGGTGGGGGAGCGGGGCATCGCACTCTCCGGCGGTCAGAAGCAGCGGGCCACCCTGGCCCGGGCCATCCTGGCGAATCCCGATTACCTGATCTTGGACGACTGCCTGTCGAGCGTGGACGCGCACACCGAGCAGCGCATCCTCGACAGCTTCGAGAGCGTGCTCAAGGGCAAGACCTGTATCATCATCTCGCACCGGATGGCGGTCATCAAGCAAGCCGACGAGATCCTGGTGCTCGACGGGGGCCGCATCGTCGAGCGCGGCGACCACGAGTCGCTGCTGCGCGCCGACGGGCTGTACGCGCAGATGTACCGGCGCCAGCAGATGTCGGACGAGCTGGAGGAGCTGTAGGGCCATGCGCGCCGGTGGAGGCATCAGGAACAGCGCGGCCATGAACGCGCCGGAAGAACAGGACAGCATCTCCGGCAAGGCCTACGACCTGAAGCTGGCCTTGCGTCTGTGGCGGTTCCTGCGCCCGCACCGGAAGATATTCTTCCTGTCGCTGCTGCTCCTGCCGGTGCACCAGTGCTTCAACCTGGCCCAGCCGCTGCTGCTCAAGATCGGCATCGACGCGGTCAGCGCGGGCGACGGCCTCACGCTCATGACCACCGGCCTCTTGTTCGCCGGCGCGCTGGCGGCGGAGGCCGGGGCCTTCTTCTTCCAGTACTACCTGTCCATGAAGGTGGCGCAGCGTTGCCTCGCCGACCTGCGCGTCGAGCTCTTCTCCCACGTGCAGCGCCTGCCCATGAGCTACTTCGACCGCAACCCGGTGGGCCGGCTCATGACCCGCATGACCACGGACGTGGAGGTCTTGCAAGAGATGTTCGCCGCCGGCGCCATGAACCTGGTGGCCGACCTCGTGCTGATCGCGGCCATCGTCGCCATCATGATGTCGCTGCACCTGGAGATGGCGCTGGTGTCGCTGGCGCTGATCCCGTTCCTGCTGCTGGGCATCAACGTCTTCCGCCTCAAGGCGCGCCAGACCTACCGCCTCATCCGCACGCGCATCGCCCGGGTCAACGCCTACCTGGGCGAGGCCATCCCGGGCATGGCCGTGATCCAGCTCTTCAACCGCGAGGCCCGGAGCTTCGAGGAGTTCGACGACCTCAACCGCGCCCACCGGGATGCCATCAAGCGTTCCAACGTCTACGAGGCGTCGCTGTTCTCCATGGTGGAGGCCGCGGGCTCGTTGAGCATCGCGCTGCTACTGTGGTACGGCGGCGGCGAGGTGCTGCAAGGCGTGGTGGGCATCGGCACCTTTGTGGCCTTCAGCGAGTACATCCGCCGGCTGTTCGTGCCGTTGCGCGACTTCAGCAACAAGTACGCCGTGATCCAGGCGGCCATGACCGCGGCCGAACGCATCTTCGAGCTGTTCGACACGGCGCCGGAGAAGTCGGGGCGGAATGCCGAATCGGTGGCCGACCCCGCGCCAACGGCGGTGCCCGGCGCGGCGCGGGAGCCAGACGCCGCC
Organism: Candidatus Binatia bacterium; assembly: GCA_022824205.1. Classification (GTDB taxonomy): domain Bacteria; phylum Desulfobacterota; class Binatia; order UBA9968; family JAJDTQ01; genus JAJDTQ01. The sequence continues at coordinate 76,172 of JAJEAI010000171.1, forward strand.
CCGGCAACCGGTGCGCCCGCCGCCGTCGCGCCCGCCGCATCGGCCGGCGTGGCG
>JAJEAI010000068.1 GCA_022824205.1 Candidatus Binatia bacterium
CGAGCGAAGTCGAAGGACGCTAGTTCAACTAGTTCAGGATCCGGGCCGCGTTCTCGCCCAGGATCTTGCGCTTGTTCTCTTCGGTGAGCTTGTCACTCTCCATGATGGGGCGGGTCACCGTGCCGGGAGGGGAAGAGTCCCAGTGCGGCGTGTCCGTGGCCAGCACCATGTTGTCGTCGCCGAGCATCTCCACCGCCAGCTCGAAGTGCTCGTCCTCGAACGGCTCGCAACCGACGTAGACCTGGCGCATGAAGTACTCGCTCGGCTTCATCTTGAGCCACGGCACCAAGTGCGGCAGCTTCTCGTGGTGCTCGTCCATGCGCCCCAGCCACCAGGGCATCTGGGAGGCGCCGGTCTCCAGGCACACGAGGTTCAGCTTGGGAAACCGTTCCAGCACGCCGCCGCAGACGAACGTCATCATGCACACCATGGACTCGAAGACGCGGCCCACCATGTGAGAGAAGAAGAAGTTGTCGGCGAACCGTTCCTGGCCCATGGACTCGTGCTTGGTGTCGTGGATGATGATGGGCCAGCCAAGGTTCTCCAACTCGGCGTAGATGGGGTCGTAGTAGGGGTCCCACCACTGGCGTCCGCCCAGGGGCACCGCCTTCATGTTGAGGGCCTGGTTGCCCATGTCCGCCATGCGGTGCAGTTCCTTGACCGCCAGGTCGACGTCCTGCCACGGAATGACGCCCGCCCATTGCAGGCGTTCCGGGAATTCTCCGGCGTACTGACGCATGTAGTCGTTCTCGGCGCGACAATAGGCCGCCGCCAGCTCCGGGTCGTCCGGAAACCACACCAAGTCCAGCGCCGGCGAGTTGGGCGAGAGCACCGCCACGTCGATGCCGTCCTTGTCGAGGTTCCGCACCCGGCCCCCGGCCGCCAGGTCTTCCGCCTTGTGCCAGTTGGGCTTTTCCCCGCTCTGCCGGGTCACTTCCGAACCCACCATGATGCGCGTCCCCACCAAGGTCTTGCGCCTTTCGTCGGGGGCCGTGGGAAGCGGCCGCGGAAGATGCTCCTTCCACGCATCGTCGATGCAGTGCTTCCAGTTCGCCACGTCGCCCACCAGATGGCTGTCGAGGTCGATGACCTTGGTACCGTTGATGGCCATGGGGGTTCTCCTTTTTGGATGGCCGCTGCCCCGCGCACACGGCGTCGCGCGGAAGCGAAAGCGGGCGGGATCGGCGGGTGCGCCGAAACGATAAGCGCGGAGCGTTCCGTCCCGCGTATCCTATACGAGGCTGTCAAGGGGACAGGACACTTGCCGTTGATGTTGAATAGCGTTCCTGGACGGGCAGTTCAAGGGATGGCAGACTACCCCCGGACAGGTTCGCCGGCCTGGACTTGCCCGGGCCGTGAAGGGTTGGGCGCTTACACGGGAAGGAAGCCCCTGATCGACCGCGACGGCGCGTGCACCGCGAGCCCTTCGACAAACTCAGGACAGGTTTGGAAAGCCAAGTCGAAGGCTGCCGTCCTGCTTGGCGACCATTGATCGGGGCGGTTCAGGATTTCCGAAAACGGGAGATCACGCATGCTGTTCATCAAGGCGACACCGGCGGCCACCATCATTCCCATGGCGCAGGCCATCGAGGCCGTGGAGGAATCCCTGGTGGAGACCGCCCGCGGCAACGCCGTGGTGCTGCCGCGGCGGCGCATCCACCACGCCAACCGGATGCTGTTCGGCGTGTTGCCGGGGTCCTTCAAGGGCGCCATGGGCGCCTACCTCCAGACCGACCAAGACCGGGTCATCCACCACGAGACGGTGATCCTATACAGCGTGGACACCGGCGAGCCGCTGGTCATGTTCCAGGACTGCGCCATCAACGAGCTTCGCACCGGCGCGGCCGGCGGCGTCGGCGCCAAGTACCTGGCCCCTGTCGACGCCAAGCGGGTGGCGGTGATCGGCAGCGAAAAGCACGCCTTCACGCAGCTCGAGGCCGTGTGCGCGGTGCGCTCCATCGAAGCCGTGCGGGTCTTCAGTCCCACGCCGGCGAACCGGTTGCGGTTCGCCGAACGGGCAGGAGCTACGTTGGATCTCGAGGCCGCCGCCGTGAACAGCGCCGAGGCCGCGTTGGAAGGAGCGGACATCGTCATCGTCGCCACCAACGCCCAGAGCCCGGTGTTCGAAGGCCGGGCCCTTCGTTCGGGCATGCACGTCACCTCCATCGCCAACGGCGACAAGACCCGCGTGCGCGAGGAGATCGACCACGACGCCATCCGCCGGGCCGCGCGCGTTTGCGTCACCTCGAAGGGGACCGTGGAAGCCAACGAGAGCGACCTCTTCCGGGCGGTGCGGGACGGAGTGCTGGACTGGGACGGTGTGTACGAGCTGGGAGACGTGATCCTGGGCAACGCCCGCGGCCGCACCCGGGCCGAGGAGATCACGCTGTTCAAGCTTCAGGGGATGGGGATCATGGACCTGGCCGTGGGGCTGCGGGCGTACGAGGCGTTGAAGGACTCCACGACGGTTCAGAGGATTTGACGTGCGAGAGAGGCAACAACCCCCAGAAACGTCATTGATATGAAAATAATATCTTGTTCAATGATTTCTGGTAGTTACAGAATCCCGCTCCACCCCGATGAGTCATTCCCGCGGAAGCGGGAATCCAGGCGGGGTGAGGCGGGAATAGGCCCATTCGGCCCCTCCCCACCCATGGATTCCCGCTTCCGCGGGAATGACAGCTCGGTGGTTTGGCGCCAATTCTTGTCCGACCGACGTTTTGACACAGCCTGTTGCGCGGGAATGACGCATTGGCTTGGCGTCGCCGGGAAGTGATGTTTACACAGCCTGTTTCGCGGGAGTGACGGTCCGGGGCGACGGATCTCGTTCGCCCCGTCAACGTAGTCCTGTATCTCAACGCCGCGGCAGCCGCAGGATCTCCCTCCGCACCATGTCCTGCCAGGACGCGCCCGGGCGGTCGGTCCAGTTGCCGGGGATGTCGATGATCTGCCCCTTGCGCTTGAAAGAATGCGCGAGGCCCAAGGCTTCCGCCAGCAGGGACTCGCGCCGGCGTGGCGCCCGTGGGCGTCCGAAGGTGCGCCCCACGGGGTTGTCGATGCACACCGCCCGTGGCGGCTTGACCCGTTCCACGATGTCGCGCACGGTGCCGATCAGCAGCGTCGGGATGCCGGAGGCTTCAATGACGTTGGCGACGAGACTCACGGTCTCGTGGCAGTAGGGTCAGTAGGGGACCATAAGCGCCAGGTCCACGCGCATGGACGCGAGCCTGCGCGCCAGCTCCGGCGCGAGCGTTCCGGTGATGGCGTCGTGGTCGGAGACGCCGCCGTATATGGAGAAGTGTGCCTGAGCGACGCTGCCGACGACGCCCTTTGCCGCCAGCGCCGTGAGCGCGTGCCTGGGAAAGGCGACTTCGGCATCCATGCGAATGTGGGCGCCCACGGGCGAGTGGTGGTCGACGGTGATCTCGACGTCGGGATTGGCGGCGATACGGCGATGGCTCGTGTCGCCGCCCGCGGTGAACGCGCGCTGGTTGGTCTGGCGGATGGCCGCGCTCGTGACGATGCTCACGCGCATCTCGTTCAGCGGCTTTGCCAGCGGCTGCCACGCGATCCGTGGCGTGCGCCGGAGCTTGCGCGGCGGCTTCGGGGCGGCGCGTTCGGCCAGGATGGGCAGATAGTCGAGAGCCATGGCGCGAGATCAACCGTCTTGCGCCAGCTGGCTTACGTATACCGGACCGCCCTTGCCGATGCGCTCCCGGTCCTCCTTGGGCAGTTCCTTGAGGTCCTTCCGCAGCTCGTAGTTGATGTGCTTGATGTCCTCGGACGGACCCGAGCGGTTGCCCATGAGGATCATCGGGCCGGTGCCGGAGTTCTCGAGCTGGTAGAAGTCGCCGCCGTGGATGAGCGCCACCATGCCCGGCGTCAGCACCGCCTTGCCGCCGTCCGGGAAGTGCATGGTGCACTCGCCGTCCATGACGTAGAAGCTCTGGTCGGCGTTGTGGCAGTGCATGTCGTCCCTGTCGCCGGGCTCGGGATAGACGTGCACCCACGTGTGGAAGCGCTTGGTGTTGAGCACCACCTCTCGCTTCAGGTCCTTGCGTCCCTTGTCCATCAGGTCCATGACTTCGATGGCCATATCGTTCTCCCTTCCAAGAAAAGAAACTCAACCGTGTCTGTTCAGACTCCAGGCCGCCGTGCTCGTGACGCCCGCGCTCACGCCGCCCGGTCCCACTTGTCGACGTCCACTTCCCAGCCCTTGTTTTGGGACAGGTCCAGGGCGTTGCCTTCGGGATCGCGGAAGCGGAACTCGGCATAGGGCCGGTCCGGCGGACGCGGCTTCACCGCCACCACGCTCCCCAGGTCGTCCAGCTTCTGGGCCAGGTCGCTCACCAGGAAACCCATGTGGTTCACGCCGAAGCGCTTCTCGTGGCCGACGCTGGAGGTGAAGAAGGGGTGGATGGCAAGGTTGGTGGAGCCGTCGCCGCAGAAGCGGTTGAGCAGGCCGTTGCGCCGCCGCTCGTAGCTGTTCCCGACCTCACGGAGCCCCAGCACCTGCACGTAGAATTGGAGGATCATCTCCGGGTCGAGGGCGTTGAAAGCGACGTGAGCGATGCGCGGCAACTCGGGCTCCCCCTCCACTCCGAAGCTCCCTTCCGAGAGGGTCACGGGATTGCACTCCGGGTCGAAGATGCGGATGGTACCGTAGTGCGGGCCGCCCGGCTCGGCGATCACCATGCCCCGGGGGTTGAACTTCTGGTAGCGTGCGCGTACCTCGGCGAGATTCTCCACCTGAAGGCCGATGTGGTGCAGCCCCCGGCGCATGTACAACTCGCCCAGCGATTGCCGCTTGCGGAACAGGGTGAGATTGTAGAGGCCCTCGGTGAGGGAGACGTCTCCTTCCGGCGAGCGTCCCAGTTCCTTCATGCCCAGGTACTGGGTGTAGAAGCCCGCCAGTGCGTCGGGGTCGCGGCTCAGGGTGGCCACGTAGCGTATTCGGGCCATGTTCGTCCCTCCTCCGTGCGGCGCGGGCGCCGGTCAGGTTTGGCTGTGCCGATATGGGTAGTGTATAGTCTCGTTTCAATTCGCGGTGCAACCCCTTATGGAAGGAGCGACGATCACATGCCGGATCCCAAACTGACCATGGCCCTGTCCCACTACGACAGGCACGTGCCCCTGTTCGACGGAAGCGTCAACGCCGAAGGCCTGGACCTCGAAGTGCTGGAGATAGGCCAGTCCCACCCGCTGAGGCACGGTTCCCGGCGCCACGAGCGCATGCTCCAGGGCGAGTTCGACATCGCCGAGCTGTCGCTGTCATCGTACCTCATCTCCCAGAGCCGCGACATGCCCATCAAGGCCATCCCGGTGTTCCCCCGGCGACTGTTCAGCCTGTCGCAGATGTGGGTCAACGTGGACGCGGGCATCGAGTCGCCCAGGGACCTCGTCGGCCGCACGGTGGGCCTCAGCACGTTCCAGACGACCCTCTCCGTGCTCGCCAAGGGCGACCTGCAGAGCGAATACGACGTGCCCTGGCGCGAGATCAAGTGGGTCATCGACCGGCCCGAGGCCCTGCCCATCCAGGCCGAAGGGGTGAGCATCCGCTACCTGGAGAAGGGCGAGAGCATCGGCGCCATGCTGGAGCGGGGCGAGATCGACGCCCTCATGATGCCCCATCCGCCGGACGAGGTGGTGGACGGCTCGGACAAGATCCGCCGGCTGTTCCGAGACGCCCGCGCCGAAGAACTCAAGTACTACCGCAAGAACGGCTTCTACCCCATCATGCACGTGGTCGCCTTCAAGAACGAGGTGCTGGAGAAGTATCCGTTTGCCGTGCAGAGCGTCATGGACGCCTTCGAGAATGCCAAGACGGCGTGCCGCGAGTACTACTCCGACCCCAACTGGTCCAGTCTGGCGTGGACCCGGCATCTATATGAAGAGGAAAGGGACGCCCTGGGCGAGGACTACTGGCCCTACGGCCTCAAGCGCAACCGCGCCAACCTGGAGCGCTTCATGGGCTACTCCCACGACCAGGGGCTCATGGACCGGGCCGTGGCGGTGGATGAGCTGTTCGTGGAGTCCACGCTGGACTCGTGAGACAGAGAGAGGCGCCGCGGATGCGACGTTCCCGGCCAATTGAACATCCATGTGAACATCCATGCCCACCCAACAGGAAATTCACGGCGTATCCGACGCGGAGTTCGTCGAACGCATGGTGGAGCGCTACCCCAGGCGTTTCAATGATCAATACTGGTCCGTCTTCAGAGCCAACGTAGGGCGGCATCTTCCCGCCGAGCCCGCCATCGTCGATCTGGGCTGCGGGCCGGGTTTGTTCCTGCGCGACATCTCGGAACGCCACCAAGGCAGCCGGCTGTACGGCATCGACATGAGCCCGGCCATGATCGAGCACGCCCGCGGCTTGCGCTATCGCGGCGCGCCGCCGACTCTGGCGGTGCACGACGTCGAGAGAGAATCGTTGCGGCTGGACACCGGCAGTGTGGATCTGGTGTCCATGACCGGAGTGCTCCACGTGCTGGACGACCCCTTCGCCGTGCTGGCGGAGGTACAACGCGTGCTCCGCCCGGGCGGCCTGTTCCTGCTCGACGACTGGGTGCGCATGCCCCTGGCCCGCTATGCCCAGGACCGGCCGCGCGACCGCACCAAGCCGCCGGAGCGCCAGCGCGCGGGCTGGCTGCGCATGTTCCCTTTCCACAACAAGTACACCGTGGACGACTGGAAGTGGCTGCTGGCCGAAGCCGGCTTCTCGCTGGTGTCCAGCGTTCAGATCCGCCCGCAGTCGCAGATCTTCGTGGCGGCGGCGCGGACGCCGTTCGATCCGGGTTGAACCCGCGGATGTAGGGGACAAACTTGCCCTCATACCTGCGGTCCTGCCTGGAGGTGGAGATGAGAAGCACGATCTGGTTGAGCTATGACCTGGGTGTTAACGGAGACTACGAGGGATTGTACTCATGGCTGGATGGTCAGGGTGCCAAGGAGTGCGGTTCCAGCGTTGCCTTCTTGAAGTACACGCATGATGGTGATCTTCTGAGTGCCTTGAGGGAAGACATCCAGACAGCGATCTCCCTGGACAAACGTTCCAGGATATACGTTATTCATGATCGCAAGGGCCGCTATGTCTTCGGACGACGAAAGAGCGCGCCGTGGGAGGGATTCGGCGAGAACGGTGACGACGAGGAAGACCTTGGTGATGTCCTATGACGGGGGCGCTGCTGCCTGACTCGGGTTTCTTCTTCGCCTTGTATGACCCGAGAGACGAGCATCATGTAGCGGCCAGCGCGAAGCGGGATTGGCTGGAGATGTTGCCGATCGTTTTGCCTTGGCCGGTGTTGTATGAGGTCGTCAATACGCGATTTTCCAGAAGGCGTGAGATCATGGCCCGTTTCGACGCCCTTGTGATGAATCCGAACACGGCACTACTGGATGATTCACCTTACCGACATGATTCTTACCGAGCCGTCTTGGATATGGAACGACGCGGCCGGCCCTTGAGTCTTGTTGATGCGGTGCTCCGTGCTGTCATTGAAGACACAAACGTCGCCGTCGCTGCTATACTCACCTTCAATCGTGCGGACTTCATGGACGTCAGCCTGCGGAATTCTGTCGAAGTTCTATGACCCTTGGCCCTGCATCCCCTTCATCGGATGGATCTTCGCACCAGGACGCGACACTAGCCGTTGCCGTCTTCCTCTCGGTATAGCCCGAGCCGTTCCAGGAGAGGGCGGTCCGTGGCGGAGAAGAGGATGGCAGGCTCCGTGTCGGAGACGTTCCTGTGTCGGTGCCAGCTCCAGTTGGGAACGACCATGAAATCCCCTTCTGCCCAGGCAAGTTCCGTGTCTTCGACTTCGACGACGCCGGAGCCGCGGAACCCATGGTACAGGTGGTTGGCGGTGTGGCGGTGGAGCAAGGTCTCCTCTCCCGGGTCCAGCATCTGGATCCAGCACGAAAACGTCGGGAATGTCGGTCCCCCCGTGACCGCGTCGCGGTATTCGAGACAGCGCCCGTCGTAAGCGCTCCTGTCTTCGGCAAGCATCCCGGTCAGGGCGGGCAGGGTCTCGCGCCACTTATAGACCAGTTGTTTGAGGCTCCTTCCCGGAGGGGCAAGGCCGCCGGGATTTCGGACGGTCGTGTCGGTGGTGCTGTTGAAGAGTTTCAGCTCCTCGGCGGGGTGCGGCTCTTGAAACATCGTGCGCAGCATGGCCATGAGGCCCACGTCGAGAACGTCGATCCAGACCGCGTCCCGGCCGGATTCATTGATGTGGTTGTGCCAGCTCCAGTTCGGCTGAATCACGAGGTCGCCCGGCTCCATGACGGACTTCTCGCCGTTGGTGACCGTGTAGGCATCCGTTCCCCCTTCAAGAATGAACCGTATGGCCGCGGCCGTGTGGCGATGGGCGTATACGGCCTCCCCGGGCTTGACCAACTGCACCGCCATGACCAGCGTGTGGCTCGTGCCTCCCGCGATGTCCGGATGGACGAGCGTGATGGCACGCCGGGAGCCCTTGAAGTTCGTCGGCACGATTCTTGACGCGGCCTCCAGTCCCTCCTGTATCTTCGCCCACCTCCAGAGATGGGGCTCGCCGAACGGTCGAGGCTCGGTGAAGTAGCGCTCTTCGCCGACCCACAATCCCCTCATGGACTCGCTTTCGAGGAGATCGTCCAGGGTCTTCAGGTCGGTGATTCGCTGGGTGGCCGCCACAAGACTATCCCGAATCGGGCCTACCGGCTCCCCTCCAACTGCGGCATCACTCTCTTGTGGAAGAGGTCCAGGGAAGCGAGCACCTTGCTGTGGGGAAGGTTGCCGATGTGGAACATGCCCATGAAGTGTTCGGCGCCGACGGTACTCATTTGCGCGTTGAGTTGCCGGGCGACGGTGTCCGGGCTGCCGGCGCAGATGTAGCCTACCCGGCACAGATCTTCCCAACCCAGCGTCGAGAAGTCATGACGTTCGCGGTTCTCTTCGCGGAAGTAGTTGAACGACTTGTCGGTGTAGAGGGCCTGTCTCACGCGTGCGCCCTCCGCGCTGGCCGTCTGCTTGAAACCGCGATTGAGGAGGGTGAAGAAGTAGCGCAATGCCGGCTCGGCGATCTCGCGCGCCTTCTCGTCCGTTTCAGCCACGTAGATGTGCCGGCACAGAATGAACTGCCCGGGGTCGGCTTCCCAACCGTCGTCCCGGGCCACCTTGCGGTAGTAGTTGAAGGTGTCCTCGATCTGGCTAGCGGTCTGGTACACTTGGGCAATAGGGATTCGGCGTTGCGCACACCATTCGATGGATTCGGCGCTGCGCGCGGCGACCCAGATGGGCGGGTGGGGCTGCTGGACGGGGCGGGGCCAGGTGGCGCAGTTCTCGAGATGGAAGAACTTGCCGTGGTAGCTCCAGACGGGCTCGCTCCATGCCCGCAGGATCAGCTCGAACGCCTCTTCGAAACGCCCGCGCGATTCGTTCGGGTCGATGTTGTACCAAAGGTATTCCGGAGGGATGCCGCGCACGAAGCCCGCGATCAGCCGGCCTCCCGACATGCAGTCGACCATGGCGTACTCTTCCGCGACACGGACCGGGTGGTGACGCAACGGCAGGACGTTCCCGAGCACGCCGATCTTGATCCGGCTGGTCCTCTGGCTTAGAGCGGCGGCAACCAGGTTGGGCGAGGGCATGGTGCCGTAGGCGCTGTAGTGGTGCTCGTTGAACAGCACGCCTTCGAAGCCGAGCTGCTCGCAGTGCTCCATCTCGTAGAAGTGCTCTTCGTAGTTGCGGCATCCCTCCATCGGGTCGAACAGGTTGCTGGGCAGCGGCGTGCCCGGAATGTCCATGGGCACGTGCGGATAGGCGAGAAGGTCGAAGTTGTAGATTCTCATTGGCTCCGTTCCGGGGCGGCGGTCCGGGCTACGCGTAGCTCTCGTAGATGCTTTCGAACTTGCCCAGTTTCAGGCGCACCGTGTGCTGCGCGGCCTCTCGTACCAACCGTTGTTCCCGCGGCGTCGTGGCCATGCGGGCGATGACCTCCGAGGCCTGCGCCGTGTGCTCCTCGTCAGCCACCATGTGAACGGTAAAGAACTCGCACGCATTGTCGCCAAGGCCGTAGTGCTTCCGCGCATGGGTGTTGAACTCTTCCGAGTAGCGGCGCACCATGCTCTCGTCCACCAGGGCTCCGACCCGGTTCTCCGCGGGCGAACCCAACAGCATGCCGTGGATCATTCGGCTGGTGTGCACCAGGCACCCGAAGACCGGGGTGGCATTGGCGAAATCCTCTTCGCCGAGCCCCAGCGCGAGGCCGAAGCGCTTCGCCAGGTCCGGATGGGTCCGTTCTTCCTCGAACTGGTACGAGAAGTGGTCGAACAGTCGCGTGTCATGCGCGTTCTTGACCATGCACAGGGCAAAGCCCTTGAGCAGCACGACGTTGTGGAGATAGTGCTGCAACGACCAACCCTGAAGCCTTCGAACCGACAGCTTCCCTTCGCGCAGCTCGCGAAAATAGCGGCTCTCCATCAATTGCCGGATGCCGGGGTCGATGATGTCGTTGGTAATGGAGTCGACGAATGCTTCGTTTGCCATGGCGACCAACCTTCCCGTCCCCCTTACTGCGATTGTCTCGGGCGTGTCAACAGAGCCGCGGGCCGTTTCCCGAACCGTGCGTGAACCAACGGCGCCGCCTGCTTCGCGGTTGACAACGTTTCCGGCCCCATCGTAGTGTCCGGCCTTTCGGTGGATTTCGCTTGTCCCATGCCACGTATGAGGAGGTGCCCAATGAACGGCATACAGGGAACACCAGCCAGAGTCGCCCTACTTGGTATCGCGGTCGTCCTTAGCGTCTGGCTCTACCCTGGGACGGCGGTCCACGGGGCGGGCTCCTCGTTCTACGAGGGCAAGACCGTCAAGATCATCGTCGGCCTCAGTCCGGGAGGCGGGTTCGACACGTTCGCGCGGATTCTGGCTCGACATCTCCCGCTCCATCTTCCCGGGAAGCCCAAGATCATCGTACAGAACATGCCGGGCGCGGGCAGCCTCGTGGCTGCCAACAGGGTCTACGCGGAACAGCCCGGGGACGGGCTGACCATCGTCAACTTCGCCACCGGGATCGTGATGCAGTCCTTGTTGGGGGATCCCGCGGCCAAGTTCGACCCACTCAAGTTCATGTACTTGGGCGACCCATCGCTGCCGGCCCTGCCAAGAGTGCTGTGGGTCCGGGGAGATCTGCCGGTACGCACGCTCGCGGACCTGAAAGCCAGGAAGGAACCTCTTGCCGTCGGGGCAACGGGCGTAGGCCAGTCCGCCGCCATCATGGGTGAGTTCGAGCGTTATCTCGGACTCCCCGTCAAGGTCGTCTTCGGCTACCGGGGCTCCGCCGGCATCCTGGCGGCATTGGAGCGCAAGGAACTGGAGGGTATGAATCTCTCCCTTCATTTCGTGCAGGACCGGTACGGCCGGTTCATCGAAAACGGTACCATCCGGCCGTTGCTCGCCATAGGGGAAGCCCCCGGGGCGGAGGCGCCGCCGGGTGTGGCGACCTTGAAGGACTTGAAGCTCGGCTCCGACCGGCGGAAGATGGCCGATTTCCTGATCCGGAGCTGGAGCATCCTGCGGCTGTACGCGGTGCCTCCGGGAACGCCCTCCGACCGTTTCGAAATCTTGCAGGCAGGCTTTCTCAAGGCGTTGGCCAGTCCCAAGTTCATCAGCGAGGCCAAGCGCCAGGGCGTCAGGGTCTCCCCGCGCTCGGGGAAGGATGTTTCCGGGATCATCCAGCACATGACCGAAGCTCCGCCGGGAATCGTTGCGCAGTACACGAAGTTCCTTGGTTTGAAGAAGTAGAAGCCGCAACGAGCGGAACACCCGAACGGTGGCTCCACAAGGCTGGTTCCCCTGGTCTCGACGGTTCAGGTCGGCAGCGGTTTGTTTGACCCTCGCCACGCGGGTTGCTATCACTTCCGGCATCTAAAACCGCGCCGGGGACTGCCCGGACAGGGAGCTTTGCATGGACAGTCACGAGTTCACCAAGAAGGTGCAGCAGCGCGTCAAGGACTTCTGCCTCGGTCTCGACGACAACCTGCCCGCCTACAGCTACATTCCGCTCACCACCGACGAGATGCGCGTCAAGGTGATGCAGAGCCGGCTCTTCAACGAGGTGCGCGCCGCCGAGGTGTTCGGGACGTGGCTCAAGACCACGCCCGAGTTGGAGGTGAAGGCCATTCTGGCGGAGGCCATCCACGAGGAGTTCGTCCACGCGGAGTACCTTTCGGAAGCGTTGAAGAGCAAAGGCGCGGTTCCGTACGACTACAAGCCGGTCCCCGCCCAGATGGCGATGTTCAACGGGTTCGAGGCGCTGACGACCACCTGTGAGCGCATCGCCGCGTTTCCATTCGCCGGCGAGGGCGTCGCCGACTACCTCATCGGCAAGAGCTTGAAGGCCGGCACCGTGCCGGAGTGGGTCACCGGCCCCTACCAGAAGATCCACGACGACGAGGAGGAGCACGGCAACTATCCCTTCGACCTGCTCGTCAAGTACGCCACCACCCCCGAGATCCAGGACCGCGTGGCGCGCGCCGTGGAGATGAGCCTCATGCTCCGGCGCCAGTACTTCGACAACCTGGATCGCTGGGTCTACGAGGATAGCTGGTCTTAGCCCATCTTTAACACACATTGGGGATTTCGGGGTAATTGGGCGGGGCCATAGCGTCTAACCCCTTGTATTTATTGAGGTTGAGGTTTGAGAAGTCA
>JAJEAI010000044.1 GCA_022824205.1 Candidatus Binatia bacterium
GGCCACCTCCCGGATCAATCCGGGAAGTCTGCCAAACCCCGATCTCGCCGTCCAAATCGGTTACACCCTCAAAACCCACAATTATCCCGTCATTTCAGTAAGTTACAGCTTGCCGCGAGCCATCGTGTCGGACACTACTGAGTTTTATCATCTTGACAATCAGCGAATTCCCGAGGAGTTGCTCCGCTCTCCTCCGATCCTCCTCGCGTTGCCCTCTGGCCTCTCGCAGTGCTTTCATTTGCACCAAGTACGCAATGGCACCACCGCCTATCGTACCCCCGAGAGCACCACCTATGGCCGACCAAAACTCAGAATTTTCCGACAGGAATGACCAGAAACTCCCTGGTAGCTCAACCATTGTTGCTGGCCTCCACACCACCGTTTCCCAACGTCTGAGGCCACATCAAACCCTCCCGGCGGAACGCAGGGCAATCAACGTGTCTTCGAGCTTACGGAGGCGCGCGAGCAACACCGGCTCAGCAAGTCGTCGCTCGAATTCAGTCCTGTCTGGGTCGCCGTTAGTCTCGATTCGAAGTTTCTTCGCCTCTTCTTGTCGCTCCAACGTCCCCGCCTCCAGTTCAATGCATTTGGCGTCCTTCACATTTGCCACTGTGGTCGCAATCAGCAGCGCTGCATCAAGGCATCTATGTAGCGGTATTTCCTCGGATTGTCGGGACCACCGGTTTCCGGTGTGCCGCAGTGTCTTGACGGAGAGTTGCCGCGGATCGTACTGCGCCCAGCCTAAGCTGATGTATTGGCAGTCCGTATGCGTAGCGTCGTAAATCCCGTCATGCTCCGTGTAGGGAAGCAGTACCACCGGCCGATGCTTGAGACTCCTGGGGTCGAGTAGCGTCATGAATACCCTCCGCATTAACTCCAGTAATATTACTTATCGCAGTAATTTTACTAGCTCTCTCTAAGGAGCGCAACCGCCTATTGACGCCACCGGTATTCTTTTCACCGTCCGTCAAAATTGGAGCCTTGGGGCTGTCCCTCTAAGGGCTTTTGTCCAGATCAAAATTGCCGCTAGACGAGACGCAGTAGCGAGCCGTTGCGTAGTGCAGGATGCCCTGCGGACGCATGACACAGGGACATACAGGACGACTTCACAATGGTGCTCGACGTACGCCTCGCCAGTTTGGCAAGCCGCACCGGTTGCGTTAGAAAGAAGGGTTTCAAGGCTTCCCGGTATCCATCCGCCCGCGTCCTTCCGGACCGCCTGAAACCCGAACCCAATCCAAGGAGCCCGAAATGGCATCACAGAGCATCGACACGTTTCACACTGCCTCCACGCTCGAAGCGGGCGGCAACCGCTACCGGATCTACCGCCTCGACGCGCTGGCGAAAGAGACCTCGCTGCCGGTGGAGCGGCTGCCGTTCTCCCTCAAGATCCTGCTGGAGAACCTGCTCCGGTGCGAGGACGACCGGCACGTGTCGGCGGACGACATCCGGGCGCTGGCGGGCTGGGACCCGGCGGCGAAGCCGGAGAAGGAGATCGCGTTCATGCCGGCGCGCATCCTGTTGCAGGACCTCACCGGGGTTCCCGCGGTGGTGGACCTGGCGGCCATGCGCGACGGCATCCGGCGGTTGGGGGGCGACCCGAAACGCATCAACCCGCTCCAGCCCGTGGACCTGGTCATCGACCACTCCGTGCAGGTGGACCACTTCGGCTCGCCGCAGGCCTTCGCCTCCAACTCGAAGATCGAGTACGAGCGCAACCAGGAGCGGTACGCGTTCCTGCGCTGGGGCCAGAAGGCGTTCGACAACTTCAGCGTGGTGCCGCCCGACACGGGCATCGTCCACCAGGTGAACCTGGAATTCCTTGGCAAGGTGGTCTTTACCGCGCAGTCCAACGGCGACACCGTGGCCTACCCGGACACGCTGGTGGGCGCGGATTCCCACACGACCATGATCAACGGGCTCGGCATCGTGGGCTGGGGCGTGGGCGGCATCGAAGCGGAAGCCGCCATGCTGGGGCAACCGCTCATCATGCTGATCCCCGAGGTCATCGGCTTCAAGCTCCACGGCCGGCTGCCCGAGGGCGCCACCGCCACCGACCTGGTGCTGACCATCGTGCAGATGCTCCGGGCCAAGGGGGTGGTGGAGAAGTTCGTGGAGTTCTACGGGCCGGGGCTGTCGAGCCTGGCGCTGGCGGACCGGGCCACCATCGGCAACATGGCGCCCGAGTACGGCGCCACCGTGGGCTTCTTCCCGGTGGACGACGAGACGCTCTCCTACCTGAGGCTGTCCAACCGGAGCCCCGAGCTCATCAGCCTGGTGGAGGCCTACTGCAAGGAGCAGGGCCTGTTCCGCACCGACGACACGCCGGACCCGGTATTCACCGACACCCTGGAGCTCGACCTGAGCGAGGTGGAGCCCAGCCTGGCGGGGCCGCGCCGGCCCCAGGACCGGGTGCCGCTAAGCGGCGTCAAGCAGTCCTTCGCCGAGGCTCTGCCCACCATGAAGGGCGGCGACACCCCGAGCACCGTGCCGGTGCAGCAGAACGGCGACTCCTTCGAGCTCACCCACGGCTCGGTGGTGATCTCGGCCATCACGAGCTGCACCAACACCTCCAACCCGTCGGTGATGGTGGGCGCGGGCCTGCTGGCCAAGAAGGCCGCGGCGCGCGGCCTCAAGGCCAAGCCCTGGGTCAAGACCAGCCTGGCGCCGGGCTCCAAGGTGGTCACCGAGTACCTGACACAGACCGGCCTGCTGGAGCCCCTGGGCGAGTTGGGTTTCCACCTGGTGGGCTACGGCTGCACCACCTGCGTGGGCAACGGCGGGCCGCTGCCGGAGAACATCAACAACGCCATCCAGGAAGGCAACCTGGTGACCACGGCGGTACTGTCCGGCAACCGCAACTTCGAGGGACGCATCCATCCCAGCATCCGCGCCAACTACCTGGCCTCCCCTCCCCTGGTGGTGGCCTACGCCATCGCCGGCAACATGGACGTGGACCTCTACAACGATCCCATCGGCCGGGACTCCGACGGAAAGCCGGTCATGCTCAGCGAGATCTGGCCCAGCCCCGAGGAGGTGCGCGCGGAGGTGGCCAAGGGCGTCACCGCCGACGCCTTCCGGAAAGAGTACAGCGACGTCTTCACCGGCGACGACATGTGGCGCAGCATGCCGGTGCCCGAGGGCGAGTTGTTCGCCTGGGACGAGGACTCCACCTACGTGCGGCAGATCCCGTTCTTCTCGGACATGGCCGCGGAGCCGGGCGCGCCCCAGGACATCAAGGGGGCGCGGGTGCTGGCCAAGCTGGGCGACTCGGTGACCACCGACCACATCTCCCCGGCCGGCTCCATCGAACGCAACGGTCCGGCCGCGCGCTACCTCACCGGGCACGGCGTGGAGCCCAAGGACTTCAACCAGTACGGCGCGCGCCGGGGCAACCACGAAGTGATGATGCGCGGCACCTTCGCCAACGTGCGGCTGCGCAACCAGATCGCGCCGGGCACCGAGGGCGGCATCACCGTGCACCAGCCCGACAACGAGCAGATGTCCATCTTCGACGCCGCCATGAAATACCAGGAAGAAGGCACCCCGCTCATCGTCATCGCCGGCAAGGAGTACGGCACCGGGTCGTCCCGGGACTGGGCCGCCAAGGGGCCGCGGCTGCTGGGCATCAAGGCCGCCATCGTCGAGAGCTTCGAGCGCATCCACCGGAGCAACCTGATCGGCATGGGCATCCTGCCGCTGGAGTTCATGAAGGGCGAGAACGCCGAGTCCCTGGGCCTCACCGGCTTCGAGACCTACGACATCGCCGGCATCGCCGACGGCCTGGGGGTGCGCAAGGAGCTCGAGGTGGCGGCGACGAGCGCCGAGGGCAAGGTGACCACCTTCCGCGTCACCTGCCGCATCGACACGCCCGCCGAGCTGGCCTACCACCGTCATGGCGGCATCCTTGAATACGTGCTCCGGCAACTGGCGGGGAACGCTTGAGCCGAACTCCAGCGCTTCGGCCCGCGTCTCCGCGCGCGGGCGTGTCAAAACCCCGCTCGAATGCGGAATAGCACCCACCCGCGAATTGTCATTCCCGCGGAAGCGGGAATCCAGGCAGGGTAGCGTGGGGAATGCGGCGTCTGCCCCTCGCCACCCCTGGATTCCCGCTTCCGCGGGAATGACGATATGGGGTGCCGGTGCGGTTTCGTAGCCGAGCGGAGTTTTGACTACACCTTGTTGCGCGGGAATAAAGACTCGGGAGGGCCGTGCCCCTTCCTGTTCGAGGGAGTTTTGACACGACCTGTTTCGCGGACTGACCGAAACGAAGACTCGGTCCGGGATCCCCAATCGAGCAGGCTACCTTCCCGATCCACCCGTCACGATGAGGATCAGACCCAGCGTCATGCTGGCCGCGCCCACGAGCCGGACCCTTGCGTTGCCCTCGCCGAGCAGGCGTATGCCCATGAACGAGCCGACGAGGATGCTGACTTCCCGGGCGGGTGCGATGTGGCTCACCGGCGTCACCTGCAGCGCGGTCAGCACGAGGATGTAGGCCAGCGGGTTCAGCAGGGCCACCCCCAGGGCCTCGCGCCGGTTTTCCAGCCAGTGCCCGCGCAGCTCGCGTCGGCGACGCAGCGCGACGGGCGCCAGGAGCACGGCCCGTCCGCAGTTGGTGCCCCAGTCGAGCAGCAACGGCGCGATGCCGATCCCGCTTACGGCGTTCTTGTCCCACAAGGTGTAGCTCGCGATCACCACTCCGGTGGCCAGGCCGTACATCACCGCGGACCGCGACGCCCCCGCCGCGCGCGAGCGCCCGCCCCAGCCGCTCAACACGAACACGCCCGCGATGACCAGCATTCCGCCGGCGAGGACCCCGGCGGCGGGACGCTCTCCGAGAATCAACACCGCGCCGATGACGGCCAGGAACGGACCGGTGCCCCGCGCCAGCGGATAGACCACGGACAGGTCGCCCGCGCGATAGCCGCGCTGGAGCACGCCGTAGTAGAGCGTGTGCAGGACGCTGCTGCCGGTGATGACGCCAACCACCGTCCAATCCAGCGGGATCGGACGATACCAAGCCCACGCCAGCACCGCCGGAAGGTAGAGTCCCACGGACAACACCGCGAACAGCCACTGGAACGCGGGGCCGCCCCGCGCCCGCTTGAGCAGAAGGTTCCAGGTCGCGTGAACGAACGCGGCCGCCAGGAGGAGGCTCAGAGCGAACAGAGTCAACGTCTTTCCTCGGCCGGGGACCACGCCGCGTCGGCCCCCGGCAAGGGCGGCCGGCCGGCCGCCCTCCCCTCGCACGGTTCAATCGATCAAACAGACACCTAGACCTGATCCGGGCCTTCTGGCAAGAAGATGGGGCCATGCAGAGGGAACAACTCTCGGTCAGGATCGTCCGGCGCATCAACGAGGTGCCGCGGGAGGCGTGGGACGCGCTCGTGCGGGACGGGTCGCCGTTCATGCGCTGGGACTGGCTGGACTGCCTGGAGGACACGGGCTGCGTCGCCGACAAGACCGGTTGGGCGCCGCACCACCTGGTCGTCGAACAGGGGGAGAAGCTCCTCGGCGCCTGTCCCATGTACCTCAAGTCCCACAGCATGGGGGAGTTCGTCTTCGACCACCAGTGGGCGTCCTATGCCATGCAGACGGGGATCCAGTACTATCCCAAGATGCTCGTGGGCGTGCCCTTCACGCCGGTGGCGGGATCGCGTTTCCTCACCGCGCCGGGAACCGTCCGCGAGGGCATCATCGCCATCCTGGGCCGCGCGCTGGTGGAGATCTGCCGGAGCAACGAGCTTTCGTCGATCCACATCAACTTCTGCGGCAAGGACGAGATGGAGGCGCTGGAGGAACTCGACTTCATCCCGAAGATCGGCCTCCAGTTCCACTGGCGGAACCGCGAGTACGAGACCTTCGACGACTACCTGGACGCGTTCCGCAGCGGCCGCCGCAACAAGATCAAGCGCGAGCGGCGGGAGTTGAGCAACCAGGGCATCCAGGTCCGCGCGCTGCCCTACGGCGAGATCACCCCGGACGTCCAACGCACGATGTTCGAGCTCTACAAGCACCACATCGACCGCCTCTACTACGGGCACCAGTACCTCAGCGGCCGCTTCTTCGACGAACTGCTGAAGCGGCCCTACCCCTTCCTCTGCCCCATCGTCGCCGAGCGCGAAGGCCGCATCGTCGCCGGGACCTTCAACATCCAGGGCGCCGACGCCCTCTACGGCCGCTACTGGGGCGCCTTCGAGGACCACCGCTACCTGCACTTCAACGTCTGCTACTACGCCGCCATCGAGCACTGCATCGGCGCGTCGCTGGCGCGCTTCGAGGCCGGCGCCGGCGGCAGCTTCAAGAACCTCCGCGGCCTGGAAGCCGCAAAGACCTACAGCGCCCACTACATCCGCGACAAGCGCTTCCGGGAGGCGCTGGAACGCTACCTCCAGGAAGAGCGCTCGGAAACCCTGGCCCGGCAGGAATATCTGCTGGAGGGGAGCCCGCTCAAGAAGGGGGAGGAGGGCGAGGCGGATTGAAGCGCCGGTGGCGCCCGGTTCGTCCTAGCTCACGCGCACCGAGATCCGGTGCATCGAGTTGTTGAGGTACCCCCTGGGGTTCCACGCGACAGCGAAGGGCTGGCTGATCCCCTTCTCTTCCGTGGCCCGGGCCCAGACCTCATAGTAGCCCCGCTGAGGGAACTCCAGCTTCGCCGACCACCGCTGCCACGCATAACGGTTGGCCGGACGCCCGAGCGCGGCCTGCTGCCAGGAAGCCCCGAAGTCGATGGAGACGTCGACGCGCGCCACCTCGTCGTCACCCGCCCAGGCGTGCCCGGCCACCGTCAGACTCCGGCCGTTGATGGACAGTCCGGTCCGGGGAGTCGTGATCAGGGATTTCACCGGCATGCCGTGGATGATGGACATGGCGCTGTCCGGCACTTTCTCGCCGGGCTCGACGGGGTATTCCGGAACACGATACGAACTCCCCGTCATCTTGGCTCCGTCATGCACCACGTCACGCAGCCAGATCCGAGTGAGCCATTTCTGTGAGCAGGACCCCGGCCAGCCAGGTATCACCAGCCGCAACGGCGCCCCGTTCATGGGGTGCAACGGCCCGCCGTTCATGCCGAAGGCGATGAGGTGATCCGGCCCCATCGCCTTCTCGATGGGGACGCCGCGGGACAGCGGCAGCGTTCCCTTCGCGCCGGACACATGCGTGTCCGCTCCCACATGGGCGGTGTAGACGACGTTGTTCTTGACCCCGGCCGCCTTCAAAACGTCGACGAGACGGACGCCTGTCCATTCCGAACAGCCGACCGCGCCCAGGGACCACTGGTTGCCGGACACGGGCGGATCAAAGAACGCCCGACCGTTGCCGCCGCATTCTATGGTCAGCCGTCGCGTCACCACCTCGAAACGGTTCCTGAGGTCCTCAATGCTCAGATCCATCGGCCGGTGCACGAGCCCATCGATCCGCAAACGCCAGGTCCTGTGGTCCATCTCGCTGGGGGCGATACCGTTGTTCCGGATGAAGTGTCTGGCCATCGGCGTCACCTCATCGTCGAGCAGGTGCGCCGGCGTCTCGGCGTTCAGCGGCCGTTCGCCGAAATAGGTGAGTCCATCCTTGCCCTCGATTTCCACCGGACTGGCGGCGAGCGCCTCCGGGAGGAACCGTGCCGGCATGTTTCGGTGAAAGGGAATCACCGCACCGACCGCCGTCGCCATGGCCGCGAGGCCCGCCGCCTTGAGAAATCCCCGCCTGTCCGTGTGCAGTACCCGTCCCAACACGATCCGATCGGCCCGCTCGGGGTCGTCGGAGTAAAGCTCCAAAAGGTCTGCGTGCTTCTCATCCCTGTGTTCACTCATGACTCGCATCCTCTTGTACTTCGTCCCTTGGTCTTGACACTGTAACAAACCATGGTACAGTCCAACATGATTCGGAGCTTTCGGCACAAAGGGGTACCATTGAGGAGCGTGCATGGCGGAGTTTGAAGTCAAGCGTCCCCTCTCCCGCCCGCCTGTTCACCCCGGCGAAGTACTGCGCGAGGATGTCTTTCCAGCACTGGGCTTGTCGGTCAGCGAGGCAGCCAGACGGCTCGGGGTTTCGCGTCAACAATTGCACAGGATCCTAGCGTGCAGCCATCCCATCACCGTAGAAATGGCTCTACGAATCGGCAAGCTTGTCGGCAATGGTCCAGGGCTCTGGCTCAGGATGCAACAGAACCACGATCTTTGGCGTATTGAGCAAGGACTCAGGAGTGATCTGGAGAAGATTACGCCGGCCGAAATACACACCGATACTGTTTGAGCTAGCCCTCCCATGTCCTGACAGAAAGGGCTGGACAACGGGAAGCCATGATAGTATGCTGGCTCTATGATGGCACAGACACAGGTGAGTCGCACGTTACGCAGGGCAGCAGCCCGTTCACGGGTAGTGGCGATTTTGTCG
>JAJEAI010000056.1 GCA_022824205.1 Candidatus Binatia bacterium
ACGGTTTTTCATTATGATACCCAAACTAACGTAACCGTTCGTCCTGAGCGTAGCGAAGCGAAGTCGAAGGACGCCAACTTCACCTCCCTTAGAAGAAAATACTCAGGTTCGGCGACTGCAGCACCGCCTGGTCGAGCACGATGGTGCGGCGGGCAATCTTCCACTCGCCATCGACCCTCCGCAACACGTCGTCCCGCTCGCCGACGAAAACGTCCTGGCTGTGCTCGAGCTGTGTGCGGTACACCATGAAATACGAACGAACGCGCAGCTCCGAGTCGGTCTCGCCGGGCCCCACCTCGACGTTCGTGACAAGGTGGCGCGTGCGCGAAGGCGGCACCTCCGACCACGCCATGCCCGTGGCGAGGCGGGCCACCCGGGTGCGCAGCGTCTCCTTGGTCTCCTCGAAGAGCGCCAGCTCGCCGGGCTTGGACACGCTGTCCGCGGGATCGGTGCTTTCCCACGGGTTGGTCCGCTCCGGCATCCAGTAGACCACGTCGTCGGTGAACAGGTCCAGCCATTCCTCGAAGGCGCGGTCGTCCAGCAGCCGCGCCTCATGGACGAGGAAGTGGTTGATCTCATGCCATAGATCGTGCTCGGTCACGTTGCCTCCGCCTTGCCTTGGTGCCCTGTCCGCCGGTTGCTTGCGAGGCGGTCACCAGTACCGGGTCTCCAGGTCGACGTCGTCCCAGCTCTCGGCCCTCATCATCATCTCCCAGCGGGAGTAGAAGGCCCGCAGACGCCTGCCGCCGCCGATGGGCGGGCAGCGGTCCTCGTGTCCGAGATGGGCCTGGATGTTCTGGGGGTAGCGCTTGGCGATGACGCCGCGCGCGGTGTCGGTGCACTGGATCCAGTTGTTCATGTCGTCCTGCTCCAGGTTTCCGGCCGGGCCGAAGGTCTGGGTCAGGTGCAGCCGCATGGCGGTCTTGACATCCTCGGGGGCGTCCTTGTCCACCACGCAATACGACCAGATCTCGGTCTTGTCCGGGCCCTTGGGGTGCCACAACCGGATCATGTGCCGGCTGAAGTTGGGCGACAGGTTGGGAAACACGGTGGTGACCAGACCGGGGCGTTCGGCCATGTCGGGGCCGACGCGATCGATCAGCTCGTCGAAGTGTTCCTCGTGATAGTCCCGTATGAGTCCTTCAGCGACCCGGGAAAGCCCACGGTCGGTATCGGGGCGCTGATCGTCGTTGGTTTGCGGGTAGTATCGAACATCCACGGGAACGCGGCGCACCGACGCATGGGTCACCGTGTGGTGGCCGTCGTCGCCGAAGAAGTTGTCGGCCGCGTACTTCCAGTTGGCGTTCATGACCCACTTGTGCACGCCGCCGATCACCTCGGTGCCGCCGGCGCGGCGGTCGAACATGAAGCTGAGTTCCTGGTCCTGGCCGCCGAGGTACTCCAGCAGCGGCGGCGCGGCGGGGTCGAAGGTGGCGAAGACGAGCCCCTTGAAGGTGTCGAGCTGGGCCACTTCCACGAGCCCCCACTGGCTCATGTCCAACTCGTTGCTGTAGATCTCCTTCATGCCCGGGACGCCGATGAGCTTGCCGTCGTTGCCGTAGCACCAGCCGTGGTAGGTGCACATGAGCGAGCTGGCGTTGCCCTGGTCCGCCCGGCACACCCGGTTGCCGCGGTGGCGGCACATGTTGAGAAAAGCCCGAACCGTCCCATCCTGCCCCCGCCAGAGCAGCACCGGGTCTTCGCCCATGTAGGTGGCAAGGAAGTCGTTAGGGTTGGGGATCTGGGTCTCGTGGCCGAGAAACAGCCAGCAGCGCGCGAAGATCCGCTCCAGTTCCTGCTCGTAGATGTCCTGGGAGACGAACACCTGGCGGTCCAGCAGGCCCTGTCGGGTGTCCACGAATTCGTTCATGCGGTTCATTCCCATGGCTTGTGCTCCCCTACGCTCTCGGCGGTCCTATCGAAGACGGGTCCACGTTTCCCACACGAACCCGGACCCGGTCAAACGGTTTCCAGCCCGAGGTGTTTCTCGATGGGATCGAAGTCTCGATCGCGATGAAGCAGCCTGTGGCCGTTCTCGATGCAGAAAGTCCCGATCAGCATGTCGATGGTCTTGCGCACCGTAACGCCTTTGGCGCGCAGCGCACGGTAGTTGCCGGCGCTCTTGAGAGCGATGTCCCGACCCACCATGGGCTCGAACACAAGGGTGTCCAGCGCCGCGCGCGCCTTGCCAACGTCCTGTTCGGAACGAAAGCCTTGCAAGACTTCGGCGAGGATGAGGTCGCCGATGACGATCGGTTCCTCTCCCAGGAAGTCGTCGAGCAACGCGGTTTCTCGATTCTCGACGCCGTTGAAGTAGTCGATCCAGACGGAGGAATCGACGACAATCATCGGTCCCGCCGCATCTGGTCGAGCGAACCCTCCCAGCGCAGCTTTCCGCGCAGCCGCCGGATTCGGCTCTGTGCCTGCGTTTGCACCAGCAGGCGCAAACCCTCTTCCACGGCGGCCTTCTTGGTCTTGTATCCGCCCGCCTTCAGCGCCTTGGTCATCAAGTCGTCGTCGATTTCGATATTGGTGCGCATGCCGATCCCCTGATGTGTATGGTTGCAGAGATCATACACATGAGCACGTACCTGCGCAAGAGAGGATTCAAACACGCCTCCATGACCAAGCGACCTTCGGCCCACCGGTCAGCTTGACAGTGTTCTTTCCCGCGACATAGTTTCTGGGGCCGAGTCATGCTCGCACCCAAGGCGGCAAGATACCCATGGAAGGCGTTGGAAGACAATGAGACCCGACCATCCTCCCCTCTCCCGCATCCGTGTCCTCGACTTCGGCCACGTGCTGGCGGCGCCGTTCTGCACGCGGCTGCTGGCGGACCTCGGCGCGGACGTGGTGCGGGTGGAGAGCAGCAGGCACCCGGACTTCCCGTGGCCGTCGTCCTACCGGCACCCGGACGGGCGCCACGCCTCCTATCTCAACACCAACCGCAACAAGCGCTCGGTGAGCATCGACCTGAAGCACCCGGCGGGGTGCGATGTCGCCCGGCGCCTGGCCGAGGCCGCGGACGTGGTGGTGGAGAACTTCAGCGCGGGGGTCATGGACCGGCTGGGCCTGGGGTACGAGACGCTCAGGGCGGCCAACCCCCGGCTGGTGTTCGCCAGCATGTCGGGCTACGGGCACAGCGGGCCGCGACGTGACTGGACCAGCATGAACATGAACCTCCAGGGCGCCGCCGGGCTCATGCAGGTCACCGGCGCCGAGGGGGACCCGCCCACGGCCATCTCGAACTCCTGGAACGACTACATCGGCGGGCTCCACACCTGCTACGCCGTCATCGGCGCGCTGACCGACCGTGAAACGACCGGTGCGGGCATCCACCTGGACATGGGCCAGTTCGAGTGCAGCGTCTCGATGATCGCACCGCTGCTGCTGTTCAGCGCGGTGACCGGGCGGAACCCGGAGCGGATGGGGAACCGCTCGGCCCGATTCGCCCCGCAGGGGGTGTACCGTTGTGCGGGAGAGGACCAGTGGTGTGCCGTCAGCGTCCACGACGACGCGCAGTGGCACGCGCTGGCCGAGGCGGTGGACGAGGGAGGACCGGACCCGAGGCTGGCGGGCGAGGTCCGCTTCGCCACCCTGCCGGGACGGCGGCGCCATCACGACGAGATCGACGAACGCATCGAGGCCTGGACCCGCGGGCTCGAGAGCACGGAGGTGGAGGCCCGGTTGCGGCGGGCCGGTATCTCCGCGTCACGCATGCGGCGGGTGCAGGACCTGGTGGAGGACGGTTCACCGTCCAGGGCCTACAAACGCATGGCCGAGCCCAGGGTGGGCTCCATGCTGACGACGGCGCTGCCCTTCGAGTTCTCGGCCAGCGCCTTGCCGCCGGCAACGCCGGCCCCGTGTCTGGGACAGCACACGCGGGAGGTGCTGCGGGAATGGCTGGACGTCCCGGAAGGCGAGTTGACGGAGCTGGCCGGCACGGGAGCGCTGGTATAACGTTCGCCCTGAGGGTGGCGCGGTGCCATGAACGAATCCCCCGAAACCATCATCTCCGACGAACTGCGCCGGTGCATCGGCTTGAAAGGCCCCGTGCGCGCGCTGGAGACGTTGAGCGCGTCGGACGTCCGCCGTTACGTGGACGCCACCGGCGACGCGAACCCGCTGTGGCTCGACGACGACTTCGCCCGCTCCGCGGGATACAGGGGCCGTCTTCTGCCGCCCATCCTGGTGGGCTGGACGCCTTTCAGCATCAAGGAGCCGGAGGGGAATGCGTCGTCTTTCGACGTGCGCCGGCAGCTTCCCGTGCCCGCGGCCTACACCAACGTGCGCAACGCGGGCAGCGAGACCGAGTGGCTGAAGCCCGTGCACCTGGGCGAACCGCTTGCTTGCCAGAGCCGAATCGTCGACATCACGGCGCGCGAGGGCAGGATGGGCGTGGGGATCTACGTCACGCAGGTGGAGGAGGTGCGCAACGCGGAGGACGAGCTGGTGTTCACGCGGCGCCACACGGTGGCGCTGTTCCGGGAACGGCAGGCAGGGGAATGAGCTTGCAGGTCACCCTTTGACTGCGTTTGACTTCGCTTCGCGACGCTCGGCCCGAGCTGGTCGAAGGGCTCGGGACCGACGGGAAAGGAGGCGGTTCACACGTCATGGGCAGAGTGCTCGATCTCGGGGCATTGGCCGGCGCCTATGCCGCGCGGCTGCTCGCGGAGTCCGGCCACGACGTCATCCGCATGGAACCTCCCGGCGGCGACGCGGTGCGCCGCACCGGCCCGTTCCTGGGGGATGCCTCGCGCTTAGAGGATGCGTCCGGCCCGGGAGATGCGTCCGGCCTGGAGCACGGCGCCTTCCACCGTTTCCTGAACGCCGGCAAGCGGAGCTTCTCGCTGAACCTCGACTCCGCCGCCGGATGGCGCGTGTTCCTGGAACTGGTGCAAACGGCCGATGCCGTGGTGACGAGTCGCCGGCTGCCCATGGACCAGGTCCCCCCGCCGAGGGCGAACCTCGTGTGGACCGATGTCGAGGAGGCAGAGGATGAGCTGTGCGCCTACGCCCGCTCCGGACTGCTTTCGCTCACCGGGCACCGGGACGGCCGGCCCATGCTCATGGGCGGGCAGATCATCTATCTGGCCACCGGGATTCAAGCGGCCGTGGCCACGGCCGCGGCACTCTACGTGCTCCAGCGCACTGGCCAGGGCCAGCACGTGCGCGTCTCCATGCAGGACTGCCTGGAGACCTTCGTCGAGCAGGCCATGGTGGAGTACACGTTCTCGGGGACGCGCACCGAGCGGCGCGGCAACCGCGGCACCATCACTGCCGTTTCCGGGGCGCTGCCGTGCAAGGACGGCCACTGGGTGGTGAGCCAGATCAACCGGCCCGGCCGCTGGGAGAAATTCGTGGAGTGGGTCCAGGACCCCGAGCTCATGGCGGACCCCTCGCTGGCGTCGGACGACGCGCAGCGGGAGAACAAGGACTTCATCATGGACCGGGTGCTGGCGTGGTCGAAACAGTTCACCAAGTCGGACATCGTCGAGGAGGGACAGCGCCGCCGGTTTCCGTCGTCACCCGTGTCGACGCCGCTGGACCTGGCCCGGGACCCGCAGCTCATGGCGCGCGGCTACCTCACCGAGGCGGAGGACCCCCGTTTCGGGCGCATCCCGTTTCCGCGTGGCGCCGTCGCGCGGGTGCGGGATCAGGAAATCGGGCCGGCGCCTGCGCTGGGACAGCACGACGCGGAAATACTGGCGGAACTGGGCTACTCACGCGCAGACCACCGGAGACTGGCGGAGACCGGCGCCATCGGAGGCGATGAGGGCGATTGGGGGACGACTGAACCGTGATGTCCGACGACAGCACAACGATTGCCGAGCAACGATTCTTCGAGGACGTCCAACCCGGCACGGAGCTGGCGGCCCGCGAGTACGGCCCCCTGACCGTCATCGACACCGTGCGCTGGGCCGGCCTGCAGGAGAACACGCAGCAGCTCCACTACGACCGCGACTGGGTGCGCGACCACGCCGGCCTGCGCACCTTCATCGCCAGCGGCGCCTACCGGCAGGCCCTGCTGATGCGCATGCTCACCGATTGGCTGGGACCCCGAGGCCGGCTGCGGAAGCTCGGCATCCGGCACACCTACTCGACCTTCGAGGGCGACACCATGCGTTTTACCGCGAGGGCGGTCGAGAAGAGTGAGGACCCCGCCGATCCGTGGATCGCGTGCGAGCTGGAAGGCGCGAACCAGGAAGGCCGGCAGATCCTCACCGGCCGGTGCACCCTGGTGCTGCCCACCCGGTAGCGCCGGGACACGCCGTCCACAGCCCCTCGGCGGCGCGGCAACGTGCTCGGGCCAGCGTACCGGGCAAGACGCGGCGTGTCACTTCTTCGGAAGAACGATTCCCTTCAACCTTTCCACGAGCCCCGACTCCAGACCGTAGAGCTTGTTGACGCTGCTCAAGGTGGCGGCGCCGTCGATGGGGTCCACCGCCAGACGCAGCTTCTTGGCCTCCGCCCGCAGCGCGGGATCGTTGAGGGCGTCGATAAACGCCTTCTGCATCAGCTTGAGCCGCGCTTCCGGCATGTTGGGCGGCGTGGAATAGGGGAACTGACCACGGTGCGCGTAGTCCGCCACCTCCAGGAGCTTGCGCGCATCCGCGGTCTTGGCGTAGTCGATGGCCCGCGGGATCTCCTTGATGTCCGGATGCACGTTGAGCGTGTTCTGGACGACCATGTTGACCCTGCCGGCCTCGAAGGCTTCCCGCCAGATGGAGTTCACCGTGTGCAGCGAGCCGCAGTACCCGTCCGCTTCCCCGGCCTCCACCGCCACCCGCGCCCTGGCACCGCCCCGGTAACCATCGACGACCTTCGTGGGGAGCCCGAGTGCCGCCTTCATGAACTTCGGGATGTCCGAGGTGCTGGTGCCCGGCCCGATGGCGGAAATGAACATCTCCCGCTTCGAGCCGAACCAGTCGTCCATGCTCTTGATACCGCTCTTCCGGTTGAAGCTGCAGACGCTGTGGTTGGGGGCCGGCACGCCGAGCCAGCCGAACTTCCGGCCGTCGAACTTCGCCGCCTTGTTGCCCATGACGTGCTGGAGCACCAGCGGGCCGGCGAAGGCGCCGATGGTGAGGCCGTCGGGCTTCGCCGTGTTGTAGATGTAGTTGGCCGCGATCATGCCCGCGGCGCCGGTCATGTTCTGCACCAGGGTCGTCGGATTGCCCGGCAGGTGCTTGCCGAGGTGCCGGGCGATCAACCGCGTGTACAAGTCGAAGGAGCCGCCCGGCGAGTAGGCCACCACCAGCTTGACGGTCTTCCCCGCGAAGGACTCCTGCGCGGTTGCCGGGACGGCCAGCGCCGCGACAAACGCCAGCCCCAACACGAGCCCGGTGATCATCCTGAAACGTTTGCACATGAGCTTTTCCTCCATGTTGACGGCCTTTCGGACTCCGTGCTGTATAGTACAAACCAAGGCCGGGTAACAGGGCAAGGCACCTCTTGGACATCCGCGCCGGAAGGGGTTTCGAACGATATGATCATTCACGGGATGAGTTCGCGAGAGGCCAAGGCCCGCGTGGACGAGCACTACCGCCAAGTGGCGCAACGGTGGCGCGAGCGGGTGACCGGCTCGCGGTTCATGATTCAGCTCATGGAGGGAAGCCTGCCGCGGGACGCGCTGCGGACGTTCTTCAAGAACTGGGCTTCCTACACCATCGAGATCAACACGGTGGAGGCGGCGTCCTACCACAAGCACATCGCCTTCTTCCGGCGCAACCGCGACCTCATGGCGCCCATGGCCCGCAAGCTCGCCGATGAGCTATTGCATCCGGAGCCGCCCGGACACATCCACGTGGTGCTGGAGACGGCCAAGGCGTTGGGGATCGAGGAGGACGAGGTTTACCTGGAGCCCATGTTGGCCGAGTTCCGCGCCAAGATCGACTTCAAGCGCGCGATCCTCTGGGAAGGCTCCGTGGCCGAGTTCTACGCCGCGGGAGCCACCGAGGAGCAGACCGGCTACTGGTCGGCGGACTGCTTCAAGGCCCTCACCACCCACTACGGCCTCACCCCAGAGCAGGCCGTCTACTTCTCCACCCACGAGGAAGCCGACCTCAAGGAGCACGAGGACGGCGTCATGGGCCACGGCAGCTTCCGCCGCCTGGTGCTGCAACGCCTCCTGGAGGGCGGCATCGAGGTGCGCGCCGGCTACGACCTCGACTACTGCGGCCGCACCGCCGTGGACCTCCACGGCGGCATCCTCAACGCCTGCCTGGCGGCGGAAGGCTGAGGGACGACCCCGACACCGCCGAGTCGGTCCATTTCGTTGCGGTTGCCAAACGCGGCCATAGCTTGACCGGAGCTTTATCTGTCCTTAACGATCGTGTGCCAAGCTCTGATCGCGTATGAAGATCGCGGTCATCACGGACGCTTGGGAACCGCAGGTCAACGGCGTGGTGCGAACGTTGCAGCAGACGCGAACGCACCTGGGAAAACTCGGGCACGAAACACGCTTCGTGACGCCGCTGGACTTCGCCACTTTCCCTTGTCCCACCTATCCGTCCATCCGACTGGCCCTTTTCGCCGGCCGCGGGGTCCGGCGCATCCTGCGGGAATTCAAGCCCGAGGCCGTACACCTTTCCACCGAGGGACCGATCGGACACGCGGCGCGGTCCTATTGTTGCCGCTTCGGCATCCCCTTCACCACGTGTTTCCACACGCTCTTTCCTGAATACATCCGCGCACGCGCGCCGATTCCGGTGAGCTGGTCCTACCGCTACCTGCGGCGGTACCACGGTGCCGCTACGCGAACCTTGGTGGCGACCCGCTCCCTGGCCGAGCATTTGCGTCGAAACGGCTTCGACAACCTCGCCATCTGGGCCCGAGGCGTGGACACGGACCTATTCAAGCCGGGACCCAAGTCCTTTCTGCCGGGCGCGCGGCCGCTGTCCATGTACATGGGGCGCGTGGCGGTGGAAAAGAACATCGAGGCATTTCTGGATCTGGACCTTCCCGGCACCAAGTACGTCGTGGGGGACGGCCCGGATCTGCGGAGCCTGCGCTCGCGTTACCCGGACGTCCGGTTCGTCGGGCAGAAACTGGGCGAGGAGCTGGCGGCGCATGTGGCCGCCGCCGACGTGTTCGTCTTCCCGAGCCTGACGGACACCTTCGGGCTCGTCATGCTGGAGGCCATGGCCTGCGGCGTTCCGGTGGCGGCATTTCCGGTCACCGGACCGTTGGACGTGGTGCGGAACGGCATCACCGGCGTCCTGCACCCGGACCTTCGCGCCGCCGTTCTCGGCGCATTGGAGGTCGATCCCGCCGACTGTGTGGCCTACGCACGGCAGCACACTTGGCTGGAGTGGACCCGGCGGTTCGTGTCGCTGTTGGAGCCCGTTGCGCCGGGCTTCTGGCAGAAGGCCGTGCGTCCCCTTCCCCCGCCTCCGCCCCACCTGGATTCCCGCTTCCCAGGCGATGTCATTCCGCTACACCCCGATGAGTCATTCCCGCGGAAGCGGGAATCCAGGCGGGGTGAGGCCGGGCAATGAGGTCGCCACACCCACCCCACCCCTGGATTCCCGCTTTCGCGGCAATGACGGTTCGGGGTGGCCGTGCCATTCCGTGTTCGTTTGGGGTCTTGACACAGCTTGTTTCGCGGGAATGAGCCTATTGCTCCAGTTGAGAGCCGGCGATGTAGTAGAACGTTTCCAGCGCGGGCAGGATGTACCAGTCGTCGTGGGGAAAACGCATGGCGAGGAAGAAGCCCCAGATGGACAGGACCGTGCCGACGTATTGAGGGTGGCGGAGGATCGAGAAGGGGAAGGACCGGCACCAGGAGACATCGTAACCGAACTTGGCACCGTAGAAGACGCCCACCTGGCCCAGGCGCAGGAACACGCTCAGGTTGAGCACCTGGCCCGCGATCACCAGCGCGGTGCCGACGCTCAGCCACAAGACACTCTCGTTCAAGGAGCTCAAGGAGCCTTCTCCGTAGAGATAGCACCAGCCGAGGAACACGCTGATCTGGATGGCCTTGAAGCCCAGGAAGAGCTTTCGCAGGACGTCGATGGGCTCTCCGAGGAAACGCATCCACGGCAAAGAGCACATCCTGCAGAAGGCCTCGGGGAAGCGCCACACGAAAGCGTAGCAGATGCGCTCCAAGCTGAGGCAGAAGGCGGCGACTACGAAGCTCCAGAGGTCCATCTGTTTGTGCGCATTCCAGACAAGCCGTGCACCGGCGTAAGCTACACGCCCGCACGCTCCCGGGTTTGCCTCCCTTGATTACCGGCCCGCTTCCCGCTGGTCGCGCGCCTCGAGGCACTCGTCGCCCGACGACAATCCCTCCGTGGCGTAACCGGGCTTGTATGCCTCTACGCTGGAGTACGGCGGCAGGAAGGCGCGCGCTTCCGCCAACGACCGCGGCACGTAGGCGATGAGGTCCGTGAGCGGGTCGGTGATGAGCTTGATGAACCACACCATGGAGATGCGGAAGTCGTGCAGCCAAGTGAGATAGGCCACACGGCCCAGCACCACGATCAGCGTCAGGCCGAACCACTGCTTGGCGATGGCGGGCAACGTGTCCGCGGCGGCGGCCCACGTCCACGCGTCGACGCCCGCCAGGTTGAACACCGGAATCAACAAGTAGGCCAGGACGATGAGGGTCTTGTTGCGAGTGTTGTAGCCCAGCAGCAGCTCTTCCTTGTCGTGGCACGGCGGCTCGATGACCGCGTGACCCAGTTGCCGCACCAGCAGCGCGGCGAGGCTGAAGGACACCGCGGTGGTGAGGTTCGCGAATATCAGGAAGTAGCAGTAGATGAAGACGCTGGAGCTCAGGATGTGGCCGAACTGGTTCAGCGGATGGCTGTGGGACGCCTCGTGGTCGTCGTGCTTGCGGCGCATGACCTCGGTGTAGAAGGCCCACAGGGGCTTCGGCACGGGCACCAGCGTGCCCAGAAGTTCGCGCACAAGTCCCCTCCGCAGCTTGCGGTCGCGGCCGGGCTGCTGCGCTTCGGTGAGCCACCAACCGTCCTGGCGCATGGCGCGGGCCGCGCTCACGAGCTTGCCCTTGAGTTCCCGATAGTCCTCCGGTCCGAAGTCCATGTTGCTGATGCAGCGGCCGGTGCCGACCCAACTCAGGGTGACCCCTTCGGCCCGCAGGTAGTACTGCAGCAGCCAGTTGTAACGGCCGGGCTCCTGGAACAGCACCGTCCACACGGTGGCGAGGTTCACCACCCGCAGCGGCAGGCCGGCCTGCGCCAGCTCCTGGTTGGTCTCCCGCGCCCAGTCGCCGCAACGGTCGTTGACCTCGTCGTAGGCGGCCTCCGCCTCCGGTCCGGCAACCCAGCGAAGGAACTCGTTCATGGCGCCCATCACCACGGGATGCGCGGAGAACGTGCCGATGACGTAGGCCAGGCGCATGGGGTGGTCGGGGTCCGTGCGCCGCATGAGTTCCTTCCGGCCGCACACCACGCCGATGGGCATCCCGCCGCCCACGGTCTTGCCGTAGACCACCATGTCGGCCTGGACGTCGAAAAACTCCTGCGCGCCACCGGGAGCCAGCCGGAAACCGGAGTAGACCTCGTCGAAGATCAGCGGGATATCACACGCGGCACAGACTTCGCGCAACTCGTGCAGCCACCGCTGATACGCGGCGTGCTCCTCGCGCGTCTTGCGCACGCTGCTGGTGAGCAACAATGCGTCGCTCGGCGGGGGCGAGTTCGGATGGAACGACTGCACCGGGTTCACCAGCACGCCCGCGATCTCCCCGGAGCGCCGGCGGATGGCGGCCAGCGAGGCGGGGGCCATGTCCTTGAGGGTGAGACAGTCCGTCAAGTCGCGCTCGCTCCCCAGGCCGGGCTGCACGCCGTCCCACCAGCCGTGGTAGGCGCCGGAGAAGCACACGATGAACCGGCGCCGCGTGTTGAAGCGCGCCAGCCGCACGGCGGACATCACCGCCTCGGTGCCGCTCATGTGGAACGACACTTCGTCCAGCCCGGAGATCCTCTTGAGCACGTGGATGTTCTCGGCCACGAGGGGATGAAGCGGACCCAGCACCACGCCCAGGTCCTTGACGCGTTCCATGCCCTTCCGCATCCACTGCTTGTAGCGCTCCTGTCCCGCCACGTTGACGCCGTAGGAGCCGCTGAGGTCGAGGGACCAGTTCCCGTCGAGGTCACGCAGGCGCGGCCCGTCGGACTCGGTCACCACCGAGCAAAGGTTGAACTTCTTCCGCATCAGCCGCGCGAACGGAAACGGCACCCGGCCGGCGTCGGTGAAGCGCAGGTCCGAGAAGTTCTCCCGGATGGCGCCGCTCCAGGCAATGGCCTCGGCGGAACGCGCGCGGAAGTGGTTGGCGAGCCGCTCCAGCGCGTTCTCGCGGCGCTGCGCCCAACCCGGTTCCGCACCGTCGGCGCTGAAGAACTCGTGCGCGGCGTAGTCCCTGGAACGCACCCAGCGGGCAAGGCGCCGGGACAGCGCCGGCCCGAACGCACGCGCGCGCACCGTAACCAGCCCACGGTAGAGCTTCCTGATCGGCACGAGCACGGCCGCACCAAGCAGCAAGACGAGAGCCGGCATCCACGCGGCCCCCAACTCGATGCTGCATCCCGTCATGAAACCGGGTCCCGGGCAGGACAAACCGATCCGGAGCGCTTCACTCGCTTCCACCAAGCCCATTGACAGTATTCCTCCTGTCGCCCCTTCGGCCGCGCGCCAGTGTTCCGTCCGGTTCATTCGGACAGAATCCCGCACGGCTTGGGAGGACCGACCTTCTTCTCAGGCAGGCCTGCCTGCCGCTCCGTCGCGATGGTGGGCGTCGTCCTTGTTGGTAAGCAGCGGGACAAACGCACGGTCCTCCTCCTCGCCGAAGGCGATCCGGTGAGTGTCCTGCCACTCCAGCAACTCCAGCCGCCCGTCCTCGTGCTCCACCAGAGCGCTGTTGCTCTCCACCCAGTCGCCGCAGTTGCAGTAGGTGATGTCGTTCAGGGAAACGATCTGAGCCCGGTGGATGTGTCCGCAGATGACCCCGTCCACCCCCAGGCGCGCCGCCTCGAACGCCACCGCCGCCTCGAAGTTGCTGATGTAGCGCATGGCGTTCTTGACCTTGTGCTTGATGGCGCCGGCGAGCGACCAGTAGGGCAGCCCTACCTTGCGCCGTGCCAGGTTGAGCCGCGTATTGACGGCCAGGAGCACGTCGTACGCGTGGCTGCCGAGGAGCGCGATGGCCCTGGAGGAGCGCACCACGCTGTCGAACTGGTCGCCGTGAATCACCAGGAACCGCTTGCCGTCGGCCTTTCGGTGCACGATCCGGTCACTGATCCGGATGTTGCCGAACGTCATGCCGTCGTAGTCGCGCAACATCTCGTCGTGATTCCCCGGGACGTAGATCACCTTGGTGCCGTACTTGGCCTTCCCGAGTATCGTTCGTAGAACGTTGTTGTGGTCCTGGGGCCAGAACGGCCGTTTGCGGACGGACCATATGTCGATGATGTCACCGACAAGATAGAGAAACTCGCACTCCACGGAACGCAGGAATGCAAGCAGAGACGCGGCGCTGCAGCCGCGGAAACCCAGATGGATGTCGGAGAGCCAGACCGTACGGAAAAACCGCGGTACCGTTCCCGTCGAGTTCGACACGTCGCCACCTCATGAGTCGTTCGGATCCGGGCCAAGCAACCCGGGTTCGTTGATTTGGAGTTTCCAGCGAAAAGGCTAACGTGCCGGTGTGTTTACAAGATGAAGCGCTTGCGTCGAAAAAGCGAAGTCTTCGTTGACGTTCTGTTACCGGCGAAGCGTTGCTTCTCCATTACCGGCGCCTTCTTGCCCGCCTTGACCGCCTGTATGGCCTCGCGCTGTCCGGCCGGCCGGCTGCCGATGGGTTGCCGATGTATAATGGCCCGAAGCGAAAGGCACACTTCCATGAAAAGACAGATTTCCATGCCTTGCCTTTTCGCCGTAGCGATAGCTAGTGTCGCGTCCCGCAAATAAGTGGCATAATTTGCCGGTCTTTTTCGCCGTCGGCTGCGTGACGTCACCCCGGGCTTGACCCGGGGTCTTCCTCGCGTGGTACCCGCCACACGGGGCGACCGCGGGTCGCCCCTACGGGTCATCGCGCCTTGCCGACGACAAAAAATCCTGCGCAACTTATGCCACTTATTTGCGGGACGCGACACTAGAGATTTAATCCGATCTTAACCTGCTTCGGGTAAGGAACCATGATGGAGAAAGAAAGCCTTTTCGTGAACCGTGAGATCTCGTGGATGGAGTTCAACCGGCGCGTGCTCGACGAGGCCCTGAACGACGAGGTGCCGCTGCTGGAGCGCGTGAAGTTCCTGGCCATCTTCAGCTCCAACCTCGACGAGTACTTCATGGTGCGAGTGGCGCGGCTCAAGCGACGCATCCGCGAAGGTGATGCGCAACCCGGCCCCGACGGCATGACCCCGACGCAGACGCTGCACGGCATCTCGGAGATGGCACGCCGCCTGTCGACGCTGCAGCACGCCTGCTTCCTGGAGAAGGTGCTGCCGCGGCTCGGGGACGAGGGCATGCACATCGTCCAGGGCGACCAGCTCACCGGGCCCCAGCAAGCGTTCCTGGAAGATTACTTCAACCGCACCGTGTTCCCGGTGCTGACGCCCCTGGCCATCGATCCGGGGCATCCGTTCCTCTACCTGGCGAACCGCGGGCTTTGCCTCGTGGCCGCGCTGAACCCGACGAGCGACTCCGACTCCGTGCTGCCCGATGCGAACCTCTCGGTGGTCCACACCCCGGCCCACGTGATCCCGCGCTTCATCGAGCTGCCCTCGGACGACGGCGCGCACCGGTTCATCCGGCTGGAGGAGGTACTGAGGATGTACCTGCCGCAGCTCTACCGGGGCTACGAGATCCTCTCCTGCCATGCGTTGCGGGTGACCCGGGACGCGGAGTACGAGCCCACCGCCAAGATCCGCTCCGACGACCTGCTCCAGAGCATCGAGCAGGGCATCAAGGAGCGGCGCATGGGCGGGGCGGTACGCCTGCAGCACGACGAGGACATGCCCGAGCACATCCTGTCGCTGTTCGTCGATGAGTTGGAACTGGGGCAAGAGGACCTGTACGCGGGCAAGGGGTTCACCGCCTTCACCGACCTGTTCGAGCTGTACGCGAAGCTGGACCTGCCGCACCTCAAGGACCGCCCGTTCGCGCCGCTGCCCGTGAAGGCGTTCGAGGGAGGCGGGAACATCTGGAGCACGATCCGGCATTCGGACGTTCTGGTGCAGCATCCCTATCACTCCTTCGACGCCGTCACCCAATTCGTGGACGAGGCCGCGGAGGACCCCAACGTCCTCGCCATCAAGATGACGCTCTACCGCGTGAGCCCCAGTTCGCCCATCGTGCAGTCGCTGGGCAAGGCGGCGGAAGCCGGCAAGGAAGTGGCGGTGCTGCTGGAACTCCAGGCGCGCTTCGACGAGGAGGCCAACATCTCCTGGGCGCGCACGCTGGAGAACGTGGGCGCCCACGTGGTCTACGGCATCGTCGGCCTCAAGACCCACTGCAAACTGTGCCTGGTGGTGCGCCGGGAGGCCGGGGAAATCCGCCGCTACTGCCACCTGGGAACCGGCAACTACAACGCACGCACCGCCAGCATCTACAGCGACTTCAGCCTGTTCACCGGACGCGACAGCTTCGGCGAGGACGTGAACGAGGTATTCAACCTGCTCACCGGCTACACCCGGCAACGCCGGCTCAACAACCTGGTGGTGGCTCCCGCCGACCTGCGCGACGCTTTCGTGGACCGCATCCGGCGCGAGGTGGCGCACGTCGAGGCCGGCCGTCCCGGCCGCATCGTCGCCAAGCTCAACAGCCTGGTGGATCCCCGCCTGATCGAGGAACTCTACGCGGCAAGCCGCGCGGGCGTGTCCATCGACCTCATCGTGCGCGGCATCTGCTGCCTGCGTCCGGGAGTGCAGGGGCTTTCCGAGAACATCCGCGTCCGCTCCATCATAGACCGCTACCTGGAGCACGCGCGCGTGTACCACTTCGCCAACGGCGGCGACCCGGACTACTTCCTGGCGTCGGCGGACTGGATGCCGCGCAACCTCGACCGCCGCGTCGAGGTGGCCTTCCCCGTGCCGGAGCCGGGGTTGCAAAGGACCATCGACGAAGTGCTTTCCCTGCAACTGCGCGACAACACCAAGGCGTGGGACATCCTTCCCGACGGCACCTCGCAGCGGCTCGCGCGCAACGGCGCAACGCCGGTGCGCTCCCAGGAAGAGACCTACTCCGTGCTGGGCTCCCCGCTCGACGCCAACCGGGCGGTGGATGACTGAGCGAGACCGGCCTCGGTGGCGGGTTCGCGGTTCCCTGAATCGAGATGCAACATTCGACTCCACAGACACCGCAACCGTCCGTGGATGCATCCGCGGGTGCGGCAGCGCGCGAAGTAGCGCTCGAAAACATCGTCATGTGGACCGGGCTCGGCCGCTACGACGACGTGCGCCGGCTGCTGGCCGATTTCCATCCCGCCGACATCGCGGAGTTGCTGGACCAGCTCGACGAACCACGGGTACGGCAGCGAGTGTTCGGCCTGCTGTCCGAGGAGACGGCCTCCGCGGTGCTGAGCCTGATCTCGCCGGAAGCGCGCGACGAGTTGGTGGCCGACCTCTCGGACCGGGAACTGGCCGAGCTGGTGGAGGAGCTGGACACCGACGATGCCGCGGATCTGCTGGACGCCCTGCCGGAAGAGCGCGCCCCCACCGTCCTGGCGGAGATGCCGTCGGAGCTGGCGGAGGAAATCGGCGACCTCCTGGACCACCCGCCGGACAGCGCCGGCGGCATCATGCAGACGGAGTACGTGTCGGTACCGCAGTACGCCACCGTGGAGCAGGCCATCGGCATCATCCGCCGGGCGCATGACGACGTGCCCGAGGTCCACGACGTCTTCGTAGTGAACGTGGAGCGGCGCGTCACCGGCATCCTGCCCCTCAGCAACCTGGTGCTGGCGCGCCCCGACGAATCCGTCGCCCACATCATGGAGCGGCCGGTGATCTCCGTGCCCGTGGCGATGCCGCAGGACGAGGTCGCCCGCGTCCTGCAGAAGTACGACTTCGTCACGGTCCCGGTGGTGGACGACCAGGACCGGCTCGTGGGCCGGGTCACCATCGACGACGTGGTGGACGTCATCGAGGAGGAAGCCAGCAAGGACATCTACGCCATCGCCGGCGTCGAGAGCGAGTCCATCAACCTGGCGCGGGACTCCGTGTTCAAGCGCGTGGGCGAACGCTTCTCGTGGGTGGTGACCACGGTGCTGCTGGGGCTCGTGGTGGCCCTGGTGATCTCCAAGGTCTTCGTGGAGACCTTCGAGAAGATGGCGCTCCTGGCCGCGTTCCTCCCGGTGATCATCGCCACCGCCGGCGCCGTGGGGCTCCAGTCCTCCACCCTGGTGGTGCGCGCCATCGCCCTCGGCACCCTCTCGCTCCAGCGCGTCTTCTCGGTGATCCTCTACGAAGCCGCCACCGGCCTGGTCCTGGGCGCAAGCTGCGGCCTCATCACCGCCGCCGCCAGCTACCTCATCAACATGGGCACCCCCGACATCCTCCAGCTCTCCTTCGCTGTGCTCATCGGCATGGTCATCTCCGTCACCACCGCCGCCTGCGTCGGCACCGTCCAGCCCATCATCTTCTACAAGCTCAACCGCGACCCCGCCGTCGCCGCCGGCCCGCTGGTGACCGCGTTCAACGACCTGCTGGGAACGACGTTGTACCTGGTGGTGGCGACGGCGTTGCAGGCGTAGGCGGGTATTGTTTGCCTCATTCATCACGCTCGGCGAGAAACCGATCGAGGGCACCGGGTCGCCGCGCGACCGGCTTCAGGGGTTGCCTGGGCTCGCCCGACCTGATCAGGATTCCTTGCCGTTCCAGGTCATCAAGCCGTGCTTCAATCGTATCGAGTGACTTTCGTTCGGTATGTTCGGTATCCATGTCCGTTTGAACCTACTGAAGAGTACAGCCCTGCTGCCCGCGGCGCAGGCACGCCAGGTTGTGATGGAAGACCGCCGCCTGGGCGCGGGCGAAGCCGGCGCGGTCGGCGCCGCTCTCGCGGCTTCGCCGGTACCGCGCCCAGTCGCCGTCGTTGCCGTCGCGCCAATAGCCGTCGAGGACCTGGGCGGGCAGCGGCTTGAGTTGAGGGCGGGTGTTGTAGCGCGCGCCGGGCGGGCCGTCGCGGCCGGGGAGGCGGCGGCGCTCGCCCAGGAAGCCATGGAAGGCGTAGAAGGCATCGCTGCCGGGGAGGAACTGCACCTCGTAGTCCACGGTGCGTTCCGGGTCGGTGATGTCGTCCGCGGACATGGTCGGCCGCTCGCCGAAGCCCATCATGAAGGCCCTGGCTTCGGAGTCGAGGAACCGCACCGCGCGTCGGACGGTGCGGCCGGGCGCGTGCGGGTACAGCTCGTTCGAGCGGATGGCGATATCGATGTCGAACCGTCCGTCGCGTCCCAACTCCACCGACTCGCCCACCAGGTAGGTGCGCAGGTAGTTGTGTTGCTGCAGGGTGAGGGCAACGGGACGCTCGGCCGCGTCCAGCACCACGAATGCGGCGGTGTAGTGGTCGAGTTGGTGCCAGTCGTCCAGGTCCGCCACGAGCCGTAGCGGGAGGGCGAACGCCAGGGGCAGCGCCGCGGGCAGGCCGCTCACGCGGAAGACCAGGTGGTAGGTGACGACGGTGAACTCCTCGGGCGCCTGTCCATCTTGCCGCGGCGCCCACAAGCCGGTGCGCTCCACCGCGGCGTAGACCACGGGATGCGGCCGGCCGTCGCCGGGCACGTGCGTGAACTCGGCGCGAACGTCGTCGCGGTAGCGGTTGAGGTCCGCGGGCGTGGGACCGTCGATGCGGACGCCGTCGCCGGTCACCAGGTAA
This sequence comes from Candidatus Binatia bacterium, assembly GCA_022824205.1. Taxonomy (GTDB): domain Bacteria; phylum Desulfobacterota; class Binatia; order UBA9968; family JAJDTQ01; genus JAJDTQ01. The sequence goes on from JAJEAI010000056.1 coordinate 18,844, forward strand.
CCGTGGGCGATGTAGTCGCGGTAGAAGTCGATGGGGCCTTCGTGGCCCGCGGGCAAGTGGAAACGCAGCGCATGCCGGTGGGCCAGGGCCTGGTCGGCCGGGTCCGCGGCCGCCGGCGGCGGATTCGCGGCAAAGTACTCGGCGAACCCTGGATACTGCGAGAAATTGCGGTCAGCGGCCACGGCGGACGCACAGAACACCACCAGCAGAAGGCCCGCGATGCAACCCCACAGGGTTAAAGTTCTCGCGAAACCTGGCGACAGGTACTCATAGAGGCCCTGTGAGCGCCGAGTTTGATCGATCGATCCAGGTTTTGACATTACCGCGGCTTCCTGGTGCAATGGATCGTTGCAGTCGAAACCGGGCGGGAAGCACAACACGTTCGGAGACGACCCGATGAGCATGATTGTGACGGAGCTCTACGACGCCCTTAAGGAAGCCGGAGCCACGGAGGAGAAAGCCAGGGCCGCGGCCGGCGCCATCCCCATGGTCGAGAACCTCGCCGGCAAACAAGACCTTGCCGAACTGAAGGCTGAACTGAAGGGGGACATCGCGGTCGTGAAGCGTGACGTCGCGGTGCTGAAGCTCGCGGTGTTCAGCTTTCTGCCAACCATCGTGGCTCTGCTTGTGAAGCTGGTCTTCTTCCCCTGACCTCGCCCTCGTCGTCGCGCCGGGCGACAACGAAGAATCCCCCGCACATGGTTACGCGAATTGGCCGGATACCCTGTTCGTGTCGTGTCCCGCAAATTCCTGCGATAACTTGCTCACGGGAATTTACCAGACACCACATTAGCGCCCGTGTTTCCAGCCAGGACGTGGGCGCAACTCCCGCTTGAGGCCGCCCGCGTCCAGCTTCGCCCGGTGAAGATACGCCGTAAGCGAACCGTACCCCGTGTCGCCGGTGAAGCGGACCGGTACCGGCGGCGTTTCGTCGAATACCCGCGCCATGTGGACTTGCACATCGGTGTGATGGCGGTCCCGGCGGCGCCGGGATTTCGGATCGAATCCGGCCTTCTTTTCGAGACGGAGGCGGCAGTTGACCGTGGGGCCGGCGAAGGGAGAGAACCGGCTGGCTTTCAGCCGGCCGACTCCGGCTTCGTGCAGCTCACCCACGAGTTCATACAGGCGCCGGCCGGTAAAGACCGGTATCCGCATCTCGCATCCGTGACCGTCGAGCCGGGAAAGCACGGCAAGCAAGGTGCCGGCGGGATCGAGAGCACCCTTGAGTTGGGCCGGGGAGACCGAGGGCCTGTTCGCGCGTTTCCGGCGCGGCTTCATGCGCACGATCCTCGGCGTCCCTTCGTCGAAGCCAAGCTCCACCAGACGCTTCTTGCGCCACCGCTTGCTGCTGTAGCCCGCCCGGACCGGCACGATGTCCCCGGAAACGAGGGCGCCGCGCGAATAGGCCGTGGTCTTCAAGCGGGTGAGGGTCTTGACCACGCCGGTGGTCCTCAAGCGCACACGCACGGCGTAAGTAGACGCACCGAGGTCGAACGCGGCGGCGTCCCGGTCATACGACGCGGCGTCGAACACGACGCCGAGATCGAGGTTGGCGGCATGGATACCGGCGAAATATGCCCTGTAGGAAAGTTGCAGCCGGCCTTCTCCCGCGTCCGCGGTGGACAGGAGGAGAGACCCCGCGAGGGCGGCCAGGCACAGGCAGCGCCCCACGAACCATCCGTCCCGCCATGCTGCTGCAACCGCCGAGCGCATTCGTAGAGTAAACCAAGGGAAGGCCGGTTGGGCAACCGCCGCGGTGGTCCCGCGGACCCTGGCTCCGCCGGCTCGCCCTATCACGCGGCGGGTTGCCTCGACCCGCCGGATGATAATATGCATGGGGATGCAACTTCCCCGAGGAGGCATCCGCATGGAGACTCTGTTCAACAGCCCCGACCAGTTCAAGAGCCGCTTCGCGACGGTCGGCGGCTACAAGACCCACTACATCGAAGCGGGGGAGGGAAACCCCCATAAGCTGCTGCTGGTTCACGGCGGCGCCATCGAGGTGGGCATGGGCTGCTACCGCTGGTACGCCAACATCATCGCCCTGGCGAAGAAGTTCCACGTCCTCGCCATCGATGAGCTGGTGACGTGGTTCCTGGGGAAAGAGTAGCGTTCGTGACGCCCGGGGAGGAAGATTGAGTCGCACGACCCCGCTTCGCCCCGGCGAATTCCTGGCCCTCGTCGCCCTGTTGATGTCGCTTCCCGCGCTGTCGACCGACGCGATGCTGCCGGCGTTGCCCGCCATCGGCCACGACCTCGGGGCACCGCGGCGGAACGATGTCCAGTTCGTCATCACGGCGATGCTCATGGGGCTCGCCCTCGGTCAGATCGTTTTCGGCCCGCTCTCCGATCGCGTTGGACGCAAACCCGCCATCCATGCCGGCCTCGGCCTGTACATGGCGGGGTGCCTCATGAGCGTCTTCGCTCCCGTCTTCGAGGTGATGATCGCGAGCCGCATCGTCCAGGGCATCGGAGTGGCGGGGCCGCGCATCGTGATCATCGCCCTCGTGCGCGACCAGTACGAGGGACGGCAAATGGCGCGTCTCATGTCGTTCGCCATCGCCGTGTTCATCCTCGTCCCCACCGTCGCTCCGGCCCTCGGACAGGGCATCCAGTGGCTGGCGGGCTGGCGCGCGATATTCGGCACGTTCTTCGCCGTCGCCGCCATCGGATTCGCCTGGCTTGCGCTCCGGCAGCCGGAAACACTGCCGGCGGACCGTCGGCGCCCCCTCTCGCCACGGAGCGTGGGTGGTGCCGTTCTGGAAGTCCTGCGTATTCGGACCGCGCGCGGATATGTCCTCGCCACCGCTTGCGCGTTCGCGCCGTTCATCGCCTACCTGAGTTCCGTCCAGCAGATCTTCCAGGAAGGCTACAACGTCGGCGCCCTCTTTCCGGTCTATTTCGGCGCTCTGGCACTGGCCATCGGCGGCGCCTCGCTCATGAACGCCCGCTTGGTGCTAAGGTACGGCATGCGCCGGATCACCAGGGCGGCGGCGTTGTCCATCACGCTGGTCTCCGTCGCGGCGTGGGCGCCGGCCTCCGCCTTCAACGGGCTTCCCCCGCTGTGGCTGTTCATGGCCTATCTGCTCGTCGTCTTCGTGAGCTTCGGACTCCTCTTCGGCAATCTCAACGCGCTCGCCATGGAGCCACTGGGCCACATCGCCGGCGTGGGAGCGGCCGTGGTCGCTTCGGTCCCCACCTTCATCGCGGTGCCGTTCGGAGCGTTCGTGGGCCAGACCTTCGACGGCACCATGTATGCCCAGATCGCCGCTTTCGCGGTCTTTGGAGCGGGGGCCTTCGCAGCGATGAGATGGGCCGAGCGCGGCTCGGAGCAGGACGAGAGAAAGGCCTGTTGAAACTGGCGCCGACAACGTGCACGCTGGTCCAAACTCGTCGCAGGGCGAAAGGAGCACAGTTCCATGAAAGGTCTCATCGCATTCTTGATGGCCGCATTCATCGCGGGGCTGTTGTCCAACGCACGCGTGGCATATGCGGAGCCGGGCGTACCCAATCCGTTGCGCATCGGCAGCGAAGGCTACTACCCGCCATTCAACTTCGTCGACCAGTCGGGTCAACTCAAGGGATTCGACATCGACATCGCCATGGCGCTCTGCGAGCGGCTGAAGGTGGAGTGCAAGCTGCTGGCGCAGGATTGGGACGGCATCATCCCGGCGCTTCTGGCGGGTAAGTACGACGCCATCGTGGCCAGCATGTCGATCACCGACGAGCGCAAGAAGGTGGTGAGCTTCACCGACAAGTACTACAGCAACAAGGTGCGCTTCGTGGCCGCCAAGGGCGGAGGCTTCGACCCCGGGAAACTCGACGGCAAGACCATCGGCACCCAGCGCGCCACCATTGCCGCGAACTGGCTGGCGAAGAACGCCGGCGGCGCAAAGGTGAAACTCTACGACAAGCAGACCGATGCCTATCTCGACCTGGCTGCCCGAAGGCTCGACGCCATCTTCGCCGATGGGTTGGTGCTTCACGAATGGCTGAAGACCAAGGCGGGCGCCGGTTTCGAGATGGTGGGCGACGCCTACGAGCTGGACGAGGGCATCGGCATCGCCGTGCGCAAGGAGGACAACGTGCTGCGGCAACGGCTCAACGCCGCGCTCGCCGCCATGCTCGCGGACGGCACCTACGCCACGATCAACGCGCGGTACTTCCCCTTCAGCATCTACTAGTGCGGTGGTTCCCCGTAGGGGAGACCGGCCGGTCGCCCCTACTCTCGACGACGATTGCCCTGCCCGGCCAAGCTCCCGGGCAGTTTCCTTGCCGGGCATTTCCCATCTTGCCATGATGGCGATATGGCCGTGCCCGGAAGTGTTCTTCCGCCCGTGCTACTCGGCTTTGGCGCCCAACTCGCGGCAGGGACCCTGGTAACCGTCGGGCTGGCGGTGGCCTCCCTCGCCGGCGGCCTGCTGCTGGGCATCGCCGGGGCCGCCGCGCGGATGTCCCGCCGGCGGCTGCTGCGTACCGCCGCCCAGGCATACACCACCGCGGTACGCGGCGTGCCCGAGCTGCTCGTGATCCTGATCGTCTACTTCGGCGCGTCCGCCGCCGTCGGCCGCGTGGCTGCGCTGTTCGGCGTTACCGGCTTCTTCGAGTTGAACCCCTTTCTCGCCGGCGTGGCGGCCCTCAGTCTCACCTTCGGCGCCTACGCGGCCGAAGTGCTGCGGGGCGCATTCCTTGCCGTCCCGCCGGGACAGACCGAGGCGGCCTACTCCCTGGGGCTTACACGCGCGCGCGTGTTTTCCCACGTGCTGCTGCCGCAGGTGTGGCGCACCGCGCTCCCGGGCCTGGGCAACCTGTTCCTCGTGCTGCTCAAGGATACGTCTCTGGTGTCGGTGGTGGGGCTGGACGAGATCATGCGAAAAAGCGCCCTCGCGGTGAGCTACACGCAGCAGCCGTTCACCTTCTATCTGGCCGCCGCGTTCATCTACCTCGCCATGACAGCAGTCTCCATGGCCGGCATCCAGGTGCTGGAGCGACGCGCGGCACGCGGCATGGAGTGGTCCGGATGATGGCTGCCCTCCACGGTATGGCCGCCGAGAGCACTGCGCAACTCTTGGCTGGCGCCTGGCTCACGATGCAACTCACGGCGCTGGCCATGTTGGTGGGCACCACCCTGGCCTTTCCGCTGGCGCTCATGCGGACGTCACGCCATGGCTGGCTCCGGGCGCCGGCGTACGGCTACGTGTTCTTCTTCCGGGGTACGCCCCTTCTGGTTCAGATCTTCCTGGTCTACTACGGGCTGGCGCAGTTCGAGGCGATACGAGACGGCTTCCTGTGGCCGGTCCTGAGCGAGGCGTACTGGTGCGCGATCATCGCCTTCAGCCTGAACACCGCGGCCTACACGGCCGAGATCCTCCGCGGCGGCATGATGGCAGTACCCCTCGGCGAGCGGGAGGCGGCGCGTGCTCTCGGATTTTCGCGCTGGCAGGAAATACGCCTTATCGTGCTGCCCAGGGCCGTGCGGCAGGCGCTGCCGGCCTATGGCAACGAGGTGATCCTAATGCTCAAGGGCAGCGCCCTGGCCAGCACCATCACGCTGCTGGAACTCACCGGCGTCGCGCGCACCCTCATCGCACGCACCTACCTGGCGGTGGAATTCTTCGCGCTGGCGGGGCTGATCTACCTTCTCCTGACCCTCTTGATCGTGCGCGGCGTGCGCCTGCTGGAGCGGCGCTGGGCGCTGCCCGGCCAAGCGATCGAGACCGTGCCAGGCACACGCCATGGAGACCTTCTCGCGTGACCACCGGGCCGAACAGGAATCAACCTCCTGGCCAGTCTACCGAAATCCTCATCATCGCGGAGGGTTCGTCCCGTTGCCCACCGAGCACCCCGAAACCCTGGACTCGAAACCCTTTCTCTCCTATCCTTGCCTTCGCTACCAAGGAGAACCCGCTCAACATGAATCTTCTTACGATCAAACGAGAGTCGGTACCCCTGCACGCCGAAGTCGCGGCGATGCTGCGACACCAGATCCTGGCCGGCACTCTTGCCCCGGGCGCGCAACTGCCGCCGCTCAGCGAACTGACGGAAAAGCTGGGCGTTGCGCGCATGACCGTCCGGCAAGCGATGGATGCGCTGGAAGCCGAGGGGTTGATCGAACGCCATTCGGGCCGCGGCACTTTCGTCAAGCGGGTCGACCTTCCCAAGCGCCAGACACTGAACATGCAGGCGGACTTGTCGCAGCTTCAGTCGATGGTGGCTCAGTTGGAAGTCTCCGTATTGGTCGAGGAAACCCAGGCCGCGACGACGGACGAGAACGGGGTTGCCTATCGATACATGAAGCGAATTCACTCTCTTGACGGCAAACCCTTCTGTCATGTCGACCTGCGGGTGGACAACGCCCTCTACGAACAAGCCCCGGAGAGGTATTCTTCCGAAATCGTGGTCCGTGTCCTCAAGGATATGGGGATCCCGGTCGGTTCCGCGCGCCAGCGGGTGACCATCTCGTACGCGGACCTGGAAGTAGCACAGGCCCTGGCAATCAAGGTCAACTCACCCGTATTCCGCGTGTTCCGAGAGTTCTTCGACCCCAGTGGCCGGTTGATCTACTCGGCGAACCTTGTCTATCCCGGCGATGTGCTCGAATTCGAGATGGAGTTCACGACCGACACCTCCGATTGACCAACCTGTTCACCGGTAACCTTCCCGGAATTCTTCGCGGGGCCGTCCATGTCGGCCCCGCGCCGCGGAGCGCAAGATCTCCGAGCTCCCCGAGCGCGGGGCTATCCAAACAAATCCATTGCATCCGTTCCCTCAATTGTACTAGTGTTCTGACAGTCTAGTTGATAGGGCCTTCGGGATGACCACCGCGCAATCGTCGCCTTGCGCGCCCGGCGCCCTTGTCGACGGTCGAAATGTCTCACGTCATCAGGCAAATCGACGTAACTGTCTACCGGGCACCCATCGAAACACCGGTCATGACGTCCTTCGGCAACATGACTGATCGGCCGGCCGTCATAGTCCGTCTCCAGGACCAGGACGGCGCCGAAGGATGGGGCGAGGTCTGGTGCAACTATCCTACCTGCGGAGCCGAGCACCGGGCGAAGTTGATCGAGACGGTATTCGAGCCGCTCTTGATCGGATACAGCTTCGAGGCTCCGCCCGAGTTGTTCGATTATCTCACCGAGCGCAGCCACGTTCTTGCAATTCAGACCGCGGAGGTCGGACCCATCGCGCAATGCATCGCGGGCCTCGACATCGCCGCCTGGGATTTGACCGCGCGGCAGGCGGGTTCGCCGCTTCACCGGTTGCTGGGGAGCGAAGGGGCGTCGGTTTCCGTCTATGCCAGCGGCGTCAATCCGACCGGCGCCCCGGAAACGGTTGAACGCGCGCGCCGCGATGGCTATCGGGCATTCAAGGTCAAGATCGGTTTTGGCCACGACGAAGATCTGGCCGTCCTCTCGGAGGTATCTTCCGGACTGACCGATGGCGAGAGATTGATGGCCGACGCCAATCAAGCCTGGACCATCGAACAGGCGCGTCGGTTCGTCGACCGGACAGGCGACATTCCGTTGTCCTGGCTCGAGGAACCGCTTCGAGCCGACCGGCCGGACGCGGAATGGCGCGCGTTGGCTGAACAGACGGAGATCCCCATAGCCGCGGGAGAGAACATTCGGGGACAGCGCGATTTCGAACACAAGATAAACAGCGGCTACCTGGGCGTTGTGCAGCCCGATATCTGCAAGTGGGGCGGAATATCGGCGAACCTGCCGATAGTCCGCGGTATCCTGGCCGCCGGCATTCGCTACTGCCCGCACTATCTCGGGGGCGGGATCGGACTTGTCGCCAGCGCCCATCTTCTGGCGGCGGCCGGCGGGGATGGTTCCCTGGAAGTGGACTACAGCACAAACCCGCTGCGCGAAGGTTTGGCCGACCCTTGGCCGGCGGTGCGGGGCGGAACAATCACGCTGACCGGCGAGGCGGGACTGGGCGTAAAGCCGGACCTCGACCGGTTACGCGAATTCGCGGTCGCATGAGCGTGGTGGGTGTCATGTCTGACATTGCGATGCGTTGCGAGGCCACTCATGACGGTTGAGAATCTTTTCCACATCTATGTCTCGTCGTTGAGTGGCGGCCGGATCGACGTGTTCCATATCAACGCGGATACCGGCGAGATGTCGCGGGAACCGGTCTGGGCCGAGATCGTCGAGCTTCCCTGACTCGTCCATGCGTTGAAGCGATGGCGCAATGCTGAACCTGAGTTGCGAATTGTGTTGTCATGGGACTTGTAGGACGAGAGAGCTGAAAGCCGTTGGCGAATCTGAACCTTAATTGGGAGGGACCAATGTCACAAATAGCGAACGATCATATGCACGCCGACCGTGTGCCGCGGACCGGCCGTCCGAGACGCATTCGGCCCGTCGCCCACGGAATCGCGCGTAATTTCTGGGTCGTTGCCCTCGTTGGCCTGGTGCTGCTCCTGGCCTGGTCGCCGGCCCTGGCACAGGCGGACAAGCTGGTCGCCGCGGTCAGCAAGCCGGGCACCGAGACCAACCGGTTCTGGTCCGGCAGCACCATGTGGCACGTCATGGATCCCGCCCTGGAAGGATTGCTCGACCAGGACCCCGTCACCGGCGAGAACACCGACAAGGGCCTGGCGGTGTCGTGGGAGGCCAGCGACGACTTCAAGGTGTGGACCTTCAAGCTCCGCGAGGGCGTCCAGTTCCACCATGGATGGGGAGAGTTTACCGCCGCCGACGTGGTGCACAGCTACAAGCTCCATACCGGCCCGGATGCCATCATCCCGACGGTGGACCAGTTGAGGGGCGCCGAGGCCGAGGCGGTGGACAGGTACACGGTGCGGTTCACCTATTCCGAACCCAACAAGAACCTGCTGTTCCTTCACGGCGGACGCAGCGTGATGAAGATCTACAGCAAGGCGCAGTTCGACAAGGAGGGCCTGGAGGGCTACGACCGCAGGTTCGCCGGCACCGGCCAATATCAGTTCGTGTCGCGCAAGCCCGGCCAGATTCTCTACGAGCGGTTCGACAAGCACTATTCATCGGGGAAGCCCGACTTCAGGGTCGTCGAGTTCCGCTTCGTCGATGAGCCCGCGACCAAGCTCGCCATGCTGCTGTCGGGCGAGGCGGCCATCGCCGACCTCCCCCGCGAGCTGATGAAGGACGCCCTGGCGGGCGGGATGAAGACCGCGGAATCGGCGCGCGCCGTGATCCAGACCGACGTCGTCTTGAACGGCCTCTATTGCGAGTCGGGCGATGAGGCATGCGGCAAGCACCTGCCGTGGTACAACAGGAAGATCCGGGAGGCGATGAACATCGCCCTGAACCGGGAGGAAATGGTCCAGGTGCTGTTCCCCGGCGGCGGCGCCAAGCTGCTGCCCCGCTACGCAATGACGCCGGGCCACGAGGGTTATGATCCGACCCTGGTGGAGCGTTTCAAGAAGGAGTACGGCTACAACCCGGAACGGGCCAAGAAGCTGATGAAGGAGGCCGGCTACCCCGATGCCTTCAAGGACCCGACCATCCACTTGGTGCTGAAACCCAGCGCCGGCGTGCCTGAAGTCGCGTTGCAGATGGAGCTCATCCATCAGTACCTGACGGCGGTCGGTTTCAAGGCGGAGCTCCGGGAGATCGATCACGCAACGGTCGGCGCCATGGGCCGCGCACGGAAGGCATACATCATCCATCCAAGCAAGAACGCTCCGCCGCGGCCCACCGAAGTCGCGTTCCGCGCATTTTATTCCAAGCCGGGCGGCCCCTACCAGGGATGGGAAGACGACTTCACGAGCAGCAACATCAAGGCGTTCCGGGCCGAGCGGGACCCCGAGAAGCGCGATGCCATTGCCCGCAAGCTATTCAACTACCTGTTCGAACAGTATGTGAGCATGCCCATGTTCGAACTGCGGACGCAGTTGGCCTTCAACCCCAAGATGGTAGCGTCGTGGCAATTCCCCGGCGTGACCTCTACCGGCTACGGTCACTGGCACACGGTAAAGGCCGCGAAATAGGAGTGTAATCTCTCGTCCGAAGGGCGGGCACCCGGGACCGGGGGGCCCGCCTTCCTTCCCAAGGGGCAAATGAAACGATACCTGGTTATCCGAAGTCTGCAGAGCCTGCTCGCGCTTTTGGCCATCAGCGTCATCGCGTTCGCCATGTCCCACCTCACCGGGAGCCCCGTGGACGCCATGCTCCCGGATGACGCCGGACCCGAGGAGGCCGCGCGGCTCACCAGGCTGTGGGGCCTCGACCGGCCCCTCTACGAGCAGTACTTCGTGTTCCTGGGCAATGCCCTTCAGGGTAATTTCGGCGACTCGATCAAGTGGCAGGGTCAGACAGCGTTCGGCCTGGTGCTTGAACGGCTGCCGGCGACCATCCAACTCGGCGGGTTCGCCATCATCGTCAGCACGATCATCGCACTGCCCGTGGGCGTCCTCGCGGCGGTCTACAAGGACACCCCTTTCGATTCCGCCGGCAAGCTCGTGGCCCTGCTCGGTCAGGCCATGCCCAACTTCTGGCTCGGCATCGTGCTGATCTGGATATTCGCGGTGCATCTCCACTGGCTGCCCACGTCCGGCCGCGGCGGGTTCAGCCACATGATCTTGCCGGCCATCGCCATGGGCTGGTTCCAGGTCGCGGCCTTCATGCGCCTGACCCGCTCCGCCATGCTGGAGGTGCTGGACAGCGAATACATCAAGCTGGCTCGCATCAAGGGGGTCCCGGAACGCCGGGTGATCTGGGTCCACGCCCTGAAGAACGCGGCAATCGCGCCGTTGACCTATTTCGGCGTCATCGCCGGCTCCATCTTCACCGGTTCGGTCGTGATCGAGACCGTTTTCGCCTGGCCGGGCACCAGGTTGCTGGCCATCGATGCGATTCGGGGCCGCGATTTTCCCGTGATCCAGGCGGTCGTGGTCACCTTCGCCGGCGTCTTCATCGTCGCCAACCTGATCGTCGATACGCTCTACGCCTATCTCGATCCACGCATCCGCTACCAGTAATCGGGAACGGAGCCTGGAGTGACCGGCGCACCTCTTACTGCTGATCGGCCTAACGACGAGGATACCGGGAGAAAGCCGGGCCTCTGGCGCGGGCTTCGCCGACTGCCGTTGATCCCGATGTTCGTGCTCGTGGTATTGCTCGTCATCCCGGCGCTGAGCGCGGATTGGCTGGCGCCCCACGACCCCATCCGCGGTTCCATCCCCGACCGGCTGAAGCCGCCGGTGTTCTTCGGCGGCACGTGGGAGTTTGCTCTCGGCACCGACCGCCTCGGGCGGGATATCCTGAGCCGCATCATGCACGGCGCCAAGGTGTCGCTTTCCATCTCCATCGCCGGCATTTTCGCCGGCGGCGTTCTGGGCACCGCTCTCGGGCTGGTCGCCGGCTACTTCCGGGGCCTGGCCGATGCGATCATCATGCGGCTTGTCGACATCACCATGGCGCTGCCCAGCATCCTGCTGGCCCTGGTGCTGGCGGTGACCGTTGGGCCGAGCTTCCAGACCATCATCGTGGTGGTGACCTTCGTGCTGTGGGCGCTCTACGCCCGCCAGGTCCGGGGGGAGGTCCTGAGTATCCGCGAGCGGGACTTCGTCGCCCGGGCGCGCGTGGCGGGGGCATCGGATTTGCGCATCATCGTCCGGCACATCCTGCCCAACGCCGCCAACACCATCATCGTGCTGGCGACCCTGCAGGTGGGTTCGGTGATTCTGTTGGAAGCGGGATTGAGTTTCCTCGGGGTCGGCATCCCACGACCCACTCCGGCCTGGGGACTGATGGTTGCCGACGGCCGACAGCTCATCGTCAGCGCCTGGTGGATCGCCTTCTTCCCGGGCCTCGCCATTACCCTCACCGTCTTCGCGTTGAACCTGCTCGGCGACTGGATGCGCGACAGGCTGGACCCCAGGCTGAAGGAAGTGTGATGCGCAGCCCTTCGGAACGACCGGCCCTTGAAGTCAGGGACCTCGAGACCCGCATCGACACCAAGCTCGGCCTGATCAAGGCGGTGGACGGCGTCTCGTTCTCGGTCGACCACGGCGAGACTCTCGGTATCGTCGGCGAATCCGGGAGCGGCAAGAGCATTGCCGCCCTCAGCATCCTGCGGCTGGTGCCGAAGCCCGCCGCGTACATCGCCAGGGGACAGGTGCTCCTCGACGGCGAGGACCTGCTGGAGAAGAGCGAGAACGAGATGCGCAAGGTGCGCGGCAAGCGCATCTCGATGATCCTGCAGGATCCGCAAACGTCGCTGAATCCCGTCTTTTCCATCGGCTTCCAGGTCGTCGAAGCCATCGGCATGCACGCCGACGCACCGCGCAAGACCCTGGTGCGGCGAGCGGTCGAGGCCCTCCGCCGGGTTCGCGTCGCCGATCCGGAGCGCCGCGTCGACGATTTCCCCCATCAGATGAGCGGCGGCATGAAGCAGCGGGTCGTGGGCGCCATCGCCCTGGGCTCGTTCCCGAGCGTTCTCATCGCGGACGAGCCGACCACGGCGCTGGACGTCACCATCCAGGCGCAATACCTGCGGCTGCTGAAGGACATCCAGCAGGAAACCGGTCTTTCCATCATCTTCATCACGCACGATTTCGGTGTCGTCGCGCGCATGTGCGACAAGGTGGCGGTTATGTACGCCGGGCGCGTGGTCGAATACGGTCCCGTGCGCGAAATCTTCAACTCCCCGGCGCATCCTTACACGAAGGCGCTCCTCAACTCGGTGCCGGCCGTCGAGGAGGACGTTGACCGGTTGTATTCAATCAAGGGCCAGCCGCCGGCGTTCTGGGACATGCCGAAGGGATGCCGGTTCGAGCCCCGCTGCGACGTGGCCATGGAGCGCTGCAAGACGGAGTATCCGGCCAGGCTCGCAAAAGCCGCGACCGGGAGCGGCGGTCACTACGCCGATTGCTGGGCGCTGGAGGAGCCGGAGTGGATTCCCAGCCGGTCCTGAAGCTAAACGAAGTCACCAAGCATTTCCCGGTGACCAAGGGCCTGATCTTCGCCAGGACGATCGGCCATGTGCGCGCCGTCGACGGGGTGACCCTCGACCTCGGCCAAGGCGAGACCCTCGCGCTTGTCGGTGAATCCGGCTGCGGCAAGACGACCACCGCAAAGCTCATCCTGCGGCAGGAAACGCCGACCTCCGGCAAGTTGGAATTCGAGGGTGAGGACGTCCATGAGATGACCGGGACCGCGCTCAAGCAATACCGCACCGACGTGCAGGCGGTCTTCCAGGACCCGTGGTCGTCGCTGAACCCGCGAATGCGAGTGGTCGACATCGTCTCGGAAACGCTGGTGGTCAACCACGCGGTGGCCAAGGGAGAGGTTGCCGACCGCGTCGCCAAGGTGCTGTCCGACGTGGGACTCCGGCCCGAGCAGTCACGCAACTTCCCCCACGAGTTCAGCGGCGGGCAGCGACAGCGCGTCGCCATCGCCAGCGCGCTCATTTCCGAACCCAAGCTGCTGGTTCTCGACGAGCCGGTGTCCGCCCTCGATGTCTCGATCCGTTCTCAGATCATGAATCTGTTCAAGGACCTGCAGGACCGGTACCGCATGTCCTACCTCATGGTGGCCCACGACCTCGGCACCACGCGGTACATGGCGCACAAGGTGGCGGTGATGTATCTCGGCCGGCTGGTGGAACTGGCGCCGACAAGGAGCCTGTTCGAGACGCCGCTACACCCCTATACCCAAGCCCTGTTCTCGGCAGCCTTGCCGAGTCATCCGGACATCGAACGTGAGGAGATCATCCTGGAGGGGGAGGTGCCGTCGCCGATCAACCCCCCGCCGGGCTGCAGCTTTCACACCCGGTGCCCGTTGAAGATCGGCGAGGTGTGCGAAAGGGAGACGCCCGGGCTCGCTCCCCGGCCCGATGATCCGCGGCACCACGTCGCCTGCCATCTCTATGACGGCGAATAGAATGAAGAACAGAGCTCAGGAAGTCAAAAACGTGACCCCCAAAGTCGGGCGGGCCCGCCCTTCTACCTGGGATAGCGGATTTTCGCCGCCTGCAGGAGTGCCGCTTCGAAGTCGGCGACGCTGAATCCGGGCTTGCGCGCGGCTTCGATGATGAAGGATTCCCGCTCGGCCATGACGGCCGCCGCGTCGAGGACGGCCTCGGCCGCATGATGTGGAATGACCACCGCCCCGTGTTGGTCCGCATGGATCAGATCGCCGTCACTGACGGCCATGCCCTGGACTTCGACGTCGACGCCGAAATCCTCCACGCGGACATAGGCATGGGATGGGCCGATCATGCCCGCGAGGAGTTGAAACCCCTCGGCATTGGCCGGGATGTCGCGGATCGAGCCGTTGGTTACGCAGCCCAAGGCGCCGAACCCTTGGTGGACGTTGGTAAACACCTCGCCCCAGAAGCTGCCATAACCAGGGACGTCATCGAGATCTTCGACGATGATCACGGAGGGCGTCGGGCCGTCGGCGATATATTCGTAATAGCGAACCAGAACCTTTCGGAATTCCTCGGGTGTGCGGTCATGCGGATGCTGCGCTTTTATCGTCACGGTCCTGGCGAAGCCGACCATCGGAGGAAGCGAGGGGCGCGCGCAGACGAGGGGTCTTACGGTGTAGCCGTGGCCGCGTCGTTCGGGAACCACGAGTTCGAGCGCGTTGCACACCGTCGGGGTGTCGAGCGACCGCAATCGCTCGAGGAGAACCGCGTCGATGTCGCGGCCGGGCTGCGCATCCTGTTTGGTCATCGTATCGCTCCCGTTCCGTACGCTTGTTGCATCCGGTTGCCCGCGAAGAAATATCGACATTCAAGAGTTGGCTTCTATGTTTACCGAGATTTGATGGGGCCGCAAGCAGTGTCGAGCTCCATCGCCAGCGGAAAGGAAGATCATGGACAATCTTGAGGGCCGGGTGGCCCTGGTTACCGGCGGCAGCCGCGGAATCGGCGCGGCAGTGGCAAGCCGTTTCGCCGAGCGGGGCGCGCAGGTCATCGTCCTGCACAGCAGCAGCCCGGACGAAGCCCGGGAGGTCATAGGAAAACTCCCGGGATCCGGGCATCGCCATGTACAGGCGTCGGTGACGGATTCGGAGGCGCTTGGGAAAATCAGGGAAAGCGTTCTGGCTCAGGAAGGCCGGCTCAACTACCTGGTCAACAACGCCGGCTGGAGCACCGTCATCCCGCACAAGGATCTGGATGGTCTGACCGACGACATATTCGACAGGATCTTCGCCATCAACGTTGCCGGTGTGTTTCGCTGTTGCCGCGCCTTCGGACCGATCATCAAGTCATCGCCGGGTGGCGGCGCGATCGTCAACATCTCCTCCAACGCGGCGCGCACCGGCATGGGCAGCAACATCGCCTACTGCGCCTCCAAGACCGCGGTGGAGAGCATGACGCAGACCCTCGCACGTGTCTTCTGCCCCGAAGTTCGGGTATTGGCGGTGGCGCCGGGCATGACGTTGACGCCCCTGGCGCAGATGTGGGGTGAAGAGGAACTGAACAAGCGTGCCCAGCTAAACGCCATGAAGCGTCACGCAACCCCGGACGAGGTGGCCGGCGCGGTCGTCGCCGCGGCCGCGGACTTCACGTTCGCGACGGGAAATGTGTTGCTGACGGACGGGGGTCGGTGGTTGTTCTGAAATTGACCTCCCACGTTGCGGATTATCATAATTCTGATAGAACCTATTCACACGGCCTTTCCGTCCGGAGGATCAGCCATGCCCGTCATTCGGCCTATTTCGGATTTGCGCAACAAGACGCCCGAGATCTCGAAGCTGTGCCATGAATCCGGAGAGCCGGTCTTCATTACGAAGAACGGCGAGAGTGAGCTGGTGGTCATGAGTGCGGCGGCCTATGACCGGGATCAGGCGCGCCTCAAGCTCTACGAGTTGCTGAACGCGGCTGAAGAGGATTTGCGCCACGGAGACCGGGGTATCGGTGTGAAGGCGTTGGCCGTCCTTCTCCGCGAGGCGCGGGGATGACGCGACAGATCCGCGTTCTTCGTCGCGCACAGTTGGATCTGCTCGAAATTCAGGAATACATCGCACGGGACAGTCCCACGGCGGCCGAGGATGTCATCGACGCCCTGCTCGCTCGGGTCTCCGGCCTCGGAGAGTTCCCGGAGCGCGGACAAATTCCCAGGGATGCGGTTCTCAAGGCCTCCGGCTATCGCTATCTGCGGCATGGCGAGTATCTTGTGTTCTACAAGGTCCTTCGATCTCAAGTCCGCGTGTACAGAGTCGTGCACGGACGGCGCAGATATGAAGACATCCTGTGAGACGTGAGCCCGGCGCGGCACCGGTATGGTCCGCACCCGCATCAGATTACGCACCGCATCAGAGGCAAAGGAAACATGGGCAGGATCAAGACTCTCGACGAAATCAAGGCCATGGTGCGCGAGCGCACCGGCAAGCGCACGGTTTTCCGCGGCGCCCGGATCGAGGACGTGGAGCCGGTGCTCGACCGGCTCACGACCAGCGACCCGGAACTCTGGGCGGCGGAGTGGTCGCGGGCGGCGGAACCCTATGAGGAAACCGGCGAAACGCACGAGGCGGCGGGACGGATGGTGGAGGCGCGGGACGCCTTCCTCATGGCCTACGTGTACTACACCATCGGGCGCTATCCCGTGCCCCTGTCGCCGGGGAAGCAGGAATGCGCGGGCAGGAGCCTGGCGCTGTACCTGCGCGCCGCGCGCCACTTCACGCCGGCGCTGGAGGCCCTGGAAATCCCTTACCGCCAGGGGCATGTGATCCGCGCCTTCCTGCGCAAGCCCGAGAGTGTGAGCCCCTGTCCGGTAGTCATCAACTTCGGCGGCATCGACTCCTACAAGCCGGAGTGCCACGAGTACGACGAGGCGTTGCTGCGCGCGGGACTGGGAACCTGCGCCATGGACATGCCCGGCGTGGGCGAGTCCCCCATCAAGGGTCCACCACCGCCGAGAGCCTCTTCAGCGCGGTCATCGACCATCTGTGCGAACGGGAGGACGTGGACGAACGCCGCATCGCCATCCTGGGACGCAGCTTCGGCGGCTACTGGTCCGCCAAGATGAGCTTCGTGGAGCCGGAGCGACTACGCGCGTCGGTGGTATGGGGCGGCGGGGTCCACTACAACTTCCAGGCGGAGTGGGTGCGCCGGTCCACCAACGCCGAAAGCTACCTCATGGACCACGAAATCTGCCGCGCCAGCGCCTTCGGCCTGCGCAACCTCGACGAGCTGGCCGCGTACTTCCCGTCGCTGTCGCTGAAGACCCAGGGCCTGCTGGACAGGCCCTCCTGTCCCATGCTGATCGTCAACGGCAAGAACGACCTGCAGACCCCCATCGAGGACCTGTACCTGCTGCTGGAGCACGGCGGCCCCAAGACCGCCCGGGTCTTTCCCGGAGGTCACATGGGCCAGACGCCGCAAACCCTTCCCACCATCGTCCGCTGGCTCCAGTGGGAACTGCAAGAATAATCGTGCGGACGATCGTTCGGCTCTTGCAAATCGGCGCCGAACGGAGTATGGATAGTTTTACACCCATCAAACCTCAGGCGAAGTCTTCCGTCGGTGAAACCGGCGTGGAGTTGGCTTGGGGGGAAAATTCGTACTAACGTTCATTACCGAACCAAGGAGGAGACCATGTTGATAAAGAAGGAAAGGATCGACACCTTCGACGATTGGGTGGATGCGTTCCACCAGTGGCACGACGACATCGGCTACCCCATGGAGCTGATCGGCGGCGACTACACCTTCGAGACAAAGCTCGACGAGGTCGAGAGCAACGAGATCGAGTTCGGCGAGTACGCCGGACGGCCCAAGTGGGAGAAGGTGACGGACATCCCCGACCAGCGCATCCAGGACGCGCTGGCCCACCTCATCGAGTTCCAGGGCGACACCGAGTTCGCCTCGGTGGAGCAGCAGACCAACCTCATCGAGCGCGCGCCCACCGACGTGGACCTGAAAAACCTGATCCGCATCAACCGCGAAGAGATGCGCCACGGCTGGCAGATGGCCTACGTGCTGGTGACCCAGTTCGGCGAGTCGGGCAAGCGCCAGTCGCAGCGGCTGCTGGAGCGGCGCGCGTCCGAGGGCTCGCGTCTCCTTGACTCCTTCAACCAGCCCGTGCGCAACTGGCTCGACTTTTTCGTCTACACGAGCTTCATCGACCGCGACGGCAAGTACCAGCTCAACATGCTGAGCCGGAGCGCCTTCGCTCCGCTGGGCCGGAGCACCCTGCCCATGCTGAAGGAAGAAGCCTACCACCTGGCCCAGGGAAACATCGGCCTGATGCGCATCGTCAAGGCCGGCAAGATCCCCATGCCCATCATCCAGAAGTACTTCAACAAGTGGATCTCCACCGCCTACGACCTGTTCGGCCAGGACGAGTCCAGCTCGGCCCACTGGGCCTATGTCTGGGGCCTCAAGGGGCGCTACGACGAGCAGCTTTACGACGAGCCGGCGGACATGGACCGGCTGAACGAACTGTCGCGCACGACCTTTTTCAAGGAAGTGCAGGCGCTGGTGGACGCGTTGAACCACAACATCGCCGACGACCAGCCCAAGCTGGCGATTCCCAGCGACAAGTTCCGCCGCTACATCGGCAACTACGCCGGCCAGCCCTACAGCGTCGACGGCGAACTGCTCTCCGACGATGCCTACGCGAAGCACCTGGAAGAGGTGATGCCCTCCGATGCCGACGACGAGCTCGTCATCGGCATGGAGAAGGAAGGCGGCTGGATCCTCGACCCGAGGTAATCCAGGGAACGACGAAATCCCGCGACCGGCGCGGGCCTACGACTCGACCTCGAGCCCGTAGGCCCGCGCCATCACGATGATGGGGTGCACCGGCTTGTTGCCGGTCCCCTGCTCCACCTGGACCGCCGACAGCGGGCAGTCCGTCACCGTACAGGCGTCGTCCGACCGCATGAACTTGAACAGCGGCCGGCCCACCTGCATCGACGCCTCGAAGTTCTCTTTCTTGACGCTCCAGGTCCCGTCGTGCCCGCTGCAGCACTGCATGCGGGAGACCTCCGCGTCCGGGATGAGCTGCATCAGCTCCTGGGCCTTGAAGCCGATGTTCTGGGCCTTGAGATGACACGGCTGGTGGTAGCGGATCTTGCCCGCGGCCTGGGTGAAGTCGACGTCCAGCTTGCCGTTCTCGTGTAGTTGCACCAGGTACTCCGACAGGTCCAGGGTGTTCTCCGCCACCAGCCGCGTATCGTCGGTGGGCAGCATGCGCGGGTAGTCCTGCTTGAGCATGTAGCTGCAACTCGCCGTGGGCACCACGATCTTGCAGCCCTGGCGCACGGCCTCGCTCAGGCTCTTCACGTTGGCCTCGATCTTCTTCACCGCCTCGTCCAGGAGCCCCACGTCGATGAACGGCATGCCGCAGCACTGCTGCTCGGGCACCGTGCACTCGACGCCGTTCTTCTCCAGCACGCCCACCGCGGCCTTGCCGATGTCCGGCTCGTTGTAGTTGACGGTGCAGGTGTAGAAGAGCGCGGCCTTCTCCCCGCCGCTCTCCTTGGGGGCCGCCGGGCGCCGTCGGTTCCACTTGGCGAAGGTCTGCCCGTGATAGGTCGGCAGCAGCCGGTCGCGGTGCACCCCCAGGTACTTCTCCATCAGGCCGCGCACGAACGGAGCCCGGTTGGCCCAGTTCACCAGCGGCGCCATCCAGCTCGCCAGCCGCCCGGCCCGGTCCGTGTCCCCCATCAGCCGGTCGGCCCAACTCACCCCCTTGTCCTTGGCCTCCACCAGGGTCGCCCGCATCATGGTCCGGGGAAAGTCGATGTCCCACTCGTGGGGCGGCACGTACGGACAGATGGGATCGCAGAGCTTGCACTGGTAACACTGGTCCACCACCGACTTCATCTGCTCGTCCTTGAGGGACGTGGCGTCACCGAAGTTCTCGTCCATCATCCGGAACAGGCTCACGAACGACGGGCAGAGGGTGTGGCACAGCGTGCAGCCGTAGCAGATGTCGAAGACGCGATCGAGTTCCTTGCGCAAGGCCCCCTTGTCCCAGAACGCCGGTGTCTTGGGTTCAAAGCTCATGAATGCGGTGTCCTCCTCGGTGATGTGCGCATGAAGGCGCGATGAAGAGGGATATTAAGGGTTTCGTCCGTGAAAAGTAAGGGAGGCCTACCCGCGCGCCTGACGGCTGATAAACCGGCCCAACAGCGGAACGGCGAAAGAATACTTCCCATGTCGATTCTTGAAGACCAATCCCTGCGACGCCAACGCCACCAACATCTGGTTCACGTGGCTGCTGCTGAACGCCTTGTCCAAGGATCGTTTGGACTCCTCCACCACTTCCTGGACCGTAAACTCGTCGTCACAACTCTCCAGTCGCGAAATCACGAACAACAACTCACGCTGCCGATCGGTCGCCCGAGCCCATCGTCCGGCGAAAAAGTCCGTGTCGAGTTTCTGCTCGATCTCCTCAATGGGTACGACCGCCCGCTCCCCCAAGTCGATCCGCTGAATAAAAGCGTCGTACACTTCCCGGCAGATGAACTGGATGAAGTAAGGATACCCGCCGGATGCGCCGATGATGGTCTCCACCGAACGATCGCTGAGTTCCAGAGGGCAATCCGCGTCTTCGACGGGCCTGCGGATTGCTTGCTCACTCTCCCTCCTGGACAGGCTTTGGAGAAACACAACCCTGAACATTCTCTCGGAGAAGGTCCTCGCTTCCACGAGCTTGGGAAACAGAGTCGGAAGACCGGTGAGGACGAGCATCAGCGGAAGTCCCTTCCTTTGCAGAGACTGAAAGGTGTCGAGAAGGAGGGACAAAGGATACTCTTCTTTGCCCGATTGGTCAGCGAGGTTCTGTGCCTCATCATACGCGAAAATGATCCCAGGCACAGTCTGTCGCTTCGATAGCGCACGCCAGGCTATCTCCAGGACACCCTTGATCTTGTCAAGGGGCAGTCCGGGGAGCCCCCTGTAAAGATCCATGAGAGCCGGGTAGTTGAGGGTGCGGTGGATTCGCTCCGAGTCCGTAGCGAACCCCACGTTCGGCACTTCCAAGGTCTCCATTATAACGCTCGACGTGATCACGGACAGATCCGTGCAGAGCCGGATCGCCATGTTCTCCTCGCTGACGCTCGTCGACTCCGAAAGATCGGTCCCCACCCAGATCCACCCTTGGTTCACCGCCAAGGGCTTGAATGAATCGAGAAGCACCGTCTTGCCTACTCCGCGGAGCCCCGTCAAAATCAGGTTCTCCAGTATCGTGGTTTGCGGAAGTAGCCGCAAAAACTCTTGACGCTCTGCCTGCCTGCCTGCAAGATACGGTGGCGTGTGGCCCGCGCCCGGACGAAATGGGTTCGAGAATTCAGGCATATCCAAATTTACCCTCATTAATAGATTGCACTATATTTAGTCTAAAGACTAAATTTAGTCAACTGCATAATCCACACTAAACAGCGCCAAGTCAGTTGTCGCAAACTTCGGGCCAAGGGCGACGGCGTCAAGTGGGCGGGCCGGGGAACACAGCCTACGGCAATGGTACCGTGGTTTTCAGGATTCAAGCTGCTGCTTCAGGATCCGGAAGATCAACCCGTAGAACCGGCAGCAGGACGGCAGCATCGTCGTCAGGAACTCACGGATCGAGCGCACGGAGAACTGTGCGTCGACGTGGGTGACCACCTTGAGGATGGCGACGTGAGCGCGGTTCGGATCCCGCAGGGCGTCGGCCAATCGCAAGCTCTCGGTCGAGGGGATCAGCGGGTCGGTGTCGCCGTGGCCGATGAGCAGGCGTGCCCGAATCCGAGGGACGATCGCGCGCAGCGACAGGCTCTCCAGATAGTTCCGCACCTTGGGCTCGGTCGCCTCCACGAGGTTCTGCACTCGGGCGGGATCCCGGTTGTGGATCAGCTCGTAGACTGCCCGACCGTCCTCCGTGAGTTGATCCGGCGAAAACGACGGCGTCTCCCATTCCAAGCCGGTGGCGCCGTCGATGGCCTGCCGTTCCAGGGCATCGAGAAGGCCGGACAGCAGCGTCCGATCCTGCTTTCCGGTCACGTGGACCAGCAGGTTCTTCACGAACACATACCGCGCATAAGCCTCGGGCGGCTGGACGTGCCGGTGGCCTCGATACTCGTCCCGGCCAGTGGTGAGGTAACGCACGATGTTGACGGTGTCGTAGTAGCCGCCGAACGAGACTACGAACTTCACCCGTTCCCGGATGGACGGGTCTGCCGCGGCCTTCAGGACCGGACCCGCCGCGAAGCTGATTCCGAACAGGCCCGCGCGGGTGTCGTCCACTTCCTCCCTTGAGAGCAGGAAACGAAAGGCCACGACGATGTCTTCGGACTCCTCCATCTCCAGCCGAAGGGACCTGAGGCCGTCCAGCTCCGGTACCAGCACGGCGAAACCGCACTCGGCCAACTCGTTAGCCAGCGCCACCAGGCGCGGGTCGTCCTTGCCCGTGTCGAGCACCCCGTGGATGACGAGCAGACCGGCGCGAGGGCGGGCATCCGGCACGGCGTAAAGGTCGGCGGCCATTTGCCGGTCGCCCGCGGCAATGTTCAGGGCGCGCACTTCGGGTCGGCGCCGGCGCCAACCTCGCAGCAGCTTCCTCAAGCCCTCGCTGCCCAGCAGATGGAGCAGCAGCATCAGGCTCAGGAGGGCGATCCGGACGTATGAAAGAACGAGCAAAGGCGGGATTCCGCGCCGGCGCGACGAACTCGTGGCGGCGACCTGCGTGGCTCGACGGGCTCCCGTAGCCAACGCCGTCGCCGGCTACGGGAAACCCCTTCGACGTTCAAACCGGTTCACACGGGCGGCCCGCTAGTGGTGCGCGGCCTCGCCTTCCAGGGCAAGGTTGATGTGGTGGTGCGACTTGGACACCGGGCCGATGCCCTTGGCGATGGTGGTCCAGTGCTCGCCTTCGTCGGCGCTGTAGAAGACGTCGCCGTCGGTGGTACCGGCGAAGATGGCGTAGCCGCCGTTCCACGCGTCCATGCACATGGCCTCGATGTTGGCGCGAATGTGCTCGGGCAGGCCCTCGCCCAGGATGTCCCAGGTCCGGCCGCCGTCACGGCTGCGCGCCACCCGCGCGTCCGCGGTGTGCAGCTTGCGCCACGTCCCCGGACCGGTCTTGGCGCCGGCCACGAACAGGAGGTTGGAATCCTGCGGGTGGACGAAGAACGGGTCCACGTAGCCGATGCGGAAGTCCCGCGGGGTCATGTTTTGCCAAGTGGCGCCGCCGTCGCCGCTCACGCAGAAGCCCGCCATGACTTCCGGGCCGCAGTTTGTGGTGGGCGCCGTGCCGTAGAGCTTGTCGGGGTCGTTGGACGGGATGAACTCGCGGTGCGCGTCCGGGTTGATGTTGGCGATGGTGCTCCAGGTCTCGCCGCCGTCCGTGGTGCGCAGGAAGCCGCCCACCTCCACCGCCACGTGGATGATGTCGGGGTCCGTGGGATGGAACGTGATGCTCTTGGCGTGGGCCTGGTGCGGCTCGGCCGGGAACGTCCACTTCTCGACCCCCGGCACCTGCCGGAAGCCAGGCATGTCGTTCCAGCTCTTGCCGAGGTCGTCGCTGTAGTAGAGGTGCGCGGGCTGCGTGCCGGCGTAGACCCTGGGCTTGCCGTCCACCAACTGGGTGGCCAGCGAGTAGATCTCCTTGTCGCCGATGCCGCCGTCGCGCTTCTCCCAGGTGCCGCCCTCGTCGGCGCTGGCGTAGATCTCGCACCCGTAGGTGCCCGCCAGCAGCGTCCCGGTCGCGGGTTCGAAGATGACGGAGCTGACGTGCTTGCCCGGCAGGTGCACGTTGTCCTGCCGCCACGAACCGTTGTCCCGGCGGAACGAGAAGACACCGTCCACGGTGCCGACCAGCAGCTTTTCGGCGGCGGTTTCGCCATGGGTCAGCAGTTGGCCTCCAGGGGATAGACAAACAAACATGATCGGTCCTCCTTCGCGCAATTTGCCTGTGCGTTTGATGCGCCTGTGAATCGCGGGCCGTTTCGGGCCCCGCGTCCTGGGGCGCGCCGTCCGGGCTCCGGAGGGTATGAAACCGGTTCCCGCTCGACCTCTTGCCTTGCCGCCCCAATCTACTGAAGCCCGCGCCACCCCGTCAAGACGCGTGGGGTTGAATTTCCCGGCGCCTTGTTATTAGTTCTCACAGCGAACGGGGCGCCCGACGAGACCCTTGCGGCGCTCCGGAGTCGGTTCCAACCAAGGCAAATCCTGAAGGAGGTAATCATGTACACGACCGACCAATACGAAGGCATGCTGGCCGAGACCATCACCATCCAGGGTCACAACGGCGACACCATCAACGCGTACTACGCGCGTCCGCTAGGCGCGGGGCCGTTCCCCGGCGTGGTGGCCATCCACCATCTGCCCGGCTGGGACGAGTGGTACCGGGAAGCCACGCGCAGGCTCGCGCACCACGGCTTCGCCACCATCTCCCCCGACCTCTATCACCGGGCCGGTGCCGGCACCCCGGAAGACGTGGCCGCCAAGATCCGCGCCGACGGCGGCGTGGCCGACGACCAGGTGGTGGGCGACCTCACCGGCGCCATGAAGTACCTGCGCTCCATGCCGTACCACAACGGCAAGGTGGGCATCTGGGGCACCTGCTCGGGCGGGCGCCATGCCTTCCTCACCGCCTGCCGCGCCCAGGGCTTCGACGCGGTGGTGGAGTGCTGGGGCGGCCGCGTGGTGGCCAGCGGCGACGACCTCACCGAGAAGCAGCCCGTCGCCCCCATCGACTACACCGCCGACCTCTCGTGTCCGATTCTGGGCATCTTCGGCAACGACGACAAGAGCCCGTCGCCGGAGCAGGTGGACCAGCACGAGGCGAAGCTCAAGGAGCACGGCAAGGACTACGAGTTCCACCGCTACGACGGCGCCGGCCACGGCTTCTTCTACTACGACCGCCCCGTCTACCGTCAGGAGCAGGCCGTGGACGGCTGGAAGAAGCTCCTGGATTTCTTCGGCAAGCAGCTCGGCTAGGAACGTACGCCGCGGGGCTTGGCGCAGGGCGGGTCTCGAACTCGCCCGCGCTCCCGGCCCTTGGCGGTTGCGGCCGGCACGGGCCGCCAAGCGGCCGTGCCGCTTCCCGCGGGTTCACTTCCGAAGAATACGAAAGGAGACGACCATGTGCACGATGATCGCCAAAAAGGTCGTTATGGAGGGCAGCGGCAAGCAGTCGGAAGACTGGTTCAAGGTCAACCAGGCCAACGTCGCCTATGACCACCCCTACCATGTCTTCCGGGAGCACTCCCTCAACATCGATTTCGTCAACGAGGACGAGGGAACCGGCGCCCGCGTGGCCGTGGAATTGAGCGTGGACTCGGCCCGCAAGCTGGTGGACACCATCCTCAACGTGCTGGACGAGGCGGAGCGGGGCGGCTGGATCGACGAGAACGAAGGGCCGGAGGTACACATGCCTCCGGTGAAGAGCTCGGGAACCCTGTAGAGCGGGACGATCTCGGGTAGGGGCGACCGGCCGGTCGCCCCTACATTCACACAGCTCGAATCCAGTTCCCTGTAGGACGCCGACAGACGTGGAGCGCCAGGGTACGAGCGCAGGTTCCTACGCCTGCGCCGGCACGGCGGCGATCTCGCTCACCGGCACCCCATAGAAATCCGCCGCGTTCCGACAAAGGATGCGCTCCTTGTTCTCCTCGGTGAGGTCGTCGCGCTTGCGCAGCTTTTCCACCGAGTGGGGCCAGTCCGTGTCCCAGTGCGGGTTGTCGGATGAGTACAGCAGGCAGCGGTCGCCGATGTGGCGGATGGCGTCGGAGATGGTGAGTTCCTCGCATTCCACGCCGAAGTAGCAGCGGCCGCTCTTCACGTACTCGCTGGGCGCGCGCGTGCACAGCGGCGCCTCCACGTCGCCGCGCTTCTCCCACTCCTCGTCCAGCCGGTCCATCCAGTAGGGCACCCAGCCGGCGCCCGACTCCAGGAAGCCTACCTTGAGCCCGGGGTAGCGCTCCAGCACGCCCCCGAAGATGAGCTGGGTCATGGCGATCATTTGCTCGAACGGATGGGTCACCGCGTGGATGGCCAGGAACTTGTCGAAGCGGTCGGTGCCGGCCGCGTCGCGCGGCTGGCTGTGGACGGCGACGGGCACGCCCAGCCGCTCCACCGCGGCGTAGAACGGGTCCAGCTCGCGGTCCGAGAGCTTGCGCCAGGCCACGTAGGTGGGCACCTGCACCGCCACCATCCCCAGCTCCACCAGCCGTTCCAGCTCGTCCACGGCGCTTTCGACCTCCTGGAGCCCGACGATGCCCACGCCCTTGATGCGCTCCGGCGAGGCGCTGCAGAATTCATGGAGCCAATCGTTGTACGCCGTGGCCAGGACGCGAGCCCGGGCAGGGTCGCGCACGTTGCCGATGCTCAAACCCGCCGTCGGGAACAAGACCGCGGTGTCGATGCCCTCGGCGTCGATGTCCGCCAGCTCCCGCTCGGGATTCGCCACCCGATGCCCCATGCGCCCCAGGTCCCGGTCCCAGCCGTCCTGGGGGAACAGCTCGCGGGCCGAGCTGTAGGGCTCCGGGACACGCTCCCGATAGGCCGTCATGGGCTCAGTCAGGTGCCCGTCCGCGTCAATGACAGGATATCCGATCATCGTATATTCCTTTCGCCGTCCACGGTGCGCCAAGCGTCTGTCTGACGGGTCATCGCATCTTCCCCCTTGCCGTCCGGCACGCGCCCGGGCTCCGCCCGACCAGTCCAATCCGGTAGGGGCGACCGGCGGTCGCCCATCGGGTTCCACCGCGCGACAGGTTTCTACAGCCCGTAGAATTGCCTCGGGTTGTCCTCCACAATCTTCGTATGCATCTCCTCGCTGATGCCGCCGGTCTCCTTGAGCGAGGTGAGCGCCTCCAACTCGGTGGATGAGTCGGCGTGTCCGTAGTCGGTGCCGATCATCAATGTGCCCTCGCCGGCCTGCCGCATCAGGTACGGCACGTCGTCGCCGATCTGGCAGGTCACGTACAGGTTGTACTCCTCCAGGAGGTCCTCCGGCAGCTTGTCCTCCACCGTGTCGATCCGCCGCCGCAACTCGTAGACCACCCACGGTATCCAAGACGCCGCGGTCTCGATGAAGCCGAACCGGAGCTTGGGAAAGGTCTTGGGCACGCCGGAGCTCACGAGCCGGAAGCACGCACCGACGTTGAAGATGCGGTACTGGCAGAAGAAGTCGCGGGTGCCGTCGGCGTTGCCCAGCATGTCCACCAGGTTGGCATTGCCGTTGGACTGGTGCAGCCCGATGCACAGGTCCAGCTTCGAAGCCTCCTCGTAGATCGGGAAGAAGTACGGGTCATCCACGGTGCGGGGACCCTCCATCGGCCGCATGAAGATGCCGCAGGCGCCGTTCTCCTTGGCGAAGCGCAACTGGTCCATGGCGTCCGGCATGCTGAGAAAAGGCAACACGCACATCCAGCGCAGCCGCCCCTTGCCTTCCTTCCAGATGTCCGCCATCCAGCGGTTGTAGGCGCCGCACAGAGCCACGTCCACCTCCGGCCGCTCCGTGCACTGGTCCAGGAAGATGCTCGTGTAGAGCACCTGCACGTCGATGCCCAACTCGTCCATGTGCGCCAGCCGCGCCCCCACGTTGGCCACGTCGCGGGTCTCCATGGTCGTGGTCATCTGCCTGCCGACCTTCTGCGACCGCTCGACCAGCGCCTCCTCCGTGAACGCAAACCGGAACAGTCCCCGGATCTTCCCGTCGATGACCCAGTTCTGCCGCTGCGTCCCGTCGTTCGGGTCGAAAAGGGCCGGCCGGTACTTCTGCTCCGAAGGCGTCAGATAGTCCCACGTACGCGGGCTCTCGACGACATGCGCGTCAGCGTCTACCCATCCCATTGGATCGCTCTCCTTCCGTGGATAGCTGTGCGATACGGTCCGAGATTATCCGGGTTGGCGAGGGAGCGTCAACCGGATTCGCGGGGGTGTTTCCCCGATCAGGCAGCACCACCCCAAGCCGGTCAAGGCTACCTCAAACGATCGATTCCGGGACAAGCATCGAAACCCTGATCGAAGCTCAGTATCCTATGGACGCCGGCCCGTCGCATCACGGCCACGTGGAGGGCATCACGGGCAGAGACCCCATTGACGGACTCGATAAGTGCCTTGGCGCCCCGCACCTCGGAGATACCGAAAGGCAAGATCTCGTCGGTGATCGCATCCAGGTTCGCGAATGCAACGTCAATGGCGTCGAGCCGCCGGATCGCGGTGTATCGATGAAGTATCTCCTGGTAGACTTCCACGTCAGTGACCAACCATTCTCCGTCTGCTGCCAATTGTGCCAGCAACGCAAGAACGCGATCCTTGTTGGGATGGGGAGCACCCACCATATACATCGGCACGTTGGAATCGATGAAGATCACGTGATTCGTCGCCCGGACTCGATCTCCTGCAGCATCACGTCGATGTCTGCGGTCGGAAACGCATGCCGCGACGCCTCCGCGATAGCGCGAAGCTTGGCGTCGATGTTTCCAGGGTGGTCGTTCCGCGCCTTGCGCAAGGCCTGCCGGACCCATTCTGCCACAGTCATCTTCTGGGTACGCGCACACCCTTGGATCTCTCTATATTCTTCCTCGTCGAAGAGGACCTGTAAACGCTTACTCATTAGTACAGTATAGTTAACTCATACAATATGAGTCAATCCGGCGAAGGAGGAAGCCATGCCAGGCGTCGTCGATGCGGACACGCACATTATCGAGCATCCGGAGATGTGGGAGCTGTTCGACCCGGAGTTGTACCAGCGGCGGCCGGTGCTGGCGTCGACCACGGTGGACAGCGTCTACGGGGAGAACAACCAGGTTTGGCTCATCGACGGCATGGCGGTGCCGAAGCGCTTCGGCAAGGGCAGCGCGCGGGTGGCGGTGGGCGGCTCGGACCGGGAGAACGCCCGGACGGACATCGCGGCGTCGGTGCGGTACGTCACCGACCCGGATGCACGGGTGCGGGACATGGACAAGCGCGGGGTGGACACGGAGGTGGTGTACCCTACCCTGCTGTTGAGCTACCTCGAGGTGGACGCGGCGCTGGAGGTGGCCGTGTGCCAGGCCTACAACCGCTTTCTCGGCCAGGCTTGGAAGACGGCCGGGGACCGGCTGCGCTGGGTGGTGGTGCCGCCCTTGCGGGACGTGGACGCCTCGGTGCGGGAGATCGAGACCGCCCGGGACCACGGCGCGGTGGGGGTGTTCTTCCGCGGGGTCGAGGGGGACCGCTCGCTGGCGGAGTCGTACTTCTTTCCGGTGTACGAGGCGGCCAACCGGCTGGGCATGGCCGTTTGCATCCACACCGGGGCCGGCGCGCCGGACATCACCAAGGTGTTCGACCGGAACTTCAGCCACAACCTGCCCCACGTGCGCTCGCTGCCGCTGTTCGCCTTCCGAGACCTGGTGGCGCACAAGATCCCGGAGCGTTTTCCGGAGGTGCGTTTCGGCTTCATCGAGGCCTCCGCTTCGTGGGTGCCCTACGTGCTGCACCACCTGCAACGGGCCAGCGGCGCCCGACTCAACGCCGGTGGGGACGCCGACGCGTCGCTCGACTGGGGACCCGCGCTGTTCCGCGACTACCGGCTCTACATCGCCGCGGAAGCGGACGAGGACCTGCCCTACCTGCTGACCCACATCGGCGAGGACCACATCGTCATGGGTTCCGACTACGGCCACCAGGACCAGTCCCGGGAGGACGGAATGGTGGCGGTGATGCGGCGCAAGGAGGATGTCGCGCCGGCGATTGTGGAGAAAATCCTCTGCGACAATCCCCGCCGTTTCTACGGGATCGCATGATTCGGGGGCGACCGCGGGTCGCCCCTACGGGAACAGGGGAGGCATCACGCCCCGCGTCACCCCACATGTTGGGCGATGCGCCCTTCGTCGCCCCACACGGATACAGGTCGGGCTTGCGCGTCCCTCGTTGCTCCACACGGATACAGGTGGCGCTTGCACGTCCCTCTTGCTTCTGCGGGAACAAGATGGGGCGCCGACGTTCGGCGTCCAGACGGGAGCGGGATGGGCACACACGCCGCCAGGATGATCATGGCCCATTGGGCACGGAGCGTTGTCGGGCCGGATTCTCGGGGTCTTCGGCCCATCGGGCCGGGTTCTCCGCGATGTATTGGCGAATGCGATTCAGCACCGCTTCGAACCGGATGACATGCTCGTAGTAGTTACGTTGCCACACCGATACGCCGGGGGTGCCGCGGAACGCGTTGATGCGCTTGGCCGATGCCGATTTGAACCCCGCGACGATTGCACACACGGATCCCGGACCGGGTCCCGTAGGGGCGACCCGCCGGTCGCCCCTACCCGCCACACCCACGCCGGTGGTCAACGACCGCTGATCAGGGCGGGACCCGCGGTCGCAAGCGCCGCCAACGTCGGTAATCGTCAAGATCCCATGAATATGATTGGGCATGACAACCCAGGCATCCAACTCGATTTCGGGACGGATTCGAGCGGACCCGAGCCATTCATCCGCGACGATCCGGCCTGCCTCATTCAGCACCATCCGATGATTCACCACGTCCCCGAACAGCATTATCCGGTCGGCCGTGCAAATGGTGAGAAAATACGCGCCGGCCTGCGAATAGTCGTACCCTTGCAGACGCATCGAGCGGCGTCCATGCTTTTCCGGATCGTGGCGTTCTCTCATGAAATACCTCGCTTGGGGTCATGCCCGGGTTTGTGGTCGTACGTCACATCCATGTTGCAACAACCATGCCGGATTCCGCATGTCTCCGTGGCAGGGGCGACCGCGGGTCGCCCCTACGGGGACGGCGATCATCCCCCTGCCCCTCGGGGCCCCTTGGGCAGTTCCATTCGCCACATCGCGGGCCGATACCCGGGGTCCCGCGGGATCGAACCCTTGAGATTTGCGCGCCACCGCAATAAGTTCACTCGCAAGTCTGGAGGATGCCAATGAGCAGCAAGGACATCACCTTCGTCGACACCACCCTGCGCGACGGGCACCAGAGCCTGTGGGCGGAGAACATGACCACGGGCATGATGCTGTCGGTGGCCGATCAGATGGACCGGGCGGGGTTCGAGGCCATGGAGCTGATCTCGGGGTCGCACCTCAAGAAGTGCGTGCGCGAGCTCAAGGAAGACCCGTGGGAGCGGGTGCGGCTGGTGGCCGGGCGCATCACCGAGACGCCGCTCCGGGTCATCGCGGGCCGGGTCAACACGTTCGAGTTCAACCCGCTGTCCATGTACCGGCTGTTCATGGAGCGCATGGCGGCCAACGGCATCCGCGAGGCGCGCATCTCCGAGGAGTGGAACGACTACGCGGGTTGGAAACGCAAGGTGGAGGTGTCGCGGGAAGTGGGCATCAAGCCCATCATCAACATGATCTACTCGGTGTCGCCCAAGCACTCCGACGAGTACTTCGCGCAGAAGACCCGCGAGGCCGCCTCCCTGGAGGTGCCGATCATCTGCCTCAAGGACCCGGGCGGCCTGCTCACGCCGGAGCGCATGCGCACGCTGGTGCCGGTGATGTACGAGAACTGCAACGGCATCCCCATCGAGTTGCACACCCACTGCACCACCGGCCTGGGGCCGCTGTGCTGCCTGGAGGCCCTGGAACTGGGCATCCGCAGCATCAACACCGCGGTGCCGCCCCTGGCGGACAGCTCATCCAATCCCAACGTCTTCAACGTCGTGCACAACGCCCGCGCGCTGGGCTACAACCCGCTTGTGGACGAGGCGGTGCTGGAGCCCGTGTCCGAGCATTTCATGGCGGTCGCCAGGCGCGAGGGCTTCCCCATCGGCAAGCCCGTGGAATACGACTACGCCCAGTACCAGCACCAGGTCCCCGGCGGCATGCTATCGAACCTGCAGCACCAGCTCGACAAGGTCCGCCTTGGCGACCGCTTCCCGCGGGCGCTGGAAGAGTCCATCCAGGTGCGCGCCGAGTTCGGCTACCCCATCATGGTGACGCCGCTTTCCCAGTTCGTGGGCAGCCAGGCGGCGCTCAACGTCATCGTGGGCGAGCGCTACAAGGAAGTCACGGACCAGGTCATCCGCTACGCCCTGGGGCGGGCGGGAGAGGAAGGCGGCCGGCTCATGGACCCCAACGTCAAGGACAAGATCCTCGACCGCCCCCGGGCGCGCGAGATCGCCGCGCAGGAGCCCGAAGAGACGCCGCTCTCCGAGATGCGCGCCCGGCTGGGCGGCGACGGGGTGTCGGACGAGGAACTGCTGCTGCGCTGGCTCATGAGCGAGGAGGAGATCGCCGCCATGCGCGCGGCCGCGCCGCCCCGGGCCTACGTGAGCACGCGGCCGCCGATGGTGGCGCTGGTGGAGCAGCTTGCCGGCAAGTCCGACCTGGCGCACGTGCGCGTGACCAAGGGCGACCTTTCGGTAACGCTGAACCGGGCCGAATAACCCAGGAGGAGCCGTCATCGCCACTCACCGCCTGACCGATCTCCCGGCGTGGAAAGCCCTCGCCGCCCACCACGCCAAGATCAAGGACGTTCACCTGCGCGCGCTCTTCGCCGAGGACGCCACCCGCGGCGAGCGCTTCGCGGTGGAGGGCGCGGGCCTCTACCTCGACTACTCCAAGAACCGCGTCACCGACGAGACCCTGGGGCTGCTGCAGGAGTTGGCCGGGGCCGCGGGCCTGCGGGCGCGCATCGACGCCATGTTCGGCGGCGAGCGCCTCAACGTCACCGAGGAGCGGCCGGTGCTGCACGTGGCCCTGCGGGCGCCGCGCGGCCAGCGGATACTGGTGGACGGCGAGGACGTGGTGCCCGAGGTGCACGCGGTGCTGGACCGGATGGCGTCCTTCGCCGACCGGGTGCGCTCCGGCGAGTGGAAGGGGCACACCGGCAAGCGCATCCGCAACGTGGTGAACATCGGCATCGGCGGCTCGGACCTGGGACCGGTGATGGCCTACGAAGCGCTGCGGCACTACAGCGACCGCTCCCTCAACCTGGGCTTCGTCTCCAACGTGGACGCCACCGACTTCGCCGAGACCACCCAGGGCCTGGACCCGGCCGAGACCCTGTTCATCGTCAGCTCCAAGACCTTCACCACCCTGGAGACCCTGAAGAACGCCCACACGGCGCGGGAGTGGTGCCTGGCCGCGCTCAAGGACGAGGCCGCGGTGGCGCGCCACTTCGTGGCCGTGTCCACCAACCACGACGAGGTGCGCCGCTTCGGCATCGACACCGACAACATGTTCGGCTTCTGGGACTGGGTCGGCGGCCGCTACTCCTACGACTCCGCCATCGGCCTGTCGCTGATGATCGCCGTGGGCCCGGCGCACTTCCGCGCCATGCTCGACGGCCTCCGCGCCATGGACGAGCATTTCCGCACCACGCCCTTCGAGCGCAACCTGCCGGTGCTGCTGGGCCTGCTGGGCATCTGGTACAACAACTTCTTCGGCGCCGAGACCCACTCCATCCTGCCCTACGACCAGTACCTCTGGCGCCTGAGCGCCTACTGCCAGCAGCTCGACATGGAGAGCAACGGCAAGCACGTGACCCTGGACGGCGACACCGTGGATTACCAGACCGGCCCGATCATCTGGGGACAGCCCGGCACCAACGGCCAGCACGCCTACTACCAGTTGATCCACCAGGGCACGAAGCTCATCCCCTGCGACTTCATCGGCTTCTGCCGGACCCTCAACCCCCTGGGGAACCACCACGACCTCCTCATGGCCAACCTGTTCGCCCAGACCGAGGCCCTGGCCTTCGGCAAGACCGCTGACGAAGCCGCCGCCGAGGGCATGCCCGCCTTCCAGGTGCCGCACCGCGCCTTCGAGGGCAACCGCCCCACCAACACCATCCTGGCCGAGCGCCTCACCCCCGCGACCTTGGGCAAGCTCATCGCCCTCTACGAGCACAAGGTCTTCGTCCAGGGCTCCATCTGGGGCATCAACTCCTTCGACCAGTGGGGCGTGGAACTGGGCAAGGCCCTGGCCCAACGCATCGTGCCCGAGCTGGAAAGCGAAGGGGCGCCGGAGTTGGACCACGACAGCTCGACGAATGCGTTGATCCGGCGCTACCGGCGGCTGCGGGGGTGAGCGCAGCGTGCGGTAGCGACGGCCCGGATGTCGGCATGAAAATCCCCTTGTCCGCGATCCACCACGATCGCCATGGATTCATGGTTCTCGCAGGTCTTCATGCCCAGACCGCGGACTGTTTCCTTGACGATGTCGAGATTGACATGCGGGAGACGGATTGGCTTGATGCCGACATGTGCGCCGCCTTTGGCGCAATCCTGTACCGTCTGGAAGACAATCTGAACACCGTCCACTTGACCAATCTTCGTCCGTCTGTGCAAGGCATTCTGTCAAAGAACGGATTCCTCAGCCATTACGGCCGCACCAAGATACCTGGTCACTGGGGAACGACGATTTCCTACAAGCGATTCGATGCCGATGACGATCTCTGCGCCCGAGGAAGCCATCGAATGGGCCACCCAAGCCAACAACACGACCAAACGAGGAGATGTCCCGGGCGGATTGGGTTTGAAATTGCTCTGCGAGTTTGTTGACCTGAACGGTGGCTCCCTTCAGATCGTGTCTGATGCAGGCTATTGGGAACGGAAGAGTCGACACAACAACAAGGCCCGCCTGCGGAACACGTTCCCCGGCACCGTTGTAAGTGTCGAGATCGATACCGCAGACCGCCGTTCCTACGTCCTTTCCTCCGAACTTGAGACAGACGACATTTTCTGAGGTCCTCCGATGAATCAAAGTGTTGCGATATCCGTATTCGGAGTGGTCGGCAGCCCCTTGTGCGTCGCCTCGGGCGACGGGCAGAAGGTCTACGACCGGCTGGCCGCCACGCTCAGACAGAACCGCCGTGTCGTACTGTCGTTCCTCAATGTTTCGACGCTGACATCGGCCTTTCTCAACACCGCGATCGGCCAGTTGTACGGCGAATTCAACGAGAATCACATTCGCGAATTGCTCAAGGTAGAGGACATGGAGGGCGAGGACTTGGCCCTCTTGAAGCGTGTGGTCGACACCGCGAAGCTGTACTTCAAGGACCCTGAGCGCTTCAACCAAGCCGCTCGTGAGACGTTGGAAGGTGAGGACGACAATGGCGGGTGAGGTTCTGCACGTCAAGGACTACCGCTTTACGTCCCATGATGATCTATTCCTCGACGCCAATGTCTGGCTTTACATCCATGGGCCACAACGGCCCGGTCAAGGCCGCAGAAGGGACCACTACTCCAACGCATTCCGACGCATCCTGGAGGCGGAGAGCCGTGTCTATATCGACGTGATCGTCCTGTCGGAAATCATCAACCGCTGGGCCAGGTTTCACTACCAGGAATCCGACTACGCGCCCCAGATGGGCTTCAAGACGTTCCGCGACAGTGCCGCCTTCAAGTTGATCGCGCCCTCCATTGCCGCCGACACCCGGCGCATATTGAATCAATGTTCCCCCATGGAAAGCGGCTTCACCAAACTGGACGTGGACGCGTTGACTACCGAATACGGGCAAGGCAGGGCCGATTTCAATGATCAGGTCATCCGCGAGGCTTGCAAGAGGAGCGGCCTGAAACTCGTGACGGACGACGCCGATTTCGCCGGAGACGGAGTAACGATACTCACAGCCAACGGGAGGTTGTTGAACTGACCTTACGAGGCGGTACCCCGGCTTCATTGACGAGGCGCCGCTACGGATACATCGCCCCGCCCCGGCTCGCCCCGTGGCTGCCTGACCGACCACCCGCCTCACGCCACCCGGCCACGCCCAGGAGCTTCGGGCCACATCGGGGAAGCCCACCCGCTCCCGCCGCCACACCCGGGTCGGTCTCAACAGCCAACAGTTTAACAACAAGACGTCATGGTACGAACCCGACTCCGACTGACGCTCCTACGGGACGTGAGGTCGAGTCTGAGCCTCCCCTGATCAGTGTGGTGTCGCCGGAACGAGCGCCTCGACGCCGACCCTTGCCACGACCTCGTCATCATCGGCAACACCAGACACGCCGACGCCACCGACGCACTGGCCTTGGTAGATCAGCGGCACGCCGCCGGTCACCGCGATGGCATTGGGATAGGTGAGGAAGCCCGGGCGCTCCTTCACGCGGGCTTCCAGACTGGAGCTTGGGCGTTCGCGGAAGGCGGCGGTCCGGGCCTTGCCGGTGGCCATGTCGACGCTGTTGGCGGGCTGGTCGTCGGGCCGTTCCAGGTACATTAGCACTCCGGAGCCGTCCACGACCGCTATGGTCGCGGCGCGCCCTACCCTGTCGGCTTCGCCCCGGTATGCGGCGACGATCCTGTGCACGTCGTCGAGTGTCAGGCAGAACTTGCTGCGCATATCCTCGGTCTCCCTTTCCCGCTGCTTCGCGGAAGCGCCGCCGTCAAGGCCCGCTTGTCGGCGCCGCCAGCCGTGTGCGCAGTTTCGCCTTCTCCACCTTACCGTTGGGCAGCTTGGGGAGCGCGTCGACGAAGCGGATCTCCCTGGGTCTCTTGTAAGGCGCGATCATCCGGCGGCAGTGGTCGATCAGCGCCTCTTCCGTGACGCCGGCGGCCTCGCGCCGCACCACGAAGGCGAGCACCGACTCACCCCAGCGCGCGTCCGACCGCCCCACCACCGCGGCCTCGATCACGCCGGGATGACTCGCCAGCGTGTCCTCCACCTCGCGGGAGTAGATGTTCTCCCCTCCCGAGATGATCATGTCCTTGAGCCGGTCGATGACGTAGATGAACCCTTCCTCGTCCGCCATGCCGACGTCGCCGGTATGGAGCCAGCCGTGGCGGATGGTCTCGGCCGTGGCCTCGGAGTTGCGCCAGTATCCGGTCATGAGCGAGGGGCTTTGGATGACGATCTCGCCGGGCTCGCCCACCACGCAGGGGACGCCCTCCGGATCCACCACCCGAACGTCGCAGCCGATCATGGGCTGGCCGGCGGAGCGCAACCGGCGCACCACGTGCTCGGGGCCTTCGAGGACGTGCTGATGCGCGTGCAGCACGCATCCGGGGCCGGCGGATTCGGTCATTCCATAGAACTGCGCGAAAATCGGCCCGAACGCCTTCATGCCGCGGCGCAGAAGGACTTCCGGCATAGGTGCCGCGGAATAGAAGAGCCTGGACAACGCCGGCAGCGACTCCCGGCCGGCTGGCGTCGTGTCCAGCAGGTCGCCCAGCATGGTGGGCGCCAGCAGCGTTGCGGTGACGTTGTTTGCCTGCAGCGACTCGAAGAATGCCGGCGGCCGGAAGTTCCGGTGCAGGACGATCGGGCAGCCGTGCAGCCCGTACGACAGCGACGTCAGCCGCCCGCCGATGTGGTAGAGCGGCATGGTGAGCGCGAGGCGGTCGGCCGGCCGGACCAGCGACTCCAGGGCCGTGAGCCGCGCGGCCTCCATCATGCCACGGTGGCTCAGCATCACGCCCTTGGGCCGGCCGGTGGTGCCGCTGGTGTAGATCAGGTAGGCGCAGTCGTCCGGTTCCGGCGCGGCCGGCGGCGGCTCAGGCTCTTCGGCCACCAGCGCCGCCTCGTAGGCCACGTCGGATGAAACGTCGCCGATGACAAGGACGTGATCGAGCCGGCGCGATGCCGACAGGCTTAGCCGGTCGAGGAAACCGGCGGCGACGATGATCGCCTTGGGTTCGCTGTCGGCGAGGATGACGTCGATCTCGGGAGCCGCGAGCCGGTAGTTGACCGTCACGCTGGTCCAGCCGGCCAGTTCGCCCGCGGCATAGGATTCGAGGTACTCGGGGCAGTTCTGCGCCAGGATGGCGACCCGATCGCCGCGCGCCACCCCCCGGCGCCGCAGCGCGGCGGCAAGCCGGAAGGCGCGTTCGGCCAAGGCGCGATGCGTGAGGGTCCGGCCCTCGAACAGGATGGCCGGCGCCTCCGGCGTCAGCCGCCGGTTCCGCAGGGTCAACGTGCCAAGCATGACCTGCCGCTGCTGTCCGCGCACCGGGCTTCACCCCGCCACTGCCTCGCGCCGCTGGCCGACTCTACGTGAATGGCCGAACGAATAGGGCATGGGTCCAGCTCATGTCGCTGATTCCAGTTCCGTATGACGGGCCAAGACGTCAAAGTCGGCATCTCTGTGGATTACAGGTATGCTCGCGTGGATGGCGACGGCGGCGATGAGGCAGTCGATCAGCTTGCGAACGGTCTCGCCTTCCCGGCGACATGCACGGTACAGGGCCGCGGCGTCGTCGTAACGGGCAGGCTCGGTCGGCAACACCGTCGCAAGCGCAAGCAATCGCCGGAGTGCCTGCAGATGTCGCTCGTCGCGGGCTCCAGCGAGCACCTCCATCCGAATCGCGTCACAGATGGCGATCTCTCCTTCGAGCAGCGCATCGACACGGTCGCAGGTCGGGGAGCCCGTGTTGCGAAGGAACTCGATCCAGGCGGACGTGTCGATCAGGATCACGAGCGGCGGGCCCGCATCTCGTCCAAGTCGCCCTCCCATCCCGTCCCCCGAAGGCGCCGGGCCTCCTCGACGCTGAAGGGCTCGGCCGCAAGGGTACGGAGCGCAAAGTTCACCGCTTCACGCTTGCTACGGAGACGGTAACGGCGCATCACTTCCGCACATGCTTCATCATCGACGTCGACGTTGGTGCGTGACATACACCTACAATACACCAAGTGTCGGGTGCCGGCAAGGACGCTTCCCGAAAGGTGCGCAACCTTGCCACGAGGTAACCGCATCTTGACCCCGTTCACGGTTAATGTTGAGTTACGCCTGATCATCCGTGGAGCCTTCATGGTCCGGGCACCAGGCAAACAGTTCCATGCCATTTGACAAACCGACGCAAGATCAATTGCGGGTTATCGCGGAGAACCTCGGCGTTGACCTGTCCGACGACGAACTGACCGCATACCTGGAGCGGATGGAGGGTTTCGCCCGCGCGTACGCGCTGGTGGACGAGGCGCCCGACCCGGCGCCGGCGATGGCACAACGGCGCGCGCCCGCGCGCCGGCCGCGTCCGGCGGAGAACCGTTACAATGCGTGGTACGTCAAGACGTCCATCCGGGAGGAGTACCGCGGCCGGCTCGCGGGCAAGACCCTGGCGGTGAAGGACTCCATCTGTGTCGCCGGCGTGCCCATGATGAACGGCGCTTCGTTCCTGGAGGACCACGTACCCGACGTCGACGCCACCGTGGTCACCCGCGCGCTTCACGCCGGCGCCGAGATCGTCGGCAAGACCAACTGCGAGTATCTGTCCCTTTCCGGCGGAAGCCACACCAGCGCCAACGGGCCGGTCGTCAACCCGCACAAGAAGGGCTATTCGGCGGGCGGCTCGTCGTCAGGGAGCGCGGTGGCAGTAGCGGTGGGCGACGCGGGCATGGCCCTGGGGTGCGACCAGGCGGGTTCCATCCGGGTGCCCGCGGCGTGGTGCGGCATCGTGGGCATGAAGCCCACCCACGGCCTCGTCCCCTACACCGGTATCCTGGGGGTGGACCCGGTGGTGGACCACTGCGGCCCCATGACGCGCGACGTGGAAAGCAACGCCCTGCTGCTGGAGGTCCTCGCCGGACGCGACGGCATGGACCCGCGCCAGCCCAGCACCTGGCAGCCGGTGAAATACACGGCGGCGCGGCGGGCCGGCGCCAAGCGCCTGCGCGTGGGCGTGGTCAAGGAAGGCTTCGGCCGGGGCAATGCCGAGGCCGAAGCCGACGAGCGGGTGCGGGCCGCGGCCGACACCCTCGCCCGTGCGGGTCTGGGGGTCGCGGATGTATCCGTCCCCATTCACGAACGGGCCTGGCTGCTCGCCCAACCCATATACGTCGAAGGCCTCGCCCACTCCATTGGGCAATCGGGCATCATGCCTGACGCCGAAGGCCTCGGCTCAGGATTGGCCGAGCGGTTCGCTACCTGGAACGAGCGCTGGCGCGAGTTGCCGGAGAACGTGTTGGCGCTGATCCTGTTCGGCGCCTTCGTGCGCGCCCGTTCCCCCGGACACCACTACGTCAAGGCGCTACGCCTGCGCCGGACCATTGGCCGCGCCTACGACGAGGCTCTCTCCGGCTACGACCTCCTGCTCATGCCCACGACCCCCATGGCGGCGACGCCCCTGCCCGCCGCCGACGCCGGCCTCGCCGAGGGCACCCGGCGCGCGGGCGAGATGCTCGCCAACACCGGCCCCTTCAACCTCACCGGCCATCCCGCCCTCACCCTGCCCTGCGGCACGACGGCCGACGGGCGGCCCGTGGGGATGATGCTGGTGGGCAGGCACTTCGACGAGATCACGCTTTATCGAGCGGCGTACGCGTTTGAACGGGCGAGCGGGCATTCCTCAACCGGGGACCACCGAGGGGAGATTGTTGACCGGCCGTTTGACGACTGATAGCGTGGGCGGTGACAAGCACGGATACGGAAATGCGAGGGCATTTCGGTGCAATCGAACCACCTGACCCGTTACACGCGACTCGGCCCGCTGTTCGCGCTGATCGTCGCGTTCGTTCCAGCGACATTCACGGACGCCTTCGCCGAGAAGTGGCAGGGAATCACCGAGGCGGAGAACAAGATCGTGTTCTCGGGAAGCGACCTGGACGACTACCCGGCGCTTCATTACCACCAGCCCGTCGACGAAGGCAACTCTCAGGAGCGCTATCGGGTTGTATGGACGGTCGGCGCCGGTCGTCGAACCGTCTTGCGGATTGATCTGATGATGCTCCCTCCCGATCACCACTACCCCACCGACCGGGAAATTGCTTTGGTTGATCGGTTTACCAAGGCTTTTGAGAGGTTCAAGAACATACCGATCTCGACCGTTGAGACCGGCACTGTTGGAACGGCGGTGGGGCCGGCCGAGT
The DNA here is from genome assembly GCA_022824205.1 of Candidatus Binatia bacterium. Taxonomy (GTDB): domain Bacteria; phylum Desulfobacterota; class Binatia; order UBA9968; family JAJDTQ01; genus JAJDTQ01. The sequence goes on from JAJEAI010000056.1 coordinate 59,462, forward strand.
TTCTGATTCTTCAGGGCGGCAAGCGTCAGTGCGGCGTGTTTCATCTCCATCTCGATGACGGCACCATCAGCCAGCCGGACACGCGCGGCAACGGTTACCTGATCGGCTTCTACTGCCCGGTGTCCGCTCAAGTCGATGCCCGGACCCTTGAGTCCCTTCTCTCCAAGGTGGGCGTGCGCGGCATCGCCGTTCCGAAGGGGGAAAAGCCACGAGCCGGCGGTCCCGCGGTCTCGCGGCGCCCCTCGGAGGACCCTCTCACCATCCTCGTGGCCACCGGCGACATCAAGGGGTTGCGCAGGGTCGCGGCCAAGGACTTCGATCCGGATACAATCGTTGCCTTTCAGCACCCGCGTTTCGCCGGTGGCCGCGTCATCAGGAGACCGATCCTCATGGCGGCGGCTCTCTTCGGTCAGACCGAGATGGTGGTGTTTCTTCTGAAGATGGGCGCTAGCACCCGTGGACGGGCGTCTGGAGCCATCTGCGCGGCCATCGCCATGCGCCATCCCCGAATCGTTGACGTGCTCCTCGAGAAGGACCCGGAACTGAGAGCCTATGACACTGCTGTCCCACAAATTTTAAGCGAATCGGAGGGGGATTTGAGGGGGCGGGCTGGGCGGGGGCTGTGGCAGGAGCAGACCGAGGAGTGGTCGGCGCTCGAAGAGATTGAGTTGGAGGAGGCGGAGGATCTGATAGAAG
>JAJEAI010000182.1 GCA_022824205.1 Candidatus Binatia bacterium
GCCCTTGAAATTCCAGTTGCTCCAAAATACACTCTGTCATCGTGGGACCTCGTTCCTCGACCCGCCAAGTCGTTGATATGATTACTTTATATCACGAACTGAGGTCCCGCTCCCCACCCTTGGTGAAATATCCGGGCTAGAACTCCTCTGCCTCCTTTCCTCCCAACCGAGGGCCGGCACTTCGCGTGTCGGCCCTCTTCTCATGCAGTTCGTTCCGAGCAATCACCCTCCGGGCGTCGCGCCTTCGCTTCGCTCGGCCCGCTCGCCCTCCGGCGCCGGCCGGCATCGGGCGTCCCGTCCCGTGAGAAGGAGAGCCGCCATGCACTACGCTCCGTCCCCTGCAGCCGCCGTCGCCGCAGCGCTTGCCCAGCGCGCCGAAGAGGTCTGCCAGCGCTACCTCCCTCACGGCCGCCGCCAGGGCCGCTACTGGGTCGCGGGCGACATAGACGGCGCCCGCGGAAGGTCCCTCTTCGTCCGCCTGCACGGTCCCGGCGTCCCCGGAAAGTGGACCGATGCGGCCGTGGGCAGCCATGGCGACCTGCTCGACCTCATCCGCCACCGCACGAGCGCGCCAACGCTCCGCGCGGCGCTTGCCGAGGCCCGCGCCTTCCTCGCCCTGCCGGCTTCGCCGGCCGTGGGCGATGCCGGAGACTACGATCCCGCGGAAGCGGCGCGGCGGCTTTGGCGGGGTTGCCGCCCGGTCGACGGTACCCATGCGGAAGCCTACCTCCGGGCACGGGGCCTCGCGCGCTGCCGGTTCCCAGCGCTGCGCTTCCATCCGGAGCTTCGCTACCGCGAAGGCCCGGCCGTCCGCCGCCTCCCGGCGCTGGTCGCCGCCGTCACCGGCAACGACGGCGCCGTCCGGGGTGTGCAGCGCACCTGGCTCGATCCTCGATGGCCCGCCAAGGCCGACATCCCCTCGCCCCGAAAGGCCCTCGGCCGCATCCACGGCTTGGCCGTGCGCTTCGGTCTGCCCGCCCACTCCGTCGCTCCGCTCCTCGTCGGCGAGGGCATTGAGACCGTGCTGTCGCTCGTCACCGCCGTGCCGGAGATCACCGCGGCTGCCGCGCTCTCCGCAGGTAGCCTCAGCTCCTTCTCGGTCCCGCCCGGTTGCTCCGGCCTCGTCATCGCCCGCGACAACGACCCGGAAGGCGAACGGGCCGCCCAACGCCTCGCCCGGCGCTGTGGGCGCGCACGGGTGTCGTGGCCGCGGTCATCGTCCCCGACGGAGGCGACTTCAACGACGACATGGTCGCCCTCGGAGCCGATGTTCTCGCCGCAAGGTTCGGCCCGCTCTTCCGCTTCCCGGGAGTCGGAGAGGAGGGAGCCTGAGTGGGCAAAGCCTTGATGGAAGGAGTGGAAGAATGGACGAAGTCACCTTCAAGAGGATCACCCCGCACGAATCCCGCATCTACGACGCCGACGGCGACCACGTCGGCGACGTCTACCGCCACGACGACATCCTGTCTCCAGGCCAAGCGTTCTACGTCCTGCACTTGTTTGAAGACCCCCGTGGACCCAGGCGCGTCCACGACCGCGGCCGCATCCGCGAGACCGCACGGCGTCTCCTGGCGTCCCATCCTCTGTTCTGAACCCGCGACAGCGGCGCGATGCCTTGCCTCCGAGAAGGGAAGTTTGAACTTCAAGGGGGACGGTGCTGGTTCCGTACATACCTCCCCTACGTGATCTCCCATCTTGTCACACGTGCTCCCTGCGCCAACCCCTGAAGGGGTCCTCCACTTCGTTCCGGCCGGGCTGCGCCCGGTGGCTCCGTTGCGCGCGCGTGAAAAGACGGGACATCACTTCGGGGCGGTCAAGCGCCCCAGTCACGGGCCTTGGTGGGTCCTTAACTGGAGAAGGAGGAAGTCATGAACAGCGTAATCGAGAACATCGCGGATCAGGGTCAGTCGATCATGGAGGCGTTCTGCGAGAGTGCGCAGCTCTTCGGAGCTACCCCGGGTGCCGACGAGTTCGATTCCAGGGACGTCTGGGACGAGGACGACGCTCTCGATGCGGTGCACGCCGCGTTCAGCATCCTCGCTGACGGCATCGGTCCCGACGGCACACAGCTCGCGGACGAACGCGAGAGCCTGCTGTGGGGCTTCGTCAACTTGCTGGATGCTCAGACACAGCGCCTCGACCGCTCCGCCGACCGCCTCATCCCCGACCTGCGAGACCTCCAGCACGAGCAGGACGGCTCCGAGATCAAGTCACGCGAACTCGAGCTCATCACCGACCGGGCGCAGAACCTCTCCGCTCGACGCGACGCCTTCGAGCGCATGCGTGATGCGGCAGCCGAGGACTACCTGACGGCGACCGGCCAGACCTGGCGGCCCCGTAGCGGATCGCACACCAGCCAGACCGGCAAGCTCACCTCCGCCGCCATCGACGCCCGAGACTTCATGCGCGCTCGCAAGGACCGCAAGACACAGGCGCACCTGCCCGAAGGTACCCTCGTCGCGGTCACCGGCGGCAAGGACGTCACGGACCCCGCCGCAGTCTTCAACAGGCTCGACAAGGTCCGCGCGAAGTACACCGACATGGTGCTGGTTCACGGCGGCGGACCGGGCGTCGAGCGCATCGCGGCGAGCTGGGCCGAGAAGCGCGGCGTCCACCAAGTCGTGTGCAAGCCCGACTGGGACCGCCACGGACGGGCTGCTCCGTTCCGCCGCAACGACGACCTCCTCAACCTCCTGCCGAAGGGCGTCATCGCCTTCCCCGGTTCCGGCATCACCGACAACCTCGTCGACAAGGCCCGCCAGCTGGGGATACCGGTGCACAAGATCGAACAGATCGCTGCCTGATCCGTACACACCGTGGGGTCGCGTCACTCGTTGGCGCGGCCCCTTTCCGACAGTGCGCCCTCGCCTTGCGCGTCCATTCGCTCCGCCACCCTTCCTCACGCCTTCACCTCCACCACGCTGACCATGACGACCATCCCCGCGGTGCGCCCGCCCTGGGCTCCGGACCCCTCCCCACGGCCCACGTCGCCGAGTACCCGCTTCGCGCCTACCCTATGCCACTCGGCGACGTGGGCCTCCCCGCCTTCGGACCGGTCCGTCCTTCCGCCTGCGCCTCGCTGGTGCGGCTCTCCCCGTCGCCGGTCTTCACACCGCCGTCGCTGAAGGTGACGCCCTTCATCTCCACCATGACGGTGCTCCAGCTTGACCGCCGTGCCTCGACGCGTGACACGGCTCGCCGCCTTCGGCAGCATCGCCTCACTCATGCCGTCCGACTCACTGCGTTCGTCCTCGGTATCAACGCTCGTCATCCGCGTCGCCCGCTGCGTACTTCGCCCGTCACGGGCTTCCGCATCACGTCCTCCTCCGATGTCCTCGTCATTGCCGACGACGCCGACAGCGTGCTCCGCACGTCTGCCGTCACCACCTTCAGCGCTCCCCGCCGTGTGCTGCGGACCACGCCGATCACCACAGCGCCGCTCTACACGCCGGTGATGCCCACGACGGTGCAGCACCTCGACCACTGCGCCGATTCACTTCGAACCCGCCAGGTGTTGGCTCGGCTCGTCGCCTCCGGCGACATCGCATCCCTCGTGCCGTCCGACTCGCTGCGCTCGTCGTCGGCGCCGCCGCTCCGCGTTCGCTTCGCCCGCTGCGGGCTTCGCTTTCACCCGCTTCCGCACTACCCCGTGCACTTGTGTCCCGGCCACTGCTCGCGCCTCCGGCAGTGTGCTCGACACGACCGCCTTCACTACCTCCGCACTCTCCGCCACTCAGTCGCCGTGGCGGCTCCCCTCCGCCGGGTTCTCCAGCGTCCGTTCCCCTTCGCTTGTGCCCCTGGTTTCTTCGTTCCCCACCGCCTGCGCGGGCTCTGGTTCTCACACCCCACGCATCCCCGATGCTGGTGGCGCCATTCGCACCCTTGGCCTGCGGCTCTCTGCGCAACCCCCGCCTTCCACCGCCAGACTCTTGTTGGACCGAGCGTATGTCGCACCGATACACGCCGACCGTCCTGCCCCTGACCATGCGGGGCTACGCTTGTCCTACACCGGTACACGGGCGGTACACGCTTGTCGCTGCCGAAAACACGGACCGGTACACGACCGACATACGCCCAATGGTTCACCTCGACGCCCGCGGCGACGTTTGCCCCAGGTCCATGCACGCCTGAATACGGGAGCCTTTGCCGACATCCCGGCCCTGGAATTCCGGAGCGGGCGCCGCATTGGGCCTGTCCATAGAACTCTCAGCGATCACATCCGGGCTTCGCACAACCCGAAATCGCTACGCCAAAGCCAATCTGGTAGTAACGAGCGTAAGGGGGGCGATGTGCTTCATGCCCGCGGATCTGCCGCTCCGGGCTCGATTCCGGAGACGATAAGGAGAAGGAGCGTGACCAAAACCGACCGAACCGAACCCGAATCCGGCGATGCACCCACGGCAAACCCGGGCGCCGTGCGCCGGACCAGAGCCATCCGCTTCTCCGATTCCGAATGGGAAGAGGTCAAGGCGACTGCCGAACTGCAGGATCTCCCGGCCGCCGAGCAAGAGGATTCTCGACATCGCCTGCAGCCGCGCGATACCGGCCAACGTGGTCCCGACCTCGCTCACATCGCTGATCGAACGGACGTTCCGCTATACATGGTGTTGGCGACGCACCAACGCGACGAACTGATCGTGAAGGACGCGGGGAAGAAATAGACAAACTGGCTGAGACCGCCCAGGAACTCCAGGGCAAATTACAGGGCGGCGCCTCCGGTTGAACGCTACGACGCATCGATTGCATCGCCCATCACATGTTGGGCGCCTGCAACTTCCGAATCACCTTGGACGCGAACACCACGCGAAACCCTGGCAGTGGACTAGCCTCACCGCGGAAGAGCACACATGGCACACAAAAAGCACTCCGAGAAACTCGTTAACCCAGATGGTGCCATGGAAAACGCCAAGGCCCTGTTGCAGGTTGCCAATCACCTGGATGCCGACTTGGACACCGAGCGAACAGAGCGCCTGCTGTTCCACGGACTGATTCTCGCCATCCCCACACTCCTAGGGCTCGCAACCGAACTCGCGCTCAAAGGTCTGCTCATGCGCGAAGTGGGCACCGCCCCGCAGTCCCACGACCTGATAGAGCTGCTCGATCAGCTGCCGGAACGGACAAGGCGACGCCTGGAGGAAAAGATGCCCGGTGTACCGCCAGTCCACCCCCAGCTACCGTCGGTATTCCCCGGCATTCGAGAGGTGCTCCAAGCAAACCGAACCCTGTTCGTGGAATGGCGATACCTGCACGAACGCTTCCGAGCAACCGCCGAAACTTCAGGGTTGAAGGAGGCGCTGTCAGCGATCATCGACACGTTTGAAGAGCCCACGCCGCGTCCCGAACTCAGTCCGCCCGACGCGCGCGACAGCTAACACGCCGCGCCATGTTGAACGCATCCGCCGCTCTTGTGGATCGGCGGCAGAAGCCCGGCGTCCATGCGTGGTCCCTGGGAAAGCGTGTTGGAGATCAAGCAACAGTCGGCGTAGCCCGATTTGTGCCAAGAGGAAAGGGCGAACCTGGAGAGAGTCCTGCTTCGCTGCTGTAATCCGTGTCTCGCTAAAGAACCTTGCAATCTCGTCATTGGCCGGACCCTTTTCCCTCAGATCTCTCAACACGAACTTGATCCCCCAGCCCGAGATCATTCAGAATTAGCTGCAGATCGGTGTCCAAGTCTTGTGCAAATTTCGGACTGACGTTCACTGAGAAATCAATACCGACGCGGAGGTCATTCCCGGACCGGAGCTTGGGCAGGACTTTGGTTCCGAGCCGGTTCCAGACTTCGGGGGGCACGGTTCCGGCAATCCGAATTGTTGTATTCGCTGTAGCCGGAGTGGGTACTGGGTCAGGTCCCGGCTCAGGCCGTGGCTCCGGTCCAGGGGGGGGCAAAGGTTCCGGCGGCCGCAGATGGGGATCTCTCGGCGTCACTTTGAGTGCTTCGGCCTTGGCCTTGGTCAGCAGGAAGACATTCGCGTCGAACGCCACTTCTTCGACGCCGATCGGCTCTGCGTACCACAGCCGTTCGAAGCCACCATCGTTCTTGGCGCCCGACGCCAGCCCGAAGTCTCCGTTTGACACGAACTCCACAATCTTGCGGCGAAGGATCGCGTCAGGATCGATCAGGCGCGTTAGTGAGCCGTCGAGGAAGCTCTGGCGCAGGCTCGTGAGCGGCCAGGCAGCGGAATCCGCAAACGCCGGTGGCCATTGGCGGTCAATGTAACCGGCGCCCACGCTCTCGTTGAGCAGGGCCTCGGCCTTCAATGCACCGATGATCCGGCCGCAAAGCGTCTCACTCGCACTGGAATGTCCGGCTCCGAGGTCGATGATCTTGAGGCCGTGTTTCTCTTGGGTGTCCGCGAGTGCCGCGAAGCGATAGCTGGCCCATACTTCGTCCTTGGCCGCTTCCTCCGCGTCTTTGGCCTTGGTCTGCACTTCGGCGCGGTCTGTTCTGTCGAACTCGGCGCCCAGGACGCCCTCGGCCACTTCCCGAGCAACACGTTGCCAAGCGAGCCACAACTCGACGCGATCCCGAAGTTCTCGCCCCTGCTTTCTCGCACACCAGACCAGCGAACCCGGGTACAGTCGTGGCGACGTGCCCCGTTCCCTCGTCCATTGGCCAATGCGCTCGACCACCTGATTGCCGTCCTGCCATTCCGACTCCGGATCGAGGACGATCAATGTGAGCCGGGGAGAGTCCTGGATCGTAGCGCTGTCCTCCGGGAAGAATACTATGGGAAGGGTTGTGCCTGACTTGAACGCGCCCTCGACGAGCTTGCGCATGGTTGGATTGATCTCCGTTTCCTCGTCCAGCGAAGCGCGCCGATCGCTAACCACTTTCTTCAAGGTTGCCTGGTGATGGATGCGATAACCGTCCGTTCCGACCTTACGAACAAAGAACGCAGATGCCTCTAGGGCCATGGCGCCGCTGTCGATGGTGGCGGTGTCGACCTCCGGTTCGCCAAGCGCGAAGCGCAATTCGGGCAGATGAGCCACCTTGTCCACCTGTCCGCCGGAGGACTCGAACAGGACCGCCGTGCCCACGCGGCGGTGGATGTCGCGGAGCGCTCCCTGAGCATCCACATCCAGGGATTTGGCATGCGCCATCGACCCGGCAAGATCGGCTTCGATGGCCACGTCAAGCCGGGCCTCCCCCAACTGGCCAAGGACTACGGCACGGAATTCGGGCACATCCAAAGGAGCCGAGCCCAGCGTGATCAGCGGCTCGGTTCGCGCCTTGTGGAACTGCTCCCGCGCGGCCCAGGAGATCCACTGCGCCAGCATGGCGAGGGCACCACGGGTTTGCTGGAACTGGGCGAGAGCCCGCCACTTTCGTTGAAAGACCGACAGGGTCGCAGGGTGGAAGGGATAGCACGCCTCAAATCGGCTTCTCAGAAACTCCCTCGCCCTGGTCTCGGTCGTCGCGGTGTCAACTGCCAACCATTCGGAGGGTAGCCGAGCGGTCCGCTCAAAGCACCAGTCCGCGTAGGTCTTCGCTACTTTCTTACGAATGCGCTCGCTACCGAGGTCCTCGAACAGCCGGCGACGCACCACTTCGCTGATCTCCGATTCGTCATTGGCGATCAAGTCCCGGGCGACGCGGCGGACCACTTTGGTGATCCGCTCTTGCCACTGTTGATCCCAATCGGTCATTTCCACTTGGCTGCGCGGCAGGCTGATGACTGCCGCAGCTTGGGTGGTACCGGTAACGGCGACCGTGAGGTTCTGCAGGAAGGCATGGAAACCATCGGCCATGCCTCTGTGCCGGTTGACGAAGTTGAGCACCTCGTCGAGCAGCAGCAGCACGGGCGCGTCCGCCGCGGCGAACACTTTGGCCAGTGCCTCCGTTCCCGGCGGAGAGGTTCGTGCCGCAGACCCGAGCACCGCGACACCCTGATCGCCTGCAACTTGACGAGCGAGATCGATCCAGGGCGTCTCTCGGCCGTCCGTCGGGTCCCACGCATTACCGACGAAGACGCCGACGCGCGCGGGCGGAACTTCTGCCATTCCGACTTCACTAAGGAGATCGGCTACACCAGAAAGCTTGGAAGCGTCCCCACCGGCGTTGGCCAAGTGGTAGAGCGCGGTGAGGGTGTGCGTCTTCCCGCCGCCGAATTGGGTGATCAGAGTAAGGACTGGTGCGGTGTTCTCGGTCTTGCCGGCAAGACGTCGTAGGACCATGCCGGCATGCTCCTTCAACGCTCGCGTAAAACAGGTGCGCGAAAAGAACTGGGCCGGACCGCGGTAGTCCACGGGCGCCGTCTCGGCGACCACCTGCTCAAGGGCAATGGCGAACTCGTCCGGGCTAAACGAACGGCCTTCCCGCACTTCCTTACGAAGCGTCACAACTCTATACCAAGGGTCCACGTTTCCTCCGGTTATGGCCTTCTCATTCGTTCGAACAATTCGAGGGCCGGCTGTTTCAGGCGCGCGAGATTCGCGTAGGCGACGGGGGCAAAGTCCTTTCTCGCTGCGTACATTCGATAGCGGATGCCATCAGTAACGACCACATCCCGCCGAACCCCGAGGGCCGAGACATACCCAATTGCCTGACCGAGCGCGCCTTCAACGCCTGCGCCCAGTCGCTTGGCCTCAATCAAGTAGTGGCAGTGCTCCGGGGTTCTCGGCAACTCGGAGAACACACACACGTCAATGTTGCGCCACTTCACGGCAATCCTCTCAACGGGCCAGCCCAACGCGCGCAGAAAAGGAATTACGCAATGCGCAACCAACTCGTCCTCCGTCGGTGTCTCCCCGAAGTATTCGCATCCCAATAGAGTTCCGAAACGTCTTGGACTTGAGCAATAGTCTCCCGCAAATCGCTTGGCGGCGCCTCGAGTTTCGGTTCCTCGGCCGGCAAGACTGGTAAGGCGCCGGTTTGCCAATCCGTCGGCGGCGACCGAACAAAGCGATTGGCATACTCGACGATGTCTCCCAATTGGATAAGCGACAGTCGAGGCGGTTGAGCCCCGAAAACTGATCCGCCAAAATCATAGGGTTCCGGCAGCGGACACCATCGCACCCGCCGACCGTGCTGCAAGTCCCAGCCGTTCACGTCATCGAACTGCGGCATGTACTGGTACCCGGATGCGACCAAGCCAACCGCACATATGGCTGAAAGGCCCGTTCGGAGCAGCAGCACGTCTCCTGTGCGCAACTCGTCGGCGAACCTCCGGACAAACCCACCATCGAACTCCTCGTCGGACCGCTCCGAACGCCACGGCCCTGCATCGCCAGGACCGATCAGTGCTACGCCGTGGTTCAAGAACTGATCGGCGTAAGACCGATCGGAGGGGCCAGCGGATACTTGCCAAATCGTCAGCGCGTCTCCTCCGAGTGCCACGTCGTCACCGCGGTACCGCCAACAGCATGGCGTCGAGGAGCCGCTTTTCCTGACTGCCGCGCGGATACAGGGCGGAAAGGGCGTTGGCAAGCCGGAGAAATTCGGGACCGCGATCCTGCTCGGCCGCAATCAGCTTCCGCAGCGCGTTTGCGTGGCCGCTGGCGTGCAGCAGCATGGCCGCATGTACACGGTCCAGCGTGGTCGCATCGATTGTCTGAAGTTCGGCATCGCCGTTGAGTATCGACCTCCTTCCGCGACGGCGGTGCCTTGTCTTCGGAGTTGCGTCCAATTCAGGAAAAAGAGTCCCCTGCAGATTGGCGCTCGGGTCGCTCTCGATCCAATCGGCGGCGGCGCTAGCGCCGTCTTCGCCGAAAAGTTCCCTGGCCCGTTTGGTCACCGGGAGGAGGCGCACCACGCCCTTTTCTTGGCCGATGATGCGGTCGGTCCAGGTGTCGAGGTCAATGCCCATCGGTTGGGCAAAGCGGCGCACCACGTCGAAGGGGAGATTGAATCCCTTGGCTGCTACCTTGGCGACTGCTTCTTCGTTCTCCTCGTCCTTCTTGCCGTTGTCTTCCGAGAATTCCGTGCTCTGAAGAGTCCAAAGAAACAACGCGGTCAGGCGAGCGTCCTCTTCCAGCCCGGCGGCCGCTTGATCTTCTGCCGTTCCCAGGATCTGCTGGAGTGCAGTGCGGCCAACGACCTCCCAGACTTTCTCCAAATACTCGGGTAGCCTGACCTCACGGCCCTCGGCGGTCTCCACTGCGCGGTAACGGCTGAAGATTTCGAGAGCCGGACCGATGCAGGCGAACACTAGGTCGGCGCCGCGGACACCTTCGCCCTGCAGCCGCTCCATCCAGTCAGAGACGCGGTGCGGGAGTTCGCGCAGGACATCGACCCAATCGGCGACCGATGCGTCGTCCGGGCGGGGTCGGCAGACGAGGTGGACGCTAGTGGCGAGGGACGCTGTATCACGAGCATTGAGGCGAGAACCCATTTCCGTCGCCACTGGCCACGATCCGGTGATCGTCAAACCGCCACTGATGATGCCGGAGAGCAGCGCTTCCCAACCCTTTGTAGTTTTGTGGGCGAAGACGATCGAGCCGACACCGTCCTCTCGTAACACACGGCGGCCTTCGGCGAAGGCTTTAGCCATCCCTGATTCGTAAGTGGCGGCCGTTTTGGTCGAAGTGCTTAGCCGATGTGGTCGATCTACAACAATCTCCTCTTCCTTCGGAGTCAAATCGTCTGAGGTGCCGCGACCCCACAAGATCATTTGATCTGGTACGGTGCGCTTGAGTAGTACGAAGAAAAAATCTGTCAAATGCGCGTAGGGAACCGCATCGTAGTAGGGCGGGTCGGTGAACCAGACCCCGGCAGCTTGGTCGGGCAAGGGATGAACAGTGGCATCAGCGGGTTGGACTTGGCCCATGTCGGATTTGGGCCATGACTCAATGACCTTGGCAACCCAGTCCAACGCACCAGCATAACCACCGGTGGATTCCGAAAGAGGATTACCTTCGCTGTAGTCCCAGACCATCGGGAGCGCCTGTCGGGAATAGACACCTTCGTGATTCTCTCGTGACGTATGCCACCGACAAAGCGAACATCCGGCGTTGGCGGCTCTATTCAGCGCCAATGCCAGCGGTTGTTTCGCCGTGTCGGCAGCTGCGGTCAACTGTCCCAACTTCACCAAGGCTATCTTCTGCCGCGCTGTGAACAGGTCTCCCCATGCGGTCATCCCGTAGATTGGCACGCTAATGCGTCGGATCTCGTTCAAGGAAATCGGCTCATCTGGCACCGGGCAAAATCCTTGTTTCCCTCCGCGTTCCCACTTGTCCAGGATCTGTGCTACCCACCGCTGCGCCTTGTGTACTGCCTCGTAGTCCGCGTCGTTGGGCAACCGATAGTGACGGCCCTTCTCGCCAGGCTGGAGCGTTACCACCGCCGTCATCCGTGCACCGCCTGCCCGATGGCCTTTCTCATCGAAGATGGCATCCGCGCCCCCTTTTTGCGCGGCAAGCTGCGCCCGCACCCTTTCCGGTGGTAGCACTGCGTGGCAGCAAACGCATGTCGCCGTCGCGCGCGTCACGGTTCCACCGCGGACCTCCGCATCCACCTTCGGTTCGAAGACCTCGAACTCGACACGCGGCGGCGCGTTTTTTGGCCGCTCGATCCGGGTCTGCAGTGCGTGCTTGCGGTTCTCCTTGTTGCACAGCCAAAACGAACGCATCAGCGGAATCTCCGCGCCGCAATTCGGTGCTTCACAGCGTACCGTGCGCGCCCAGAGATAGGCGATCGGTGTGGCGCCGTCGGGGTCTGCCGGGTAAAGATCAGCCAATTCCCGCTGAGCCTGCTGCTTGATCTCCTCGCCGACCTTGCGCAGTTCCTCGGCCAGTCCAGACCCGTGGCGCGGGATGTCCTCCAGCATCACTTTTAGGATCAGACAGGCCACCGGATTGAGATCACTGGCCAATGTCTCACAGCCGAGCCGTAGCGCCTCCAGCGGGATCGACCCACCGCCGGCAAAAGGGTCCACGACCAAAGGCGCCTCCTCGCCATGTGCAGCCTTCACCAGCGCCCGGCCCACTTCGAGATAGTTGCGATCTGCCGCAACGTCCCAGTTGGCGAAATTGGCGATGAACTGCAGGATGACCTGCCGCAATCCCGCGTCCGGCTGTATGGTCTCGGCCCACCCTTGGGGTCTCCCGTGCATGCCAAGGAGGATTTGGCGAGCCTCGCCCTTGAACGCTTCCGGACAGTGGGGGTCACAGGGGTCCGGCAGGAGCAATGCCATAAGAACCGCCCGCGAGGAAGCCAACGGTCGCCGCGCCCACCACAGGTGCAGTGTGGAAGGATGTCCATGCCGGATCGACTTTTCCCGCGCCGCATGTTTTGAGACTTCCGCTATTGGGAAATCAACCTCGGCGAGGCGCTTACATTCACGCGGGATCATCCGATGTCCTCGCTCCTTCCTTCGCGTTTCGGAGTTTCTCAACCGCCTTCCGATACATCGCCATCGTCGTTGGTAGTTTTCCCGTCAGTTGTTTTTCCGGATACCTATGGCTTCCTCAACTGCGTTCGCAAGATGCTTTGAAATCCAAGCATATCTCTCACGACCGTTTTTGCCTGCCGGGTCGTAACATCTGACGATTGATGACAGCTTCTTACCGCTGTTCCCATAGCCAATATAGTCAAACGGGTTTCGGCCCTTCTTTGACGTATAACCGTCGGAGTCCTCCAGTCCGTGAATGTATATGCCGACCCACTGCTGTCCCACAAATTTTAAGCGAATCGGAGGGGGATTTGAGGGGGCGGGCTGGGCGGGGGCTGTGGCAGGAGCAGACCGAGGAGTGGTCGGCGCTCGAAGAGATTGAGTTGGAGGAGGCGGAGGATCTGATAGAAG
>JAJEAI010000147.1 GCA_022824205.1 Candidatus Binatia bacterium
GTTGCTCGTGTAGCCGCAGGAAATCGAGAGAAACCGGGGTTGCTGACACAATCGACCCCGAAAAAAGCCTTGGCAGCGTAGAGTCAGAGCGACTCCCGAGGACAATCCGCTCTCAGCATCAATAGATCAGACCTTCCTTAGAGGTGTTGCTGTATTCCTCCGACGGCGTTCATGCTTGCTGATGACTTTGAATACTTCGGTTGCGTTTTCGGTATCCTTGTAGTACTTCGGATACATGATCCAATTGGGTTTGTACTTTCCCAGAATATTGTCGACCCCATAGGGGTCTGCATGGTCGTTATCGAAACCGGTCAACATGAGACCCGCTAAGTCCTGATTGCGGAGAAACACCCGTAATTGCTTCTCGATCGCCTTAGCGTGTTCATCGGGCCAGCGTGAATCCACGATCACAGCTTCTCCACGGTGGCGGATGGCGATCAACTCACCCTGTCCTACGTATACCGTCAGCGTCTGCATTGCTATTGGCCACTCCGTTCGTTGATGGCCCGATACAGCGACTGGTTCAATTCTCTCTCGAACGCACTTACTGCCTGTGCCGCAGACCCGAACTGCCGTCCGCTGAAGTTCTCGTAGACCCCTGCGCACACGCTTGGGACCTTCTTGGCCAAAACTTGGTAACAGGAAGCCTCTCCGTACTCCCATGAGACTACTTCGGGGACCGTGACATCTATCCATGACCCGTCAACCAGTTCCAGCACTCCCTTCCAATACAGAGTGCCGGCGCGTTTCGACCAGTACGGCCGAAGTGCCGGGAACAGGTCTGGAATGGTCGCACTATCCCTGGCCCGGACTTCCTTGCTGTGGCCCGCCTCTGTCTTGCTCGGCTCCGGCTTCGAACCAAGGGGCCAAACGGGTGGGTCTCTCGTGAGGGTGACTTTCGCCGGATCGACCTCGTAAACGGCATCGTCACCCCGTAACAGGATGTAGTGCCTGATGCAGTAGCGTGATATCCCCTCTCCACCAGCCAGTCGGGAAACGACGAGAAGTGCATAAAAGAAATCGAGGTTGTGCTTTTCGTGATTCACTATCCTTCTGTAGGTGGCAATGTCGCCGCGGCTGAGATTTGGAAATCCGTTCACATGATGTGTGTGCCAATTGCCAAGATGCTCAACTTCAGGATGCGCGCTCTCGATCTGACGAAATATCTCCGCCTGGTAGTCACCGTCTTGGAAGAAACTTGTGCTGGACCTCCGCGCATTCGGTCCAGCCTCGATGACACCAGTAACCGAGACCTCCAATGAGCCATCGACGCCGCGCCGGAACCCTCCAACGATTCGCCCACCCGTCTCGTCATGGTCATGACGATCACAGTCATTGAAGATCGACTTCAGTACCAGCGAAGGGATCGATACCGTAGCGTTGGCATCCTTTAGGTCACTATTCATTGGCGCCTCCACAAACCAAGCAATCCTCCTGCCGATGCAGGGTGATTCTTTGCAGCTCGAAGCTCTTGCTGAATGGATGTATAGGTCGATTTCCCCAAACGACGTAGTTTTCCGAGATGGCGGGCAGAAACGCCGGCCGCTGTGGGGCCAGCCGAGCCAAAGCGTCCATCGCATAGCGTACATGGAAAAGCGTAATGAAACCGATATCCACCGCCAAGCCTGGGGAATCCTTGATCTCTTGGGGACTCAAACCATACATTTTCTCCCGGTCTTCTTCGGAGGCGAGGTCGATCTCCCTGACTCCGTCACGGAATTTGGTTCGTTCGAGAACACCCTCCAGACAAGCAAGGCACCCACTCTCGCCCGGACGATAACCAAACACCTCTCCGCCAATCCCGCGTGTGAACACTTTTCCGACAACGAATGGTGTTTCAGTTCGAACACACAATTCGTTCATTTGATACCGTGTCGGGTCATTGTCGGTGGCAAGTACGACGATGTGGGAGCGTTGAACCTCACTCTCCAAGCCATTCCACAGCAACAGATCCTCTTTGACTTTTAGTACAGAAATATCTGGATTTCGATCCTTGAGTACATCTTCCAGTGCATCAACCTTCCTGCGACCGACAAATCGAAGTCCGCAAACATGCCGAATCACATTTTCGGATTTCATCATATCGTTATCAATCAATGTGAAATGTTTGACGCCTGACATAACAAGTTGGAGCGCGACCTGGCCCCCGCCAGACCCGCAACCTGCAATGAGTACACGGGATTCGGCGAAGGCCTCGACGTCAAACAAACCTTCAGTTCTGGCAAATAGGTTTTCGTGCAATTCAGGTTCCCTCCCGCTCGGGCCAATTGCCGGTAGTGGACCACAACGCATAGCCGCTTAGCCATCGCCGACCAAGTTTCAAGGTATGAACCACATCGTGTCGTCCGGGGTTCCAGGTTTCCATGGCGCCAAAAATGCAAAGAGAGCCGTCAAGCCAGAGATGAGGAGATGATGAGTCTATCGGATCGGCTGTAACCACCGGAGACTTGTTCGGATACCCATGGGGCAGCGTGATGCATAAACGGATATCCTCCTCTTGTCCTGGTTCAGTAAGAATTAATTGTATTTCTTTATTCTCCGTTATAGCCACGCGATACGGTTCATTTTCCGCGGCAAGACCATCAAGTTCCTGCGATATCCTGTTCGGGGAGATATCAGGCAGGAAAACGGAAATGGGCACCAGACATGCCTTCTGTTGTCCGCTTCTCTCTACAACATAGGCACGACCGCGTACCGCTACGTCATCCAGAATTTCTCCGGGTCGGCTTCGGAGGTCCATCATGGATAGGGGTTGAAAGTCGATGTGCATGGCAGATTAATGGGCGATGCCGGCACCGGGCCAACGACGCTGAACGCAATAGACTTCGTACTTGGCCAGCCACTTGGCCGCTCGCGCAATGACGAAGCGGAGGTCATGACGTCCAGGGTTCCAAAAGTTCGGATGCAGATAGCAAAGCTGATTTTCTGGGAATCGATGAGGGGATGCTTCGAGCGCAGGTTTCCGGACGAAAACTTTGGGCATTGCATTCGGATACGACTGGGGGAACGTTATTGCCAGGGTGTAGAGGCGGACTGAGGTCTGTAGCGCGACCAACGCCATCAATCCGCCTGTGCTAGTCGGATGCGCCTCGACGTAGTCGAAGTGCTGCTGCGCGGTCGAAATATCCCGTTGGATTCGGGTCAGGTTCACCTCGAGTCTCCACAGGTGCTGTATTCGCCTCCGAGGTCTTCTCGCATCGTGATTGGCTTGCGATAGCCGCTTTCCGCGGCATCGCTTCCGTGGAGCGGCCTCACCTCGCCGTTGGGCAGGATTTCGATCGGGGATTCCTCCTCCCCGTCCAAAATCGCCTCAAGCTCGTAAATTGTTGGTTTTCGGGTCATGTCGAGCACGTGTTGGCACTGGGTGACTGTGATGATTGCATAGTTACACACCAGATGTCAAACTGGGGGCGAGCGGTGGGAGCGACGTTCCTCCCCGCCGAGCGGCTCGTCCCTTTCACGCCGGACTCCTACCCCCAGTGGAACGAACCTGGGCCGTACGATTCCCCCAGGGGGACACTGCGTCGCGGACGATGCGGTGCCCGTCGGCGGAGTCGAGGGGGCGCGCGGCGGGTTCAAACGGCGGTCCGGTCAGGTCGGAAAAGGGATTGCGTTTGGGCGAGAGCGTTTGACCGATAAGCCAATTCGGCTCGCAGTACTCCAGCTACAGGCTGGGGCGGTCCGCCGACGCACTCCGGCGCCTGGCTCGCCCGCATCGGCGTCGGTCGCCTAGCCCTCCGCCCCTATGCTCCCGCCGCGACCCGCGATGGCGCCTGACGGTGGGTAGTGCTTCAACCAATCTCCCTCACAGAGCCATCGCCCTCCGACTCAGGGGGTTACCTGGCGCTGCTGTGGCAGGAGTACAAGGAGGCGCATCCCCAGGAGATGCAGTACAACTGGTTCTGCAAGCTGTACCGGGCCTGGACGGCAAAGCTCGACGTGGTGATGCGCCAGGAGCACCGCGCCGGAGAGAAGATGTTCGTCGGCTATGCCGGGCAGACGGTCGCTGTGGTGGACCGTGAGACCGGAGAGCTTCGCGAGGCGCAGATCTTCGTCGCGGTGCTCGGGGCGGCTTGCGGTTTCGCAGACCACAGTGACGACCGTGCACACGGGGCGCCGGCCTTCGCACCGTTCCCGTCGGCACGTTCCCGGGACCTCCGTCGGCACACCACGCTCGCCCTTCCCCGGCCCCACCCCGGGGTTCAGGCGGGCATTTGAACCGTCTGTGGCCCTGCGCATATGCACAGTTGCGGATGTCGTAACCTACACACTCGACCAGCGTAGGGGGCGGCCCCGACTCCGCTGCCGTCCCCTCCGGATGTACGCCTGCGATCCCTACGCGGCCTCGGCGACCCGTTCCGCAGTGCTGACGGCCGCGCTGGCGGACTCTAGTCCTGCCGCTTCCCTCGGTCGCCGCCCGCCCCCGATCCGATGCTTCCGCGCTCCGGCGGCTCGTAAATCGTCCCCAGCTGCCGGGCGACCTCGCGGTGCACGGACGGCCAGTCATCGAACCACTCCAACGGCCGCGATGGCCCGACGTGCTTGCGCGCCTCGGCGCCCCGTTCGGGCGTCCAGCCGGTCAGCTCCCTCGAGCGAGAACCGGGCAGCATGGCGGTGTCGTAATCCTCGAAGCGCTCGAGAAACCGCTTGGTCTCGGTCATCTTCTTCGCGTCGGCCCCCGCGTCCTTCAGGCACCGGAGAATCCGGTCGTTGTCGAACTCGCCCATCTCCGGATCCACTAGGAAGTTTGGATGCACGAAGTAGTGATCCTCGTAGAGGCATATGACGCGGCAGCACTGCCTCGACCAGGAGACCTCCCAGAAGAAGCTGGGCGACACCATGATCGCGCACACGTCGCGGACCGGGCCCGCCCGGCTTTCCGCCATGCGGTACGCGTCCAGGAACCCGCGTCCGAGAAATAGGTCCCGGTGGTGCACCACCGGGCCGAACCCGAGACCCCCGCGGACAATGAAGCCGTTGGCGAGCAGCTGGTGGTAGGCCAGCGACGCGGCCACCAAGTAGCGCAAGGGCAGGTTGTCGCGCGGGCTCTCCGAGAACAGGATGAACATGTCGTTGAAACGGACCGTGGAGAACTCGTCGCTGCCGAGCACCTCGTCGGGACCGACTCGCATGACCTCAAACGGGATCTTCGACCGGAAGCCGTGAAACTGCGCGTCGAGCTCAAGCGCGAGCCTGCCGAGACTTTCGGCGTCCCGGCACGCGTCGATGCGGGCATTGAACCCGAGTCCGTCCACCGCGAGCACGGGTGAAACGAACGGCCGCACCTCCTCCCCGCGGGCCCCGGACCGCCGACGGCGTCCCTTCCCTTTGCGACGCCACCACTTCATGGGCATGCTGAACTTCCTATTGCAGCTTTCTTTCGGAGCGCACTATGCGGGCGACGAACACCTCCGTCGACTCCAACCGCGGCGCTCTCGGCGCAGTGAGACGACCGCAACGACCCGCTGGCCGGGTCGCCGCGCGGGAGCTGCTGCCCGTACTCGCTCTCGCCGCGGCCGGTGCCGAGGACAACGGAGCGGCCGCCGACCGATGCCGCGTTCGTGTGGGTGATCGATATCGGCGCCGGGCTGTGGGCGCTTTCCGGCGCCCGGGACGCGGACGGTGCCCACCGCTTCATGGTCTACGACGCTGGCGTCACGAACGCGAGCCTCGGGGATTCCGCCAAGTGCACGGAGAGCCGACGCCACCCTCGGGGGCGTCGGGGACCGCGAGATCGACCGTCTCGTCGTCAGCCATCCAAACTCCGACCATCTCAGCAACGCCGACGACCTCTTGGCCGCCACGCGCGTGATCCACATCGTCCACACGGGCTTCGAACGCGTCGAGAGAAAGCCCCCGACTACCTGGAAGCAGTGAAACCAAGCACGCCGGAAACATACGGCGGACGGCGCAGTCGAAACCGACCTCGCCGACACGCCGCTGCCCGATCGATCGCGCTCGGCGGTGCGACCGTGACCCTCGTCGCCGGCTAAAACGAGCCCCCTCCGGAGAGTGGACCGAACTCAATCATTCTAAGGAGCGCAACGCGGTCAGCATCATAGCCCGCCTCGACTACGGCGCAGGCTCGGTTCTGTTCACCGGCGACGTCGTCGGCCGCTAAACCAGTCGGCACCGCCCCGACAAGAGCGTCGAATGCGGCTTCGCAAGAACGGCCCATGGTCGCCAACGCCACCGCGAGGCCGATACGGGCGGACGTGACCATCGTCCCGCACCACGGCTCGGACTCTTTGAGCGCCGACTACTTCGTCGAGGACGTGCGCCCCATGCACGTCGTCTTTCCCACCGGAACGAACTACGACAAGAACAAGCATCCGCGCGCGGCGGTGGCCGACGCTACGCGAGTGCCGGCGTGGACCCGGAGCGCATGTACCAAACGCACTCTGCGACGGCGACGAGGACAAGCGTGGGAGGCGGAAAAGCCGCAGGCTCGAGTGGGACCAGCCGCCGGAACCCGAGCGCGTGCAGCAGGTTCGCCGCCTGATTGAGCGCATAGGGCCGATCCCGGCGCGTGTTGAACGCCCCTTCGCGGTGCCTCGCCTGCAGGGTCTTCAAGTCGAAGTTCAACTGGCGCATGCGCTTCGGTCCCGCCCGCTTTGGAAGCGGGCGCATCGTCGCACGCAAGCTATGGGCGGCGGACGCCGCCGGTCAACGGGAACGTGCGTAGCGCCTGCGAAATGCGGTGCCGCGAGGGGGACGCCGCGGCGGCGCTCCACGGCATCGGCACGCGACCCGACAGGGCATCGAGACGGATCGCGCGGGCGCGACACATGATCAACCGCGCCCCGGGTCCGCATCGCAGCCCCGGGGCGGGCGTGGGGTAGCTGAGTTGTGATGGGCGATCCGCTGCCTCGCTGTGCGAGACGGACGGAGCCGCAGCAGTGCTGCGAGAGTGCCCTGTGACGCCTTACGCTGCCGACCCAAGCGGCGGCTGCGGCGTGCCGGTCGTCCGGCAGTGGCCGCGAGCACGGTTTCGGCGCGCCGCGCTTGCAAACGTTGCGCTTCGTCCGCACGGCCAGGGAGTGCCCCCGGCCCCGCTTGCAACGCCACGCGCCACGGCTCG
>JAJEAI010000168.1 GCA_022824205.1 Candidatus Binatia bacterium
AATCAAAACTCGGCGGCTCGCGCATCGGTCCGCGCGGCGGCAGTTCGAGCTCCACGCCGCCGTAGGGCGCAAAGCACTCGCGGATGAAGTCGGCCAGGTTCTCCGGTTCCGGTTCCCCCCCGACCGCATCGCGCAGGATCAACCGCACTTCCTCTTCCATCGACCGTCCGTTGCCCGCCGCCCGCGTCCGAAGGCGGGCTCTCACGTCGTCATCGAGATTGCGGATCGTGATGCTTGCCATGGCCATGACCTCCGTTCAGTCCGGACTCGACCCTACACCATGCTTGCGTTGCAAGCAATGACGGGCCGCGCTTCACTATTGACCCGTCTTGTGCGCCTGCTCCGTGCCACCCGGTTCTGCAGTCACTGTCCGAAGGGTGCGAGGCGCCGCTGCCGGCGCTTCAGCCCGGCTCGGCGCATGACCGGCGGTGCTCGTGCCGACGCCTGTGCAGGCCACCGCCGTCACCGCGCTCCGCACGGGCATCGACCCGAATGTCGAGGCCGGCGATGCCCGGGCCATCTCCGCACGGGTCAGGCCCCTCGGCACGAGCTTCTTGCCCCGGCGGGCGGGACCCGAGACCGCGCCTTCGGCGATTTCCTCCCGTTCCGTCTGCACGATCCGGTCGCCGAGCTTCTCGAACGCGGTCTTCACCTCGCCGGCCAAGCCCGCCCGCACCGCTTCCTTGAGCTCCATGTCCCGTTGGCGAAGGATCTCGTCCATCACCGCGGTCTGCATCCCGGCGCGTCTGAATTGCTCGAATGGCTTGCCCGCCTCCACCGCCCCGAGCTGCTTCTCGTCCCCGACCAGCACCACCCGAGGCACCCGGAGCGTGGTTGCCGCCTTGAGAAGACCCCTCATCTGTTCGCTCGATGCAAGCGAAGACTCGTCCACCACCAGGACCGTCTTCGAAAACAAGGTGCGCAACTGGCGAAGACCCTTCACCGTGCCCCGGCCTTCTATTACTCCCGCATTGCGGGCGAGGAACTGTTGAAGCGTCTCCGACTCGATCCCGGATTCCCGCTCAAGAGTACGCGCGGCCGAGGCCGAAGGCGCAAGGCCCACCGTTCGGTAGTCCCGGCTCTCCGCCAGCGTCCGCAGGCGCTTCGGCATGGTCGTCTTGCCCGTTCCCGCATAGCCCTGCACTCCCACCACGCGGTCCTCCGACGCGAGAACCATCTTGACCGTTTCCTTCTGGCCCTTGTTGAGACGTCCACCGTGGAGTTTGGTTTCTGCAATCCAGCACCGCATGATGGGTTTTCCCGAGTCCTGGCCCGCGTGCATCAGCGCGATGGCCTCGGACTCCCGTCCTATTGCCGCGTCCGTGGTCCAGTGTCGGCCGTGGTCGAGACCCCTGGCCGCGTGCAGGCCGCCCTCGCGCTCAAGCTCCGAGACGGCCCGCTCCGCCGCCTCCACCGTGACCGCGCCCGGTTCCCGGGCAAGCGTCGCTGCCAGAAGATCCCCATGGCCGAACACCGCCTGGCGCTCCGAAACGTGCTCCACCGCTCAGCTTGCCGCTTCCGCCGCGGGCTGTCCCCGATCAGTGAACAGGTCGGGCGCCGGGAGTTTTCGCTCCGCCCGGCGCGCCTTTGCCCGCACCGTCTCTGCCGAAAACCCCATCTCCGCCGCCTGGCGCTCCCAGGACCGGCGCAGCTCGCCTCGTTCCACTTCGCGCTTCGCCGCCCGCGTCATCAGCGTGGCTCGCGCCGCCAGGTGCGGGTTGTCTCCCGTCCCGCCCAGGCCATGCTCTCTCATCGCGGCCTCGATCTCCGACCGCCGAGTAGAGAACTCCCACCGACAACTCCCGCCCGGGCCGGTTTGCCAGATAGAATGGGAGGAGCTTGGCAGCTCAGCCCTCTTGTTTGCCCTCGCCCCGTCTCCTTCGACTCGGGAGAGACCGGGAGTCGTCCAGCCGGCCGTCGATGCTAGGGGTCTCGGGAGGTATGTTTGCCGATCCGGGTCTCCGGTCCGACCACGCCATCCATCCGTTCATGGCCTGCTGACCCCCGTCTCATCTTGATGTAACGCCTTGGCCAAGTCCTGGAGACGGGGAGACGGAAGATCTTCATCGGGGTCCCGCCCGGTTCGCCTCCCGCTCGGCACAGCTCAGCCTGTCAGTCGAAAGCGTATTGATGTCGTGCGGAAACCGGACGTGGTGAAGCGTACTTGGCAGGTGGCGGCGCGACGGTATTGAGCCACGAAATGGCGGTGGTCAAGGCGCGGCCCCCGGGTAGCGGCGACCGTTCAGCTGTTCCCCAATAAACGTCGATCGGACGAAGTACCGGTAGATTACCAAGATGAGCCCGGTTGCCATGGCCACGACCAGTGCGACCTTGACGACCCCCGGTGCCGGCACATTCGCGAGAAGGAGGGGCAGCATGATGACGAACGGCACGTGGATGATGTAGATCCAGTATGAGGCGTCCGCCATATAGCGCCAGCGGGGGCTTGGATGGCTCATGTAGCGGAGGAACAATCCGAACAGGCCGTAGGCCAAGAACCACATGGACAGCGAAAGGAAAACCACCGCCCCCAGATGAAGGCCCCCCGACGACCCGGTGCAGGTCCTGCCCGGATCGGGGTTGCAGCCGAGCTCGAAGAAGGTGAGGTAGCCGACAGAGCATATGATTCCGGCTGCGAGGAAACTCCATACGGGGCGCTTGAAGCCTTCCAGCACCTCGCGGCGGTGGAAAATCAGCCAACCGAATGCGAAGAAAAGGCCGAATAGTCCCAGCAGACGCAGGGGCGGGAGCGGGCCTGCGTAATAGTCGAGCGCCCACGACTGCATCGGGTGCAGCATGACGCCCGCCAGCAGAGCCAGCACCCCGATGCCACCCCGGTGTACCGCGCTCTCAAAGAAGTCCAGTAAACGTGCGCGCATGTTCGCAGGGATGCGGCGGGCGAGCACGCTCAGTGCGCCCGCGACCACGTACAGGATCATCAGGTGGTAGAGGAACCACAGATGCATGAACATGTAGCGCAACGCACCGGGCGACGTAATCTCCTCCAGGCTGTAGACGTGGGTCGGCGGGACGGAACTGAACTGGGAAGCGAACGGCACGATGAAGTACATCGTGACCGCCAGGACGGGCCAGGCCACCAGAAAGGGCACCCCGATCCGACTCCATCGCTGCCGCAAGAACGCCCGGACTCCGCGGGTCTCGACCAGATATGCCGCGAAGAACCCCGCGATTGCGAAGAAGACCGGCAACTGGAAAACCCGGATGAAGACGATTAGCCAGTGAACGAGGATGTCGGCGTGAGCGTCCCTGTACGGCCATGCCGCGAAAACGGTGGGTACGTAGCTCATCGCTGAGTGCCGGACCACTCCGAGCATCATCACGACCGCCCGCAACCGGTCGAGCGAATGGTACCGCGGGATGGCGACCTGGGGCCGTTCAGTGGGGTTGTCCCGCACCTTTCTAGCTAGTTGCTGTCCGAGCCGCCGCTTGACCGTCGACCGAGGATACGGACTTTGAAACCGACGGGCTGCATCGTGGGGAATGATCTCACCCGCAGCGCGCCATGAGGATCGAGGGGCTGTAGAACAAGCTCGCGCAGAATAGTCGCCATGGTGAGGCCGATCTGCACGGGAACGAGACCGCTTCCGAGACACCGGTGGTTGCCGGCCCCGAAGGGGGCGTAGGCGCCCGGTTGCAGGTGCTCGCCCCGGGCCTGTGTGTAGCGGTCGATGTCGAAGCGCTCCGGGTGGGGAAAGTGCTCTTCGAGTCCGTGTCCCACCGCCGTGCCGATCATGACCAGCCGGCCGGCGGGAACGGTGTGGCCCGCAAACTCGAAGGAGTTGCTGACCGTTCGAAGCACGGCTGGCGAGACCGGATGGAGCCGTAGCGTCTCCGTCACTGCCCGGCGCGAGACATCCATCCGCCGCAGCGCCTCGCCCGGCTTCAAGTCCTGCTCAAAGAAGGCATCTGCTTCGGCGGTCATGCGCTCCATCAGCTCCGGGTGCTTCAAGACGTTGTAGAGCATGAACGAACAGGTGCTCGCCGTCGTGTCCAGTCCCACCAAGTACGGGGCCACCACGTTGAGAGGCATATTGGTCTCGGGAACGAGCTGCGGATCGATCGACCGGAGCTCGAGCATGAGGTCCACGAAATCCGGGTTCCCCTCGCGCGGACCGCTTCGTTCCTTGTATGCGAGGACCTTCTCCGCCAGCTCGAAGGCGCGCTTGCGCGCGCGCCTGAAACGCGGCAACTTCATTATGTGGGGAAACACCGCCGAACTCAGAAGCAGCCCGCCGAGTAGCGTAGCCAGATCCCTCGTGTAACCGCGAGGCGAGAAACCCGTCATCATGTGGCCCATCTGCTCCGCGATGAGGTTCTGGAACGCCGGCAACGCCTCGAACGGTTCCCCTGCCGGCCATTCCGCAATCTCGGCGCGGGCGATATCGACGATCTCAGCGCCGCGGTCCCTCGCGACGCTGGCCGAGTATCCCTTGGCCTGAACCTTCCGCATGGTGACGTGGTCGACGCCGTCCATGGTCAGGATCGAACGCGACGCGCCCATCTGGTTGTGGAAGTTCGCCATGGGCTCGAGCGACCGGAATACCGTATCCCCGTGCGTCGCAAGAAAGTTGGTCGCGTCCGGCCCGACCATGCATATGAATCCGCGTCCGGGAGCACGAATCCTGAAGATCGGTCCCAGTTCCCTGTACTGGCGGACAAGAAAAGTCACCAGGCCTTTACTCATTGCGAGGCCGTTGCCCAGGAGGGGGAGCCCCGGGGCGACCGGGATCGCTTTCGGTCGCGCGGGCTTGGTGAGAAGTTCGCCGGGCGTGTCGAGTTCCTTGATCGCCCGGCCCATTGTCCTGGCGATCAGATCAAGATTTCGCAGCACCTCGATGCGGTCACGGACCTGCGCCCGTTCCTCCGGCGCCAGGATCGTGCGAAATGCGCCGCACGCGTCGGCAAGTGCGATGATCCCTATGTCGCGGGGATCGGGAATATCCTCGCTGAACAGGAGCCGCATGATTCGCAGTCTGGTCTCATCGACCCACTGGCCGTCCGCGATGGGAAAGCGCCGTGAGCGGGACACCGATGGAGCCAGCGACAGCGGCCCGTCCCCTTCGGAACTCACAATGCCACGATCGGTCAGGCGCGCGAGCGCGGCTTCGCGGATCCCGTCTCCCCGGCTGGCCGTCCTTTCGAGCCAGTAGCCCGTGTCATGTTCTTGCTCGGCGCCGGCGATCTCGGCCAGCGTCGAATCGAGGATGTCTTCGCCTAATGGAGTGGCGTCCACAAGCATCAGCCGCTCGGAATCGGTGTCGATCCGGTTCTCGAGTGCGAGGTCCATCAGCACCGCTCCGGCGAGCGCCAGGGCAAGCGAGCGCTCCGGCATGCCTGGAGCCAATTCCCCCCGCCCTTCGTCGAGAACGAGTAGCAAGATTTCCTCGGCGTACCTGAGCATGACAATTTGTCGCTTCGCCCCGATGAAGACCTGCAGACGGTCGTTCGACCCGGCTCGCTCACCGCCAGCAAGGTTCGCGCAGATCGTGTCCAACTACTGCTGTAGGAGGCTCGAGCCCAATGCGGCATCCGGCGGCAGAACAGACGGTCCAGGCTCCCACGGCGGGCATGTTGGTGTCAATCGTAAATTTCCAAATGGGAATTTACGGCTGACATTGACGTGCGCCGTGCGAAGGCGCCATTCCCTAGCGGGTGCGAATCCGGTCCGGCAACTGTCGCTCCAGCCGGTAGCAGTCGGAGCGGACGAAGGAGGTAACGATGTCGTCTGAAGCACTTCGATGAGAAGGGCCGCCGGAAGGGCGGTTCAGCGAGCATGCGGGCGGTAACGAGGAGTGAACGCTAAGCAGGCCCCGAAACGGTGAATGCGGAAGCCGACCCGCCGATAATACGGGGAAGGCTGGCATCGGACGGGAAGCGAGCGACGAGAGCACCGGACGGTTCCGCCGGGGTATTGGCGACGGCACGCATGCAAGAGGGGAATGGAGGCAACACGGGAAGCCCTATCGGCAGCGTGACACGCGCGACCGGGACCCCGCGAGGGGCAGGCCGGGCCGATGGGGTGGCGGAGAGGCCAGTAGTACCGAGGAAGCCGGGTAATGCCGGTGGAGGGAAGGGGCCTCAGTTCGAGAGGGGCGCAAGAAGGAGGAGGGGAGATGAGGACTGGCGCGAGCCTACCAGCTCCGAGAAGGGTTCAGGGACTCCAGAAGGCGCTACATGCGAAAGCGAAGGGATCTCCAGGTTTCGGTTCTACTCTCTGAGCGACAAGGTGTGGCGAACCGATGTGTTGTGGGTAGCGTGGCAGGAGGTGCGCGGCAGGGGCGGGGCGGCTGGGGAAACATGTGCGGTTCTCGGACACGAGGCTGTGGAAACAGTACGGACTCACTCGCCTTGCTCCGCGAACGGCCAGCTTTCCGTGGGCGAAGGCATGATCTCGTCCGAGAGCCCAATGCGGGAAAACCGCACGTTGGGTTCGACGAGCGGCGACTGGAAACGGAGCCATGGCATGGACTGAGGCACCGGCATCGCGCGAAAGCAGCCGGAAACAGCTACTCCCCATCGTCCTACCGCCACCGCGCCAGTCGTCGACTCTACAGTACTTCTGTCTGTCCAGGCGTATTTCTGCGTACGTTGAGAGACAAAAGCGTGGAACAGGCTTGAGCCAGCCCTCGGTATTCAATTCTTTTCGTAGTGGGGCTGGTAGAGTTGCACGCGTACTCCGCCCGGCATCGTGAATAGGATGGCGAGACCGAAACCGGCGTCGGTGACTTCGCCGTCGAAGGCCATGCCGCGGCCCTTCAATTCGGCCACCGTGGCGTGGATGTCGTCGCAGTAGAAGGAGATGTCGTGGGTGCCGGGGGGCTGGCCGGCCTCGCGGGTGGGGTCGGCGGGATGGACGCCCATGTCGGCCTCGGGCATGTCGAAGATGAGCCAGCCGCCGCCGACGTCGGTGAAAGAGGAGAAGCCGAGCTTGTCGCGCAGGAAGGCGCGCAGAGCTTCGGGCTCCGAAGAATAGAACATCGCGTGCACGCCCTTGATCATGGCTTGGACTCCCGTTCCCTCCTGACGCTCTCTCAAACCGCCTTCTTTTTCCGCTTGTCCTCGTACTCTGCCTTGGCCGCGGCGACACTTTCCATGGCGGCCGCGCGGAACTCCGGTTGCCGCGTTGCGGCCTCGTCGTAGCTGGTTTGCCTGCTGTCGAACTGGCCCTGGAAGTGCGGCACCACGTGCCGGGCGAACAGTTCGTAGCTGCGCCGGGTGGCGTCCCAGTCGGCCCAGTCGTGGCACATGAAGAGCACGACGCCGAAGCCGCCGGTGCCGGCCTGCATGCGTTCGATCTCGCGGATGGCGTCGTCCGGCGTGCCGATGATGCCCCGGCCGGACTCGACGATGAACTTGCGCGTGTCGGTGACTTCCTTCGGGACGGTCTGGTTGGGCAGCACGTCGCGGGCGTAGCCGCCCCAGGCGTCGATGCCGAAGCGCACGTCCTCCATGGCTTGTTCGCTCGTGTCGGCGATGTGCATCTGCACGGCGATGCGGAATTTCCCGCGGTCGGCCACGCGGCCGTGGGCGGCTGCGGCCTCTTCGTAGATTCCCCAGTTGTGCGCGTAGGCGGCCAGCGCCTCGTCGGAGTGCCCGCCCAGGGACAGCAGACCCAATCCGTGGCGCCCGGCGAGCAGCGCGCCCGCGGGGGAGCGGATGGTGGTCACCGCCATCTCCATCCGCGGTCGGGTGAAGGAGGCGTGCTGCAGCCTGGCCTGGTCGAGGGTGAACCAATCCGTCTTGGCACTCACGCGCTCGCCTTCCAGGAGCGGGATGATCGCGTCCAGGGACTCGTTCATCATGCGCCGCGTGCGGCGCGGGTCGATGCCCATCTGCGCGGCGTCGGAGGGCAGGGCGCCGGGGCCCACGCCGAACATCGCCCGTCCGCGGGTCATGTGGTCGAGCTGGACCATGGCGTCGGCGACCATGAAGGGGTGTACGTAGGGCAGGGATTTCACGCCGGTTCCCAAGCGGATGCGCCGGGTCTCCCGGGCCGCGGCGGCGATGACGACCTCCGGCGCGGCGATGGTCTCGAATCCGCCCGAGTGGTGCTCGCCGATCCACGCCTCATCGTAGCCGAGGCGGTCCAGCAGCATGATCAGTTCGAGGTCGCGCTCGAACAGGAGAGTGGGGTTCTCGTTCAGCGCGTGAAAGGGCGCCAGGAAAACCCCGAATCGCAGCATGGTGTCGGGCACGCGGGAATGCCTCCCTTCCTCGCCGGGTTCCAATGTCGCGGAAGCCTACGCGTCGATGCCGTAGAAGTTCACGCAGTTGTCCCACAGTATCTTGCGCGCGTGCTCCACCGGCAGTTCCTGCTGCATGAAGGAGTCCACGGCGTGGGGGAACTCCGAGTCACTGTGGGGGTAGTCGGTGGAGAAGACGATGTTGTCGTCTCCCATGAGTTGGATGACCGAGCCGACCTCGCGCTCCTCGCCCTCACAACCGACGACGCACTGGCGCTTGAAATACTCGCTGGGCTTCATCGTAAGCATGGGCACGTCCGCGGCGCCCAACTGGCTCCAGTGGGTGTCCATGCGGCTCAACCAGGCCGGCGCCCAGCCGCAGTTGCACTCCAGGAAGGCCACCTTGAGGTCGGGGAAGCGCTCCAGCACCCCGCCGACGATGATGTCCACCATGGTCACCATCTGGCCGGTAACGTGGCTGCAGATGTGGCGCATCAGGCGGTTGTTCTGCCCGAAGCGCTCGATGTGCGGGTAGTAGCCGGAGTTGGTGCACTCGTGGAAGCCCACGGGCATGTCCAGCTCCGCCAGTTCCGTCCAAAGCGGCTCCCAGTAGAGTCCGAACCAAGTGTCGCCGGGGAGTGGCGTGGCGCGCAGGAAGGCCGTCACGAACCCGAGGTCCTTGGCCGCGCGCCGGGCTTCCCGGACCGCCAGTGAGACGTCGTGGGGCGGCAGCATGGCTGCGCCCTTGAGACGCGCCGGGTCCTGCTGGCAGAAGTCGTAGAGCCAGTTGTTGTAGGCGCGGCAGATGGCTTCGGCCAGGAGCGGGTCCATGTCGGGCACGGTCATGATGTGCAGACACGCGGTGGGGAACAGCACCGCCACGTCCAGCCCTTCGATGTCCATGGCCTCGAGCTGGGACTTGGCGTTGAAGCCCTGGTCACGGGCGAAGCCGATGACGTCCTCGCGGGTGGACGCGCGCCGCTTGCCGATCATGCGCGCGTCGTTGGCGAGGGACGGGGTATTGGCCCGGGGCTCCTTGCCGTCCAGCAGCAGCAGATTGAAATCGCCACGGCTGGGGACGTTCACGACGCGCGGCGCATGCTGTTTGAAAGGAGCGTCGACGTAGTTTTCCCAGAGGTCCGGCGGTTCCATGATGTGCATGTCGGAATCGATGATCTTGAGTCCGTTCTTCATCGGGGTGCTCCTTTCGTCTACGCCTCTATGCCGTAGAACTTCGCGCAGTTGTCCCACAGGATCTTGCGGGCGTGCTCTACCGGCAGTTCCTGCTGCATGAAGGCGTCCACCGCGTGGGGGAACTCCGAGTCGCTGTGGGGGTAGTCGGTGGAGAAGACGATGTTGCCGTCGCCCATGAGCTGTATGACCGAGCCCACCTCCCGCTCTTCGCCCTCGCAACCGACCACGCACTGGCGCTTGAAGTACTCGCTCGGCTTCATGGTCAGCATGGGGGTGTCCGCGGCGCCCAACTGACCATAGTGGGTGTCCATGCGGCTCAGCCACGACGGCGTCCAGCCGCAGTTGCATTCCAGGAAGGCCACCTTGAGCTTGGGAAAATGTTCGAGCACGCCGCCCAGTATGATGTCCACCATCGTGACCATCTGGCCGGTGACGTGACTGCAGATGTGGCGCATCAGGCGATTGCTCCGGCCGAAGCGCTCGATGTGGGGGTAGTACCCGGAATTGGTGCATTCGTGGAAGCCCACGGGGGCGCCCAAGTCCTCCAGCTCCGCCCACAAGGGCTCCCAGTACAAGCTGAACCAAGTGTCTCCGGGTAAAGGGGTCGCGCGCAGGAAGGCGGAGACGAAGCCCAGCTCCTTCACGGCGCGGCGGGCTTCCCTCACCGCCAGGGATACGTCGTGGGGCGGCAGGAGGGCGGCGCCCTTCATCCGCGCCGGGTCTTGCTGGCAGAAGTCGTACAGCCAGTTGTTGTAGGCCCGGCAGATGGCCTCCGCCAGTAGCGGGTCCATGTCCGGCACCGTCATGATGTGCAGGCAGGCGGTGGGGAACAGCACCGCCACGTCCAGCCCCTCGATGTCCATGGCTTCCAGTTGGGACTTGGGGCCGAAACCCTGTTTGCGCGCGAAGTCGACCGCGTCCGGACTCTCGTTCCGGCGCACGCCGATCATGCGGGCGTCCGCCGCCAGGGACGGGCTCTTGTGGCGCGGGTCCCTGCCGTTCACCAAGTGCAGGTTGAAATCGCCGCTGCTCGGTACCTTGACGACTCGTGGGGCGTGTTGCTTGAACGGTGCGTCGACATAGTTCTCCCAGATATCCGGCGGCTCCTGAATGTGCATGTCGGAGTCGATGATCTTGAGACCGTTCTTCATCAGGATCTCCCTTTGCGCGCCTCTCGACTTCTGAACCCCGAATACATCCTGGTTACGACCTGAGTCAAGGCGCCTTTGACTCGCCGGCCCCGAGGTTCCTATAAAGGAGGCCACGGCCGCATCATCGAAGGAGGGAAGCAGGTATGGCACAGGCCCTTGACGGCGTCAGGATACTCGATCTCAGCAACTACATCGCCGGCCCGTTCGCGGCCATGCTTCTGGCGGACATGGGGGCGGCGGTGGTGAAGATAGAGAACACGAACGGCGGCGACCCCTTTCGAAAGTGGGGCAGGGAGCCGCGCATGTACAGTCCGCTGTTCCGCAGCTACAACCGCAACAAGCAGGCCATGACGCTGAACCTGCGCCACGCGGAAGCCAAGGAGATATTCCTTCGCATGGTGGAGGAAGCCGACGTGGTCATCGAGAACTATCGGCCTGGGGTAATGGACCGGCTGGAACTCGGTTACGAGCGCCTGAGTCAACTGAACCCGCGACTCATCTACTGCGGCATTTCCGCGTTCGGCCAGACCGGGCCTTACCGCGAGAAGCCGGGCTTCGACACCCTGGGGCAGTGTCTGAGCGGCCTGCTGAGCCAGATCATCGACCCGCAAAACCCGGCACCGCCGGGCCTTGCCTTCTCGGACCACCTGGGCGGCATGTTCGCCTGTTACGGCGTGCTCACCGCCCTGATGGCACGTGAGAAGACCGGCAAGGGCCAGAAGGTGGAAACCTCCCTCATGGAGGCCTCCATGGCGTTCATCGGCCGCAGCATCATCCAGTACTTCGCCACTGGAGACGTGCCCAACGTGGAGAGCCGGGGCCGTTCCGCCGGCGTGTACGCCTTGCTGGCGGGCGACGATCTCCCGTTTGTCGTCCACCTCTCGCACCTCAACAAGTTCTTCGTGGGCCTCACCCGCGCCATCGAACGTCCCGAGTTGGCGGACGACCCCCGCTTTCGCGAGCACCAGGACCGTCTCGCGAACTACGACGACCTCAAGGCGCTGTTGCAGGAGACCGTGCGCGCCAAGCCCCGGGCGCACTGGCTGGAGGCACTGAGCCGCAACGACGTGGCCAACGCCCCCATCAACCGCCTCGACGAGGTGTTCGACGACCCCCAGGTGCAGCACCTCGACCGCATCATGGAGCTGGAACATCCCAGGCACGGCAGCCTCCACACGGTGCGAAGCGGCGTCAACTTGAGCGATACTCCCGCGAACGTGTCGGGGCTGCCGCCGGAACTGGGGGAGCATACCGCGGAGATTCTCCGCGCATTGGGCTACAGCCAGGAACACATCGACCGGCTGGCGGAAGCGGGAACGACTTGACCCTGTTTCCCGGCCTGTGTTATGGGCTGGCCAGCTTTCACGACGTGCCGGACAGGTCAACCAGGAAAGGAGAGCGAGATGCACTGGATCATGGCGCTCATTATTTGTGGTGTCCTTGCGGTGGCGAACGGGGCCTATGCTCAGGACAACGTCAAGGCCCTCTACGATAAGGCGAAAAAAGAAGGCGAGGTGGTGATGGCCGCGGGTTCGCCGCCTTCCTCGCTCAAGGCCCAGATCGCCGGCTTCAACAAGCGGTTCCCAGGAATTCAGGTCAACCACATACCGTCCACGGGGTCGGACGCGTCCGCCAAGATACAGCTCGAGACGCGGGTGGGCATGTCCACCTATGAAGTCGCCCAGGCCACCACGACCTCGGCCGAGCTGCTCCTCAAGAAGGATCTCCTGTCGCCCTTCCCGTTCCATGAGTTCGGCATCGCCAAGGACGAGATCTCTTTCGACGACCGCCTCGTGCCGTGGTTCGACCTCACGCGGGTCCTGGGGTTCAACACTAACCTGGTGTCGAAGGATCAGGTGCCCACCACCTGGGAGGGTTTGCTCGATCCCAAGTGGAAGGGCAGGAAGATCATCGTCGTCGGGCGGGGCTATCCTTTCGGGGACCTGGTGCCGGTCTGGGGCCTGGAAAAAGTCCTGGAATACACCAAGAAGTTCAAGGCCCAGAACCCCATCGTGCAGCCCCGCGGGGGACCGCAGACCCTGGAGGCGCTGGTGGCGGGGCAGGCTCCATTGGCGCTGATCCAGTTCGACCGTGTCCTGCGGGCCAAGGTGAAGGAAAAGGCGCCGGTGGACTTCGTGTGGATCACGCCCATGTCGGTGACCCGGTTCTTCTCCATAGCGGTGAAGAAGGTCCGCCATCCCAACGCGGCCAAGCTGTTGACCGGCTACCTCGGAACCCAGGAGGCCTCGCGTCTCATGGAGGAAGTGTCGTTCCGGAGCCAGTTGGGCAAGAGCGCCCAGACCGATGCTGCGAAGATGGTGCGAGGGGCCGGGGTCCAGTTGGTGTGGAACGCCCCCACCATGGCGGAAGCCAAGGAGCTTAAAGGGTGGCGCAAGGCCGTCCGCAAGATCCTGACGGGACACTAGCAACTCGCGGTTTCGCCGCTGCTTCGGATACGTACCCTCAACGAAGAAGGAGCCCTTACGCATGGCCCGAGACGGTTTCAAGATCTTCGATAGCGACATGCACGTCTTTGAACCGCATGATCTCTATCTCAAGCACATGGATCCCAAGTGGGGTGACCGGATTCCCAGGGGCGAGCCGAGAAAGCGCCACGGGCAGATCAAGTTCAGCTACGGCGACGGCACCCCGGTGCGGCTGTCGGGCGTTACGTCGAGGCCCAACGTCACTCCCGGCGAGGACTTGGTGGCGCACCGTTACGCCAAGCCCTTGGCACGGGACTACGACGCGGTCTCCCAGGTCGCCGCCATGGACGAGGAGGGTCTCGATGTGGCGGTGCTGTTCCGGACGTTTCCGCTGCACACCGACGACACCCTGGAGCCCGAGTTCGCCAATGCCCTGTGCCGGGCCTGGAACGACTGGTGCGCGGAGTTCTGCGAAGAGAATCCGGAGCGGCTCAAGGCATCGGCGCTGATCACGCTCCACGATGTCGACATGGCGGTGGATGAGACGCGCCGCGCGGTTACCGAGCTGGGCGCCGTCGGACTATGCCTTGTGCCCGAGCCGGCCAACGGCCGGCACATTCACGAGTACTACTACGACCCCTTGTGGCGCGAGGCCGAGCGCCTGAACGTTCCCATTTGCTTCCACCCGGCGGCGGCCCCGCGGATGGACCAGGTGGCGCAGCGGTTCAACGGCCTTCCCAACGAGGGTCTCCTGGTCAACTCCTACCGGAATCCCATCGAGCTCATGCTGGCCGTGGGAAGCTTTTGCGGCGGCGGCGTGCTGGAGCGCTTCCCACGCCTCAAGGTGGCGTTCCTGGAGGGCAACTGCAGTTGGCTGCCGTGGGTTCTCTACCGCCTCGACGAACGCTGGGAACTGCGCCAGCACCTTTGCGACGAGCCGTTGTCGTTGAACCCGAGCGACTACTTCATGCGCCAGTGCGTGGTTGCCACCGACGTGGAAGAGGACCTGGTGACGGATGTGGTCGAGCGGGTCGGGGACGACAACATCGTCATCTCCACGGACTATCCGCACGCGGATTCGCGATGGCCCGACGCCGTGAACAGCTTTCTCAAGATCGACGGGCTCGGCGACGGGTCGAAGCGCAAGATATTCTGGGACAACAGCGCACGGCTCTACAACATGCAATAGACCGGAGGGGACGGAAGGAGTCCGGCCCCCTCCGGTCGTGAGTTCTACATGCGCGCAAGCGAACGGGATCTGTTCGGCTGGCTTACCCTGGGGGCGGTGGCATGGCTGGTGATCGTGCCGTTGTTCCTGGTGGTTTTCTTCTCGCTGCAGCGTGAGCCGCTGATGGAAGTCGGCGGTCTGACCCTGTTCCACTATTTCCAGATCTACGTCGACCCCGGCACCTACCAGTTGATCCTCAACACACTGCTGTTCGGTGCCGGTTCCATCCTTACCGGGTTTGCCTTCGCGGTGCCCCTGGCCTGGTTGGTGGAGCGCACCAACTCCCCGGGGCGCCATCTCATGTACGCCCTGATCCTGGTACCCATGGCGCTTCCGCCGATGATCGCCGCCCTCGGTTGGGAGCGGCTGCTGGACCCGCGCATCGGCGTCATCAACCTGGTCATCAGGGCGCTGCTGGGCATGGAAGGGGAGGGTCCCCTCAACGTCTTCACCATCTATGGAATGTCGTTCGTGATGGGTCTCTCCATGGTCCCCACCGTGTTTCTCATGCTGGTGCCGGTGCTGCGCAACATGGACCCGGCTTTCGAGGAAGCCAGCATGATTTCCGGCGCCAGCCGGTTCACGACGCTGTGCCGGGTGACGTTTCCGCTGACCTATCCGGCTTTCTTCGCCGCCCTTATCTGGTTTTTCATCATCTCGGTGGAAGCCTTCGAGATACCCGGCGTCATCGGCATGCAGGCGGGAATCCTCGTGTTCAGCACCAAGATCTTCTGGGCCATTCATCCTCCCATGGGCGAGTTGCCGGAGTACGGAACCGCGAGCGCCCTGGCCATGAGCGTTCTGGTGTTGAGCGGCATATTGGTCTACCTGTACCTGCGGGTGTTGGGAGCGGGGGAGAAATACACCACGGTAACGGGACGCGGCTACCGTCCCGCGGTCATCGACCTGGGGCGCGGCAGGTATCTCGGGTCCGTGTTTTTCTTCGTCTACATGAGTCTGGCCGTGGTCCTGCCGCTGCTGGTGCTGGGGTGGGGCAGCCTGCTGACGTTCTACCAGCCGCCATCATGGGCGCTGGTGCCGCAGCTTTCATTCAAGCACTACTACAACGCCGTCACGGGTTACGGAGCGGTTACCGCCTTCCAGAATACGGCCGTCCTGGTGGTGGTGGCCGCCACGGCCACCACGGTGGTGTCCGTGATCGCAGGCTGGATCATCGTGCGGTTCGGCGGCAGGATGGGCCGGGCCCTGAATCTCCTGACGT
This sequence comes from Candidatus Binatia bacterium, assembly GCA_022824205.1. Taxonomy (GTDB): domain Bacteria; phylum Desulfobacterota; class Binatia; order UBA9968; family JAJDTQ01; genus JAJDTQ01. The sequence continues at coordinate 15,426 of JAJEAI010000168.1, forward strand.
TCGCGCCCATCGCCATCCCGTCGGTGATCATCGGGTTCGCCCTGATCCTGATGTACCTGTCCATTCCGGTGGGCATCTACGGGACCATCTGGGTCATCGTCATCGCCCACGTGACGCGCTACATCTCCTATGGATCCCGCGCGGTGATTTCCGCCCAGGTTCAGGTGCACAAGGAGCTTGAGGAGGCCTCCTATACGTGTGGCGGCTCCATGTTGGTCACTCTCCGCAAGGTGGTGGTGCCCATCGTGCTTCCCGCCCTGGTGAGCCTGTGGCTGTGGGTGGCTCTCCACAGTCTGCGTGAACTCTCGTCGGCCGTGCTCCTGGCCACTCCGGGCAACCGGGTCGTGAGCACCATGATCTGGTTCGCCTGGCAGGAAGGACAGGTGGGGGAGGCCTACGCCCTGTCCATCATGCTCATCGCCGTGTCCCTGGTGATCGCCTTCGCGGCCCGCCGCCTGCTGACCTGGGGCGATCCGGTGGGAATAAATTAGCGTTGCGTCGAGCGACGCGCGGGCGGGAGGCGGCTTTTCCCATGTCCGTGCGAAGAGCAAACGGGGGCGGGTTCAAGACCCGCCCCCTTGTCCGACTCGAAGGTTGCGCTGGCGAGAGCTGGACCGGCTAGACCGCCTTCTTGAGCGGCTGCTGCTCGAAGTGCTGTTTCACCTCCGCCAGCTTCATGAGGTCGGCGTACTTGTGGTGCAGGTCGAACAGGTTGACCTTGTGGGAGATGATGCTGCGGTCGAAGACGCATTCCTCGACGATGGTGACGTGGTAGCCGTTGGAGTAGCCGTCCACGACGCTTGCCCGGACGCATCCGCTGGTGCTCTCGCCGCACACGATGAGAGAGTTGATGCCCAGCCGGGTCAGGTGGGCGATGAGCGGCGTGCCGTAGAAGCCGCTGGCCCGTTCCTTGTAGATGATGATGTCTTCGGGCTGCGGCGTGAAGGCTTCGAAGATCTCGAAGTCGTCCGCGTCTATCCCGGTGATCTGGCGGTTGGTTGCGTGCACCGCCGCGGGCTGCACTTCTTTCCGGCTCTCGGTGGTGGTGTAGAAGATCGGCAGCCCCTGGGCGCGCGCCAGGGCGAAGAGTTCCTTGGTGGGCTCGATGGCGTCGTAGGCATACGTGCCGCAGGCGCTCTTGTGCTCCTTGACCACCTCGTGCACCGGCTGGGGCCCGCCCCGGTAGGCGAGGTTGTAGAGGTCGATGGCCAGGAGCGCGGGGCGTTCGCCCACGTAGATCTCCCTGCGGTAGGGCTTGTAGATGTCCATGATCTCTTCGGTGACGATGTCCTGCCAGCAATGATCCTCGAATTTGTCAACCATCGGGAGTCTCCCTTTCGCAATTTGATCCAACGGTGATACCGTTTCGGTCGTCGCGGTGTCAACCTCGCATTCCCGTCCCGTAACCGCTAGCCTGCCTGTCCATGTGGTTCGTGCTGGCGCTGCTCTCAGCCCTGTTCCAGGTGCTGCGCAACATCTCCATGAAGCACCTGGGCCATGAGCTGGACGACATCATCAACGTCTGGGGGCGGTTCACGTTCCTGCTGCCGTTCGTGGCCTTGGGCTCGGCCTGGCACGGTTTGCCGGAACTGAAGGATGGTTTCTGGTTCTACGTCATCGGCTTCGGCGTTACCCAGTCCATCGCCACCCTGAGCCTCTCCAAGGCTCTCAAGTTGTCGGGCATCGCCATCGTCACGTCCCTGTGGAAGCTGAGCCTGCTCTTCCTGGTGCTGTTCGCCTACGTGACCCTGGACGAGACCCCGTCGGCGGCCGGGCTGGCGGGCGTATTGCTCAGCACCGCCGGCGTCTATCTTCTGAACGCACAGAAGAGCCGGATTTCGATCTGGGCACCGCTGCGCGAGCTGCTGGTGGACCGGGGACTGCGCTACACCCTGGCGGCCGCCTTCTTCTACGCGCCTTCGGTGGTGCTGGTGAAGCTGCTGATCCTCCACTCCGACGTCTACTTCGCCAACCTGGCGGGGTACCTCGCGGCCTCCCTGATGGTGCTGCCGCTGGCGCTGTATCGCTCCGCCGGCCATTTCCGCGCCATCCCCCGCCACGGGGCATCGTTCATGGCCATGGGCCTGTGCGCCTCGCTGACGAGCATCTGCCACAGTCTGGCCTACGAACTGACCCTCACCTCCTACGTCGAGGCGGTCAAGCAGACCGAGATCCTGTTCGCCCTGGCCGCGGGCTGGCTCGTGTTCGACGAGCGCGCGCGGGTGCGCGAAATCCTGCCCGGCAGCCTGACCATCATGGCCGGCATGGTGCTGCTGCGCCTGAGTTAGTCCGGGAGCTTGGGCGTGGACATCCGTCTTCGTCATTCCCGCCCCCTGTATGTCGCCCCCCAATATGTCATTCCCGGCCCTCCAATACGTCATTCCCGCGGAAGCGGGAATCCAGGGGTGGGGGTGTGGCGACCTCATTGCCCGGCCCCACCCCGCCTGGATTCCCGCTTCCGCGGGAATGGCTCGTTGGGGGGTAGCTGGATTCCGCAACTACCAGGAATCATTGAACAAGGTTTTATCTTCGTATCAATGACGGATCAGGCCTGGATGGGAATGTCCACCCGTGCGGGCGTCTATGCCGCGCCAAAACGGCTCCAAGTCCACAGGGAGCGTTCGCCGTAGAGCTTCTCTATGTCCAGCGGGATCTCGGCGCCGGCGTTTCGGAGGTATTGCGCGATGGGCCGTAGCGGCATTCCCACGGCGGCGAGGTAGTCGCCGTTGATGCGCTCGATGAGTCGATGGCCGTCGCCCTGGATGGAATAGGCGCCGGCCTTGTCCATGGATTCGCCGCGGGTCAGGTAGGCGTCGATGTCGGCTTCGGTGAAAGGGTGCATGCGTACGCCTACGCACTCGAGATGGGTGGTTTCGCAGCCGGTGGCGCCGTCGATGAGCGCCAGCGCCGTCAGGATCCGGTGATCGCGCCCGGAGAATCGGCGCAGGATGGCCGCCGCGTGGTCCGTGTTCTCGGGCTTGCCGATCTTTTCGCCATCCAATGCGATGAGCGTGTCGCCGCCGATGACCAGTGCCGTGTGTTCCGTGCGCGCCACCGCGCGCGCCTTGCCCGTGGCCAGCTCCAGGGCCTCGGCCTCGGGGGTGAGGTGCGCGCGGGTGGTCTCGACGAAGTCCGGGGCGCGCACTTCGAAGGGAACGCCGAGAAGGGCGAGGATGTCGCGCCGGCGCGGCGAAGTCGACGCCAGGATGATGCGCATTCGGAGAGAGGCTCGTGTCGCGGCCGGATCGATGAGTGGGTGTCCTTCGACTTCGCTGCGCCCGGGACGGACGTGGTGCGGAGCACCGACGATTCTCGAGCGTCCCTGCGTCGGGGATGTACGGTGTTACGCCGCGCCGACGATGCGCGCGACTTCCGCGGCATTGCGCGCGCGCACCATCCGCGCCCGCCATTGGGCCGCGCCGCGAAAACCCTTGCAGTACCAGGCCAAGTGCTTGCGCATGGCGGGAAAACGGTGCTCGCCCCACAGGCCCTCGAAGTGCCGGCTGTGTTCGAGCAACACCCGGGTGCGCTCTTCCCGAGACACCTCGACCCGAGAGACCTCGGGCGGGACCGCGCCCAACTCCGCCCCCCGCGCCAGCGCGTCCTTGGCCCATTGCTTGTCGCGGAACACCCAGGGGTTGCCCATGGCGCCGCGTCCCAGGAGGACGCCGTCGACGCCGGTCCGGCGCACGCGTTCCACCACGTCCGCCATGGACTTGAGGTCCCCGTTCCCCAGGACCAGGGTTCCGGTGTCCCGCGCCAGCTCCACCACGCGGCCGATGGTGTCCCAGTCCGCCTGCCCCTTGTACATCTGCTTCAGCGTGCGCCCGTGCACGGAGAGGGCAACGGGGCGTTCCGCCAACAGCACCGGAATCCACTCGTCCACTTGCACCCGGTCATAGCCCACGCGGGTCTTGACCGAGAGGGGAATCGCACGGCGCTCTTCTTCCGACGGTCGCCCGTGGCTCATGCTCCGGACCCGCTCCAACACCTCGGCCGCCAACCCGATGTCCTCGAGGCGCTGCCCCGCGGTCCAGTCCTCGATGCCGCGGCGGGTGGCGCGGATGAGCGTCACCGCCAGCTCGGGATTGAGGATGAGGCCCGCGCCGCATCCCTTGTTGGCGACGTTCTTGGCCGGACAGCCCATGTTGATGTCGAGACCGTCGAAGCCCAGTTCACAGACGACGTGGGCCACCTGGTAGTAGGCCTCCGGTGTGCGTCCGTAGATCTGCGCCAGGATGGGCCGTTCGCACTCGCCGTAGGCGAAATCGCGCACGAAGCCGTCGGCGCCGCGGCAGATGGCCTCCACGCTGGTGAACTCGGTCATGCACAGGTCGGGTCGTCCATGCCGCGCCGCCACCAGGCGGAAGGAGGCGTCGGTGACCCCGTCCATGGGTGAGAGCCCGATGATGGGTTTTTCGATGCGGTGCCAGAAATCCATGGGAAAGGCGGACGCGCTTCAGTCCGGTATGGCTTCAGTCCGGTATGTCTTCCCGCTGCCCGATCATTTCGTCCAGCTCGTCCTTGAGGCGCGGCAGGATCTCGTCGTAGGGGAACGCTCCCAGGGGCTCGCTGCCACGCTTCAGGTTGACGAACCGGGGGCCGCACCAAAGGCCCAGGTCGGCGTCGTCCGTTTCTCCCGGACCGTTGACCCGGCAGCCCATGACCGCGATGGTGATGGCATGTTCGGCGGCGTAGGCGGTCATCTCCTTGACCTGCTGCGCCAGTTCCACGAAGTTCTCGTTCTCCACCCGCGAGCAGCTCGGGCAACTGATGATGTTCAGGGAGTCGAGGCCGTAGTCCACGACGCTCCGCACCCGGCCCTCGGCGATGTCGGTCAAGATCTCGCGGCCGGCCGCGATCTCTTCGCTCTTGCGCGCGTTGGGGACGGTCAGGGACACCCGGATGGTGTCGCCGATGCCGCGGCTGATGAGCTGCTCGAAGGCGATGCGGGTCTTGATGATGCCGTCCGGCGGCAATCCCGCCTCGGTCACGCCGAGATGCAGCGGTACGTCCGGGCGCTCTTCGGCAAACCGCTGGTTGACCTCGATGACCTTGGCCGGATCCGAGTCCTTGAGCGAGACGCAGTAGCGCGTGTAGCCGATGCGGTCGAGCAACTCGCAGTGCTCCCAGGCGCTCGCGAGCATGGGCGAGATGGAGTCGTCCTCGGGGAACTTTCCCTGCTGCGCGGGGTCCACCGAACCGCAGTTGACGCCCACGCGCATGGCGCAGTCATGGGCCGTCGCCACCTCCGCGAGGAACTTGACCTTGTCCTGCCAGGACTTCCGGCGTTCGTGGTGGTGGAGATGGCCGGGGTTGTAGCGGAGCTTGTCGACGTGGGGCGCCACGGCGCTGGCCAAGCGGTAGTTTTCCTGGAGGTCCACGGACAGGTTGGCATCGGTGGCCCCCCGTATGGCCGCCAGGGCCGCCGCATCCTTCTTGCTGTCCACGGCGATGCGGATCACGTCGGCTCCGGCCGAGGCCAGATCCTGCACCTGCGCCACCGTCGCCGCGACGTCCTGGGTGTGGGTCGCGCACATGCTTTGGACGGCGATGGGGTGATTGCCGCCGATGACGGCGGTGCCGACACGAACGGCGCGGGTGGGGTTGCGCGGCAGTTTCATGGGATCGTGCTACTCCGGTGCCCGGGGCTGTTGTCAACAAGGCTAGCTTGAATGCTCCCCGGAAGCAACTTGGACGGCCGCGGGCAAGTCCGGAGCGGCACGGCATCGCGTCTTGATGCGGGTATGGATTCGGACTAGGATGACCGTTATGGCCAAGGAGAACCGATGAAAATCCCACGCCCGAAAACCCGTGCCGCCACTGCATTGTGCCTGCTGGGACTTCTGCTCGCATGCCCGTCGTGGGGGCAGAAGGAGCCCGCCCCGGTCCTTGAGGAGCTGCGGCCGGAACCGAAGCACTCGGGGATCACCGCTGAAATCCTCCAGCGCCTCACTCGTGGCCACTACAAGTCCATCACCCTGAACGACCACGTGTCGGGGCGGATCTTCGATTCGTACATCAAGTCCATGGATCCCTCGCGGAGCTACTTCTCGGCCGCCGACATCGGGGGATTCGAGCCCCTCCGGACGCATTTCGACGATCTGATCAAGGACGGAGACCTCGGCCCGGCCTTCAATATATTCAACCGCTACCGGCAACGGCTGGGCGAACGGCTCCGGTTCCTCATCGGCATTCTCGACGAGGGTTTCGAAACCCTGGACTTCGGCAAGGAGGAGAGCCTCGAGCGGACCCACACGGTGTGGGCTGGCTCCACGGACGAGCTTCGGCGTCGCTGGCGCCGGCAGCTCAAGGGCGACGTGTTGAACCGCCTGTTGGCGGGCACCGAGCGGGAGGAGATCCGAAAGGAGCTGAGGCAACGTTATCACAATCAGTTGAAACGGTTGGCCAAGAACAACAACGCGGATGTGTTCCGCGTGTACACCAATGCGTTCCTTCGTGCCATCGACCCGCATACGGCCTATTATCCGCCTCATCAGAGTGAAAACTTCAACATTCACATGAGTTTGTCACTGGAAGGCATCGGGGCCGTGCTCCAGGACGACGGTGGAACGGTAAAGGTGGTCCGATTGGTTCCGGGGGGCCCGGCGGACAAGGCCGGCGAGCTGCATCCGGGCGACCACATCGTGGGTGTGGCGCAGGGCGAAGACGGCGAGATGGTGGACATCCTCGGGATGCGCCTCGACGAGGTCGTCACCCTGATCCGCGGTCCCAAGGAGACCACGGTTCGGTTGGAGATCGTTCCCCAGGCCAGCACGAAAGGGGAACACACGGTCATCCGCATCGTTCGCAACAAGGTGGACCTGGCGGACCAGCAGGCCAGCAGCCAGATCCTCGAGGTGAAGGTCGACGAGCGGACGGACAAGATCGGGGTCATCCGCTTGCCCACGTTCTACGTGGACTTCGCGGCGCAACGCGCCGGGGACCCCAACTACAAGAGCACCGTCGGAGACGTGAAGCGCCTCATCGCGGAATTGGAGGAGGCCAAGGTCAGCGGCTTGGTGTTGGACCTGCGGAACAACGGCGGGGGTGCTCTCGGCGAAGCCATACGGCTCGTGGGACTGTTCATCCGCACCGGACCGGTGGTGCAGATCCGCGACGGGCGGGGCGTGATCGGCGTTCGTTCGGATACGGACCCGGGCATCCTCTACGACGGTCCGTTGGCCGTGCTGGTGAACCGGCTCAGCGCCTCGGCCTCGGAGATCTTCGCGGGCGCGGTTCAGGACTATGGCCGGGGGCTGGTCCTCGGCGTACAGACCTTCGGCAAGGGTACCGTACAAACCCTCATGCCCATGACCCAGGGCCACCTGAAGCTCACCCAGGCCAAGTTCTACAGGATCTCGGGAGAGAGCACCCAGCACCGCGGCGTGATTCCCGACGTCGAATTTCCGGGCATGGTGGACAAGACGGAAGTGGGCGAGAGCGCGCTGGATCACGCTTTGGCGTGGGACGTCATCGACCGCGCCCGCTACACCCGGACCGGAGACACCGCTCCGTTTCTGGAGGAGCTGCGGAGAAGGCATCGCGAACGCACGCAGGCCGACCCGGACTTCACGCACTTGGTTGCCCGCATCGAACGCCTGCGGAAGGAGCGCGCCGAGACCACGGTTTCGTTGAGTGAGGAGACGCGCCGGGCCAGGAAGAAGACCGACGAGGTCCGCGAGCTCGAAAGCGAGAACAGCCGGCGCGTCTCCAAAGGCGAGAAGCCGTTCGCCAGCTACACTGAATTGGAGGCATACAACGAGAAGCAGGCTGGCTCCAACGACTCTCCGGAAGAAGACCCGATCCTGGACGAGACGGTCCGTATCGTAGCCGATTTCATCGACCTCTCCGGGTCGACGGTGCCGGCCCGGAGACGCGGCACCTAGTGTGGTGTCTGGTTAATTCGCAGCATAATATGCGGAGGATTTTTCGTTGTCGGCAAGGCGCAATGACCCGTAGGGGCGACCCGCGGTCGCCCCATGTGGCGGGCACCACGCGAGGAGGACCCCGGGTCAAGCCCGGGGTGACGTAACGCAGCAGACGGCGAAAAAGACCCGCAGTTTATGCTGCGAATTAACCAGAGACCACACTAGTCCCGTCCGTGTCGCGAGCGGATCCAGCCGCGCCGCGGCCTATTCACCGCCGTTGACGTCCACCACCGAGCCGTTGATGAAGGATGCCGCGTCCGAGGCGAGGAACAGCGCCACGCTTGCCACCTCGTCCGGCTTGCCGTGACGTCCCAGGGCGATGTCCTCCAGCCCCTCGGGCTCGATGCGCCCGAGGCTCGTGCCGCCCGGCCGCGGCGTGTCGATGATCCCGGGCGCCACCGCGTTGACCCGCACCTCCGGTCCCCACTGATTGGCCATGTGAAAGGTCAGGTTCATGACCGCGGCCTTGGCCGTGCCGTAGGCAGCCATGTTCGGGCGTTCGTGCTTGGTGGAGCGGCCCGAGATGGAGCCGATGTTGACGATGGCGCCCTTGCCGCGCTCCTTCATGTGCGGCACCACCGCCTTGGAGCACACGAACGCGGTCTTGGCATTGACGTCGTAGACGCCCATGAAGTCCTCGGGCGAAAGCTCCAGCAGCGGCGCCCGCTGGAACGCGGGCATCTCCGGGTTCCGGCTGTAGGAGCCGCCTGCCACATTCAGGAGCGCGTCGATTCGGCCGAACCGCTCCAGGGTGGCGGCTACCAGTTCCCGCACTTGGTCTTCCTTGGATACATCCACCGCCACGCCGGCGGCGTCCACCCCCAGGGCTTCGACTTCCGCGACCACCGGCGGGATGGAATCCGCCGGAAGCGAGGCGATCATCACGTTGGAGCCCGCCTGGGCGAAGGCCAGCGCGCAGCAGCGGCCGATGCCGCCGCTGCCGCCGGTGATGATGGTGGTGCGTCCTTCCAGGGAAAAGCGTGACAGGTCCATGGGTCTTCCTTTCGTTAGTCGCTCCGCCATGGACATTTGGCGAAGCTCACGACACGCGGGTCGGGGTGATGTCGAAGGGCTTCGGCGTGCTCAGCCTTCCCACAAATGGCTGAACTGCGTTGCGACGACGTCCTCATAGGCAACGGGCGTGGCCAGCAGGCCGATGTCCTGGGCGAACCGGTTCATGCTCGACACCACGGGCTCCGGGATACGGGGATCGTAATAGGGAGCATCGCGCTCGATGAGGGTGGCGATGAGCCCGGCCTCCTCGGGGGGGTACAGGGCCTTGCCTACCTCAGCCGCCCGTTGCGGCTCTTCCACGAGCGCCTTCTGGGTCTTGACCAGCGCCCGCACGGCGGCCGCGGCGGCGTCGGGGTTCTCGGAGATGAGCCGGTCCGAGGTGATGAGGGCGGGAAAGGTGTAGCCGCGCGCATCGGGCGGTCCCTCGCCGCGCCGGATGTCGACGACGACGGTGCCGGCGCCGTGGCGGACGGCCACCTCCGCGCCCATGCCGTTGGCCCAGAAGCCGTCGATGGCGCCCTCGGACAGGGCCTTGGCCGCGGTCACGCCGAAGGAGACTCCGGCGGCGGTGGCGCCGGGCACGGGTCCGATCTCGATCTTGTCCGCCTCGGGGTCGAGGCCCGCCGCCTTGAGCATGCGCTTGAGTCCCAGGTCCACTCCCGGGGCGGCGCCGATGCGCAGGCCCTTGACGGCTTCGATGTCGCCGCGCTGGACTCCCAGGTCTGCCCGCAGCACCAGGAACCAGTACATGTGCTGGGCCAGCGCCGCCAGCAGCTTGGCTCCCTTCCAGTCGGGGAACTTGGTGAGGGTGGCGTGGGAGGAGGCGGCCACGAAGTCGAGCTTGTGGTCCCTCAGGGCTTCGAAGGTAGAGGGGACCGGAAAGATGAGCTCCAGCTCCATGTCGAGTCCTTCGTCCTTGAAGAAGCCGAGCTCCACGGCGGCGATGGCGGGGAAGTAGGAGTTGGATACGAAGTCGGGCAATCCTATGCGCATGGTGGTCCTTTCGCTAGCCCGGATATTTCACCAAGGGTGGGGAGCGGGACCTCAGTTCGTGATATAAAGTAATCATATCAACGACTTGGCGGGTCGAGGAACGAGGTCCCACGATGACAGAGTGTATTTTGGAGCAACTGGAATTTCAAGGG
>JAJEAI010000067.1 GCA_022824205.1 Candidatus Binatia bacterium
GCGCCAATTATTGCTTAGGGCTGTCGGCTGTCGCTCGGCGCAAGGTAGAGAAAGGGCGTTTCAGGCCATGGCAGCGGAATTTGACTCCGTTGGTGCTTGAAACTTTAGTTCACTACTCCCTTGGTGAGAAATGCGGGCTAAGCGTCCAACGCGGGGCGTTGATGCGCGAGAGCCTGCATCTCCAGACCCTTCGTTTGTCGACCCAGGCGGAGCGTCTCGCCTGGCTCGCCGAACATGTCGGTGAACTCCCGGGCACTGGCATCATCTATGCGTTGACGCAACGGGACGCCGAGCAGGTTTCAGCCTGGCTGAATCAGCGGGGCGTTCTCGTCCGACCGTACCATGCAAGTGTCGTTCACGAACGGTACGCGGATTCGGCCGCGTACCGACAACGGCTGGAGCAAGCCCTCGACCGTAACGAGGTGAAGGCGTTGGTGGCGACGACGGCTCTGGGCATGGGCTACGACAAGCCCGACCTTGGGTTCGTGGTGCACTACCAGTCGCCCGGGTCGATCATCGCCTACTACCAGCAGGTCGGGCGCGCGGGACGTGGCATTGAGCGGGCCGTAGGCGTTCTCTTGTCGGGTGCCGAAGACGGAGAAATCCACGAGTACTTTCGACGCACCGCGTTTCCCGAGGAGCAATGGGTGAACGACGTTCTTCGTGCGCTCGAGAACGAAGAGGGGATGACGGTTCGGGAACTGGAACAGTCGTTGAACCTTCGCTACGGCCAAATCGACAAGGTGCTCAAGGTGCTGTCGGTGGACAATCCCGCGCCAGTCATCAGGGACGGTTCCAGATGGCGGCGCACTGCCGTTCCCTACCGGACCGATACTGAGCGCATCAGCCGGTTGACGGCGCAAAAGGAAACGGAATGGCAACAGGTCCAGTCCTACGTGGACGAGCCGACATGCCTCATGCGATTCCTGGCGGAAGCGCTGGACGATCCCGATCCGAAACCATGCGGAAAATGCGCGCGCTGCGTGGGCAGTCACGTCGTCGATACGTCGATCTCCCGCCAAACTGTGGTTGCCGCCACCCGGTTTCTTCGCCAAGCCGAGATGCCGCTGACGTGCAACAAGCAAGTCGCGAAAGGGTCGTTTCCGGAGTACGGCTGGTCGGGGAATCTACCCGCGGCGCTCAGCGCTGAGACAGGACGAATACTGTCCAGATGGGGCGACGCCGGGTGGGGGGAAGTAGTGGCGCACGACAAACACGGCGGTCGCTTTGGAGACCAGCTTGTCAGGGCGGCGGCGGAGATGATCCAGGACCGTTGGCGACCTGACCCTTGGCCGGATTGGGTCACGTGCGTTCCGTCGAATCGCCATCCTGCGCTGGTCCCGGATTTGGCAAGCCGCCTGGCGGAAGCACTATCGCTGCCGTATGTCCCGGTGGTGGAGAAGGTCAGGGACAACGCTCCGCAGAAGGCGCAGCAGAACAGATTCTATCAATGCCATAATCTGGACGGCGCTTTCGCCGTTGATGGTCGAATTCCGGAGGGCGGCGTCCTGCTGGTCGACGACATCGTGGACTCCAAGTGGACGCTTACGGTTGTTGCAGCGCTGCTCCGACGCGCGGGCTGTCCGGCCGTGTGGCCGTTTGCGCTTGCCACCGCGAGTCCGGGAGGCTGACGTGGAAGTTACCCGCGAGACCGAAGCTGTCATGCTGCTTACCGTGTCGTTCGGCAAGTCCGGTGCAGGGGCGGCCAAGCCGCTAACGCCCGCGGAGTGGGGCGAGTTCGCGAAGTGGCTCAAGGACGGAGCCCTTGCTCCGGCTGATCTGCTGAAGGGTGATCTGGCGGAGTTGCTTGAAAACTGGGAACACCCCAAGGTGACGCCCCGCCGCGTACAGGCCCTGCTGAACCGGGGAGCGACACTCGGATTCGCATTGGAGAAGTGGGAGAGGGCAGGATTGTGGGTGGTCGCGCGATCGGACACGGACTACCCGAGCCGCCTGAAGCAGCGCTTGGGACGGACAGCGCCGGCGATCCTGTTCGGCTGTGGCAATAGGGCTCTCCTGAATGCGAGCAGCATCGCGGTCGTTGGCTCCAGACATGCTGACGCTGCCGACATCAGCTTCGCCGAGAGTATCGGCCGCCGCGCCGCCGAATGCGGAGAGTTGGTTGTTTCGGGCGCCGCCGCCGGCGTGGATCACGCAGCAATGTTCGGCGCCCTCCTTGCCGAAGGGACCGCTATCGGCGTTCTGGGGGACGGCCTTCTTCGAGGCGCAACGTCGACGAAATACCGCAGGCACCTGATGTCCCGGGACCTGGCGCTTGTCTCACCGTTCAATCCAGAGTCGCGTTTCATGGTGGGCTACGCCATGGCGCGGAACAAGTACATCTATTGCCTGGCCCACGACGCCATCGTTGTGAGCAGCGCGCCCGACAGCGGCGGAACATGGAAAGGGGCTGTCGAGAACTTGAAGAAAGGATGGGTGCCGCTATCGGTCAAGCGGACCGAATCTGCAGAGTCCGGCAATCCCAAGCTGGTCGAACTCGGAGCGCGGTGGCTGGAAGGGCTCGATGATCCCGCGTTCGGCACGCGTCTTGAGGGCGGGGACTCTGGGCAAGGTCCGAGTCCACGACACGAAGCGGACACTGGACCATCCGGTGGGCGACCAGAATTGTCCCTCGCCGACAAACAACCGGGTGACTCGCCCCGGGAGGTATCTCCGGCGGCAGAGCAAGTGGGTGCGCGGAGCCACGATGTCGGTGAGTGCCCCGCCGAGGCGAGTGTCGACCCCGCCGAAGACCTGTATCAAAAGGTGCGATCGCTGGTATCCGAGGTCTGTGCGGAACCAAAGCAAGCCAACGCGATCGCGGATGCGCTGGGTGTGACCAAGCCCACGGCCGATGCCTGGATAAAGCGCCTTGTACAGGAACGCGTGTTGAAGAAGGTCCTAAAGCCCGTACGCTACGTTGTCTGCGAGAAGGACCTCCTGGAGATGGTCTGAGGCCCGTCCACACCTTCACCGTCGTGGCCCTCGCGAACGCGGGGCCGTGACGGTGCGGCTTCACCGAGGGCTCTAGCCCGCATTTCTCACCAAGGGGGTTGAGAGAGGCCGCGCTCTGTGCGATAAATGTTGTGCGATCAACCAGTTACCGCACGACAGGAGCGCGACCTCATGACGACACAGTGTAACGAAACGAAGTTGATGTTTCACGA
>JAJEAI010000089.1 GCA_022824205.1 Candidatus Binatia bacterium
CACGCTCAGGGGCTTCGGGCCACATCGGGGAAGCCCACCCGCTCCTGCCGCCACACTCGGTCCGGCGTCAACAGCCGACCCCAAGCCCGGGGCACGTGTGCACACCCTCGCCTTGTGTCCGTTTCTGTTTCACGGCAAAACTCTTTCCAGGGCTGTGTCAAACTCTGCTCGGACACGAAATGGCACCAACCCCCCGAACCGTCATTCCCGCGGAAGCGGGAATCCATGCGGCGTGGGGTGGGGAAACCCGCCCATTGGACCCCTCCCCACCCCTGGATTCCCGCCCCCGATCGGGGTCGAGGGCAAGCTTTCGCGGGAATGACGGTTCGAGGGGTTGGTGCCTCACGAGTCTCGAGGGGTCTCCGCCTCATGAGTATTGACACAGCCGCTTCCGCGGGAATGACGACTCAACAGGGCGTGACGACTCAACCAAATCTCCCACGGCGCACGTCTTACCGCAGCACCGCGCGGAAGGAGCGCCGGAAACTCTTGGCCGGCAAATCCCAGGGGCCCGTTGGCTCGCGCACCAGCCATGCCTGGGCCGTGATCTCGACCCTGCCGGTGTCGGCGCGGCACAGGCTCACCGTCATGAAGTGTTCCCGCGTCCGTTTCCTCGGATAGTCCGACAAGAGCCGCCCCTTGTGGATCGGGACGAAGAAACGTCCCCGTCCCGCGCGGTCCTTGTAGTAGTTCACCTTGCGGGGCTCCCAGCCCAGTCCGCGGGCCGTGGTGGCGGGAGGAAAGCTCTCGGGCCGGCTCGTGGCGGTGCTCGCGGCTACGCCGTTGAGACCGGTGAGGTTCGACAGGGGCGAGGAGATGATTTCGAAGAGCCGCGCCCCGGCGTTGCCGATGGGGACGCTGGCGATGCGTCCGAAATGCACGTCACCGCTCAGGACCACGATGTCGTGGGGGACGGCGCCGAGAGCGCCGATCAACGCCGCGTATTGTTCCCGGTAGCTCCGCAGGTTCCGCTCCACGCGGTTCTGCCCCACGAGTAGCGGCTGCGGGAGGATGAGAATTCCGGGGCAGGTTCTGCGCTTTGCCCAGTCGAGCAACTTCTGGAAAGGCGCCGCCGGAAGAAGCGCTTCGTCCGTGCGATGCGAGCGCAGGTCGGCGAAGCAGAGGGTGAGGTCCTCGCCGATCGCCAGCGTTTCCACCACGGGCGAGCGCTGGATGTTGGTGACGCCGTCGCGCGCGGCGGCTTCCCAGCACTCGCGTACGTGCGGCAGCCTCAGCGACCAAAGGGCCGGGATGGGCGAGTCCACGAACGGGTAGTCGTTCCAGTATTCGTGGTCGTCCGGCAGCATCCACGTGCCGCCCTGGCCGAGGATGCCGTCCAGGGCCTGCCAGTGAAGCGCGTAGTCGTCGGCGATGCGCTCGCGTATCTCGTCCGGTATCAGCGACAGCGAATCGAAGCCGATGTCCAGGTAGACCTGATCGCCGGTGAGCGCGGTGATGTCCGGGCGAACCGTGGCGGCGCCATGTTCGCATAGCGCCCGGTAAGCGGTCGCGGCTCGCCTGCCGTCGCGATGCTTGTAGAAGCAGCTCCCGAGTCCGATGGTGAAGGCGCCCTCGCCCTTGAGCGGGAGTCGCGGCGGTAGCGTACAAAACGCGCCCGCGCGCAGTTCCTGCCAGCCGCGGACGGGTTCATTCTGCCCATCTCCTTCAACCAACCGCTCGAACGTGACCCGGTACTCGCACCCGGCCTCCAGCCGCCGGAAGCGCACCACCTTGAAAAAGCGCCGCCGCATGCCTCGGAACGGCCGCCGCCAGTCGGACTTCGAAATCGATGCCGAGCGCACCTCCCGGCCGTCCCGGAAGAGCCGCACCCGCGCCCGTTCCGGCATCTTCAAGGTCGGGAACAGGGTCCCCACCCATGCCTCGGCCGACGCGGTGCCGACCCGATGAATCACGAGCGACCACTGCGCGGTGGAGGTGAGGGAGGAACGGGAGGGTAAAAACATTGTTGTAACTTGACAAGAAGGGTAGAATAGTTCTGTGAAATTTCACCAACTGCTTGAGATGGTCGGCGACGAGCCGGTGTTCGGGACGGGACTGCTCCTTTGCGGTGGTGTGGACCCCGTTGGGGTTCGGCATCAACTCGCCCGGTGGACCCGTTCCGGGCGGATACATCAGCTTCGTCGTCAACTGTATGCGCTGGCTCCCCCCTATCGCAAGTGTATTCCCCATCCGTTCCTGGTCGCCAACCGCTTGGTACCGGGGTCCTACGTTAGTGGATTGTCGGCATTGGAACACGCGCATTGCATCCCCGAATACGTCCCGGAGGTTACCAGCGTGGCGATCGCGAGGCCGCATCTGCGCCAGACTCCGTTGGGCCGCTTCTCGTTCAGGCACGTCAAGCCCGATCTGCTCTACGGTTACCGGCAGATCGACCTGGGCCAGGGACAGACGGCGTTCGTGGCGCTTCCGGAGAAGGCCCTGCTCGACGTCGTTCACTTGTGTCCCGGCGGAGACGGGCCGGCCTACATCGCGGAGTTGCGGCTGGACTTCGAGGCCCTCGACCTGGAGGAACTGGACCGCTTGGCGCGGGCCGCGGGCAAGCCCAAGCTGTTGCGCGCGGCGCGACACCTACGCGCGTTGGCCGAAGATCCGGACTTGTCGTACGAGGCGTTGTGAAGGCTCACCTCATGGATCTCGTGCGGGCGGCCGATCCGCTGCAAGGCCCCAATGTCACCCGCGAATACCTCCAGGCACGCATCCTGGGGATCCTCCAAAACGAGGGGGCGATGGTGCCTCTGGCGTTTCAGGGCGGCACCTGCCTGCGCTTCCTGTTCGGCCTCCCGCGCTACTCGGAGGACCTCGACTTCACGTTGGAGGGCGATCCTGCCGTTTATGATCTGCGCGGGTGGCTGGCCGCCGTTCGCGCGCAGCTCTCGCGCGAGGGTTATGCCGTCGGCGTCTCGATGCGCGACCGGAATCCGGTTCACAATGCGTTTGTGCGTTTCCCGGGCGTCTTGCATGACGCGGGTCTCTCGTCCCGCCGGGAGGAGAGCCTTGCCGTCAGGGTCGAGGTGGATACCCGGCCGCCGTCGGGCGCCGTCCTGGAGACCCGCCTGGTGCGGCGCCACGTAACCTTCGCATCCATTTCCTCGATGGCTGCTTTCCTGCGGTGCCGGGCGGGCCGCTGGATAGTCTATAACCCAGTGATTTACTGCATGAAATACTGACCGCAAACAAGCGAGTGACAGGCTGTGAGATTCAGTGCCGGATCGTCGATTCAACACTAAATCAACACCGGTCGGATGCGTCGAGGACGGACGTGACGATCTGTGGGAAGCCAGCCTGGAGAGAGTTGCTCAGGCGTGCTACTGCTCCTTTCCGTCGACACGTCTGTCTCGAACGACGAAGTTTGTCTATGCGCCATGAAGCCGGAGGAGCAGCGTCCCATGATACGGATACGGGTCGAAGTCACGCTGAGCAATGAAGAGGAGAAGGAACTCAAACAATGGCGTCGGCGGCGGAACACAGACGGTCGACTTCAATTCCGGGCGGGCCTGATCCTCGACTGTTCACGCGGATTCTCGGTAAAGGAAATCGCCGAGCGACACCGGACCAGCGAGGCAACGGTTTCCAGATGGCGACAGCGTTTTATCGACCACCGACTAGACGGACTGACGACAAGGCAAGTGAGTCCAGTTTCCGAAAGACCGGGAAGTCCAGAAGGCCGGAAGGGTGTGCCCGGTAGGGTCGCCAAAGTCGGAGCGGCTCTTGTGGGTGCTGGAAAGTTCGCCGCTGACAAGGCGGTGAATGTGGGCGGCGAACTCAAGAAAGCGAAACAAGCGGTTGCGGACAAAGCCGTTACGGTCGGCGTGGAAGTAACAGACGCCGGCGCAAAAAAGGCCGCAGCCGTCGGAGCAGTGATCGTGGACGGCAGCAAGATTGGCGCGAAAAATACGGCGGGCGCGGCGATTCTCGCCGCCGGGGCGATACAAATCGGCTTCAGAAAGACATTGGATACGACAGTCCCCGTGGCAGAATGGTTGTCATCGACCGCCCAGGGACTCTTGGCCAGCGGCCTCGACAGGGACCTGAATGGTCTGTTGCAAGACATGGTGAAGGGACCGCCTACCATCTATGAC
Organism: Candidatus Binatia bacterium; assembly: GCA_022824205.1. Lineage (GTDB taxonomy): Bacteria > Desulfobacterota > Binatia > UBA9968 > JAJDTQ01 > JAJDTQ01. The sequence goes on from JAJEAI010000089.1 coordinate 4,101, forward strand.
AAGGCAATGGATGCCATCTACAACGAAACCCACATGGGCGGAGCTCTCCATAGATTGTTCGACGGAGGGCATACGCTCTACGGCGCATTCAAGGAAGCCGTTGGCGCGTCGGCCGACGACAGCCTCCTCCAGGAGGCTCTTGGCGCCATTCTCGGCTTGGCAAGGGACGGAACGACGGTCAACGGCCTCCCGTTGGCCACATGGAACAAGGACCTCTTCGATTCGGTGGCGGGTTGGCTGCAGTCAAGTTTCCACATACCCAAGAGTTGGTTCTACGATTTGATGACCTATGATGCCGTCGAGCTGATGGCCGCTTCGGTCGGCGTAGTCGCGGTGGTCCTCGCTTGGGACACGGACGAAGTTGAAATGTTCTCCAAGCTCATAGGAGGCATGGGAATTGCGGCACTCCTTGCGGCGAACCCTTTGCTGTTGGTCGTAACGGTCGTGTCCCTTGCCAGGGCCTTTCACAAGGCGTGTGAGAAAAGCGAATACACGGCGTTTGTCGACGGCCTGTCCAAAGGCGCGTTCGCAACGGGAGCGACGTTGTCGGCAGTCGCACTTGTCGGCGCCGCAGGCGGACCGGCGGGTATGACCTTGTTGGTCGGTCTTGTCGCAGGAGTGTTGGCCAGCCAGGTTACGGAAAATATGAGCCTCGCCGATGTCAAGGAGTTTGTGCTCAAAAATACCGACACCGTCGTCAACGAGCTCAACGGGATTGCGACAGGCCGCCGTGAATGGTGGCCAAGAGTAACTAACCGTGGATTGCGATTCTTCTGGCGACCTATTGGGTAGGACGTTAGGGGAGCTTCCGGTTTGTGCGGTGTCCACGAAGCT
>JAJEAI010000001.1 GCA_022824205.1 Candidatus Binatia bacterium
GTCTCTGACCTCGAGCGCCGCCAAATGCGCGCCGTCAGAGAGGATCTCGATCACGAATATGAGGGCCACAACGGCCTCAACCCTACCGCCTCAACCAATGCGCCCCCTACCGAATTATCCAGCACTTCTCGGACTTGACCCCTTGTGAACCTTCCATCCGTATTCGCGCCGCGCCTGTAGGGCATGGTGGCATTGCTGTGACTTCGGCCGTAGCGCCTCACGGGCTGCGCGCCACCTGTTCCAAAGGCTTGTCTTCTTCACGGCGTCCCCCGCCGCCTTCTTGGCCGACTCATACACTTCTTTGCTGAGTTCCTGGATCCGGATCTCTAGTTCCATCCCCTTTACCAAGCTATCATCGGCCCATGTGACAAAAGCCAACGATGCCAGTACGACGCATACAAGTCCGACGTAGCGCAACATGTGGCACCTCGGTTTCGGGTAGTATCTCAATTTGCAGTCTTGCTTACTGGGTCAAGGCATATCGAGAGAGCCTGCTCAGTAACTCTTTGGATGGGCGTCCGCTACTGTACAGGCCATTAGTAGTCCACGAATCGGTACTAAGCCAAGAGGTTGCCTTGCCCACAACCTTGCCAGTCGTCGTGGAGTTTGATGCAGTTGAAACCGTAGTCCGCCAATATCCCTGCAAGTTTCTGGAAGTTGTAAACTTCTTTCTGTCTCGCACTTAGCTCCTTGTAAACGATCTGCTTCAGTTTCATCCGTCAGGACCCCCGTGCCTTCGTGAAAATCCATTCTACTCCGCGCAAGCGTCGCGGGGGAAGTCAGCTTCCATCGCTGGCGTTCCATGCGACGCATTGCCAATCGGACCCGGTTGCAACACTGTTCGTCCAAATCAACGGACGCGCTGGTTCGTTGCCGCCCTCGTCGTGTCGATTCAGCATGCGCCGCTCACGCGACAATGGCGCACCGCTCCTGGACCGCTTCGGCCAGCGCGACAACGCTGCGTCTCGACACCTTGAGGACCTTCGGCCCGCGCAGCACGGCCGTCGTCTTGTGCGAAATCTCGGTGGAGGTCCAGATCGCGGCGACCTCCGACCAGTTGAGCAGCGGCGCGACGGTCTTCCTGTTTGGCGTCGTCTCATCCGTGACGAACCGGAGGTCGAGACGGTCGGCGCAGAGCCGTTGGAGCTCGCGGCGCGTCCCCGGGGATCCGCCAGCCACCAGGAGCTTCGTCCAGCCGGCGCGCTGCATGGCCACCAACATCTGCTCTACCGCGCGCCGGTTGTCGCTCCCGCCGCAGGTCTCGCAATGGACCGCGGAAACCGGTAGCGGTTCGCGCGTTTCGCGCGGCGACGGCAGGCAGGCAGATTTTCGACAGTGCCGCACGAAAGCTGCGCGGAGGGCCCGTTCGGCCGTCTCGATCTTCACCGTAGCGATCCGGGTCTTGCCGGGCCGGGTCAAGCCGTCCCGGCAAAGCCGCACGAGTGCCTTTTCGGCGCCTTCGCCCTCGAAGCCGAGCCTTGAAAGGAGTTCTGATATCGCCAAGTCATCCACGCATCGTTCCTTGATCGCCCCCACCGGCCAATTCCGTTTTCGGATATCGCCTGCTCAGGATTTCCGGAAACCTCGCAGCCTTCGCGAACCACGGCGGCTACGTCTCTCACCCGCTTAACCGATTCTTCGAATGTAGCACACGCGGCGGGCGCCGGTCACAGCCATTCCCGGCGAAGCCGGCTCGTGCTCCGCTCTGTCGCAATTGTTTCGCCAGCCCGCTCCGCAGGCATCTGCCAAGTTCGTGTCCGGCTCGTGGCACTCCAGCCCCATACAGGCGCGGCGACGGACCTGGGTCTGAATTTCTCGCTGACATCCGCCTCGCTCCGCACGCCGTCGGCTCCTGCGCCCGCATCCGCATCGCCGGTTCGGACTACACCTGTCACCACCTTCCGCACCACGCCCACCTCGGTGTCCGCGTTATTGGGACGCGTCTGTCGGCGCCTCCATCAGCGTACTCCGCACGACCGCCGTCAGCTCCTTCGACAGTCTCTATCACTCAGTCGCCGTGGCGCCTTTTGCCGCGAAGCCTACACCTCGCTACACCTCGCGGACCTTCTCCATGATCCCGATCAAGCATCGAGTCCCATGGCTCCGCTGATGCGGGGTAAGGCCTTCACACGCCGAACAACGTCCTCACCGACCAGACCAGACCAAGATCGAGGTGCTGGGCAAGCCCATCAAGATCCAGGGGGAGGACACCGCCGTTCGAGATCTCCGAATACCGACCGTTTGTAAGCACCACCACACTGCGGTACAAGGAGTGACTCTGACCGTCGAGTCAGGTCAGTTTCCCGTGGCTCAGGCCGTCGACTCCAGGGAAAGTAATCCCGTGGGATGAATCCAATGGTAGCATGAGGGGAGGTCTGATCACCGGTGAGCGACTACATTGACTGGATTGAGAAGCGCTTGGAAGGAACCTTGGACAGTATTTTCGACACTCTCATAGATGAGGTGGCCAGGGATGTGAAAAGGATTAGTGAAGTACCAGAGGGAATCCGACGACATGGGGTCTTCATGTTGAAACCGCTACTCAACTATAATGGGAGCGGCTATGAAGTGAGTCATCGTCTAGGGAACAATACACACTCCACGGTCTTTATCGTAAAGCGGCCTAATTCTGGAGAAATCGAAATCACGCAAAGGCGTCGCTATTTTAGTATTAAAACGTCTTGGAACACCACGACGAACACATACTCACTCATTGTTGATGGTAAACCTCACACTTTCCGGGAAGTCAGGGAGAGGGCGCTGGGATATTTGTTCTTTGGAAAATCCCTGTACCCGGATATCGAAGAAGCATTTCCTCACGACGAATCCTAATCAACCTAAGGAACCTCTGATCAATTGCCTCAGATCGACCCCGAGGGAAGTATGATAAAATGGGACGAGTAACAGGCGAGAAGGGGGTACGAATGCGGCAAGGAACATTATCGGATGGGGGATTCGAGAAGTACCGGAAGCGGACGCGGAAGGAGAAGTTCCTGGAGGAGATGGAACGCATTGTACCGTGGGGAAAGCTGGTGGAGGTGATCGAACCGTACTATCCGAAGCCAGAGGGAGCTGGGCGGCGACCGATCGGTCTGGAGCGGATGCTACGGATACATTTCGTGCAGCATTGGTTCAATCTGTCGGATCCCGGGGTGGAAGAGGCGCTG
>JAJEAI010000133.1 GCA_022824205.1 Candidatus Binatia bacterium
CGCTTCCGCGGGAATGACTCGTTGGGGGTGTAGCGGGATTCCGTAACACTACCGTAACACTACCATATCAATGACGATTCGGGAGGCCATTGCCTCATGAGCTTCGACAAAGCGGCATAACCCAGGATGTTGGAATCCGAACAGGAGGACCCATGCCGGACCTGACGACCCTCGGACGTACGGTGGGCGAATTGCTCAAGGAGCGGAACGAGACGGTGGCGGTGGCCGAATCGTCCACCGGCGGTCTGATCTCCGCGGCGCTGCTGTCGCTCCCCGGGGCGTCCGCCTACTTCGTCGGCGGGGGCGTCATCTACACGCGTCACGCGCGCGCGGGGCTGTTGATGATGCCCGCCGACCAGGTGACCGTGCGTGGCAGCACCGAGCCCTACGCGCTGGACTGCGCCCGACTCATCCGGGAGCGGCTCGGCACCACCTGGGGCCTGGCCGAGAGCGGCGCCACCGGCCCCGCGGGAAATCGCTACGGCGACGCCGCGGGACACAGTTGCATGGCCATCGTCGGTCCCGTGGAAAAGGCGATCACCGTCGAGACCGGCCGGCCCGACCGGGAAGCCAACATGTGGGCGTTCACCGAGGCCGCGCTGGGACTGCTGGAGGAAGCGCTCCGGACGGGGCGCTAGCGGCCGTCCCGAACCGCCCGCGTCCGGTAGGCCGGGTGGTTCCCTGGATGGCATCGGAAGGGAGACCATGAGTTCCGTAGACGATCTCAAGGCCGAGGCCTGCCGCGTCATCGATGCGCGCCGGCAGGAGATCATCGACCTCGGCGAAGCTATCCTGAGGCAGCCGGAAACGGGCTTCAACGAGGTCAAGACCGCCGAACTCATCGCCGACCGGCTCCAGGCTCTCGGTCTGGAGCCAAGACGAGGTCTGGCCGTTACCGGCGTCAAGGGCCGCAAGGACTGCGTCCGTCCCGGCCCGGCGCTGGCCATCCTCGGAGAGCTGGACTCGCTCAAGGTGTTCGACCACCCCCATGCCGACCCGGTCACCGGCGCGGCCCACGCCTGCGGCCACAACGCGCAGGTGGCGGGCATGGTGGGTGCGGCCATGGGCTTGCTGTCCGCCAATGTCTTGCCCGAGCTCACCGGCGCGCTGGTCTTCTTCGCGGTGCCGGCGGAGGAGATGATCGACGTGGACGAGCGCCTGGAACGCAAGGCGCGGAACGAGATCGAGTTTCTCGCGGGCAAGGCGGAACTGATCCGGCTGGGCCATTTCGACGACGTGGATCTGGCGATGATGTTCCACACCAAGACCGACACCCTCGCTTCCCACGTGGCCGGCTCGTCCAACGGCGCGCTCATCAAGAAGATCCGCTTCATCGGCAAGGCGGCCCACGCCGGCGGCAGCCCCCAGACCGGCATCAATGCCCTTAACGCCGCTTCCCTGGCCATGACCGCCATCGCCTACCAGCGCGAAACCTTCTACGACGACGACACCATCCGCATCCACCCCATCATCACGAAGGGCGGCGAGGCGGTGAGCGCGGTACCGGCGGAGGTGAAGATCGAGACCTTCATCCGCGGCAAGACCGTCGAAGGCATCGTCGACGCCAACCGCAAGGTGGACAACGCCATCCGGGGCGCGGCCATGGCGGTGGGCGCGTCGGTGGAGATCGTGACGGTGCCGGGCTACCTGCCCCAGACCAACGACGAGACCATGGCGCGGCTCTGGGGCGACAACGCCGCGCGGCTCTTCGGTCCCGGCGGCTTCAAGCTCACAACGGAGCATCGCACCAGCAGCACCGACTTCGGCGACGTCTCCCACATCATGCCGGCCGTGCATCCCTACGTGGCCGGCGCCTCCGGGGGCGGGCACACCAACAACTACCTGCTGGCGGACAAGGACTCCGTCTACGTGAAGTCGGCCAAGCTCCTGGCCATGACCGCCATCGACCTGTTGCACGACGGCGCCGCGGCGGCTCGTGGAATCATCGGGGCGGCGAAGCCGCGCATGACCCGACAGGAGTACCTGGATTTCCAGCGCAAGCTCGACGCCACGGAGGTGTTTCGGCCGTGACGGCGGTCCCCCGAGGGTGGGGTGGGAGCTTCGAGAGACGGCGGCGTGTTCCTGTGGTACAAACACGACAGGTATGGGCAGCCGCCCAGCGTTCGTACAGCAGCGATGCTTGTACCGTACAATCGGGACATCCGACCCCTGGGGACGGAGCAAAGGAGTCGCTCGATGCGTAAGCCGCCGTACCTCGACAACCTTGGGAACATGCTATGCGCCCTTGCGTTCTTGGGCCTGATCCCGTTGCTCGCCGCCACCGCCGAAGCGCAGAGCGGACTCTACCTGGCCGCGGACTTGGGGATGGCGCGTGGCTCGACGTCGGACTTCAGCTCGGAGGTCAGCGGCGGTGACATCGACTTCGGCTCGGGCCTCGGGTACAGCCTGGCGGTCGGCCTGGGTTGGCAAGGGCTGCGTCTCGAGGGCGAGGCCACCTGGCGTCGCACGGACGTGGACGGCATCGACTACGACCGGCTCAACCTTGAGGGTCTGGGAGACCTGGAAGACCGGGTCCGCAGGCGCGTCAACGACAACCTCAGCGTGAAGGGCAACCGCACCACCGTGGGCCTCATGGCCAACGCCTGGTACGACCTCGACCTGGGCCTGGGCCTGACGCCGTACGCCGGCGGCGGCCTGGGCGTCAACTACGTCCGCTATGACATCGATCTGCCGGTGGAATTGCCGACCATCCCGGGTCTTCCCGCCAGCGCCTCCCGCGCGCTCAATGAATTCGGGGTCGGTGACGGCGACTGGGTGCTCGCCTACCAGCTCGGTTTGGGGTTGGGGTACCGGTTGCTGGACTCCATGGTCCTGCACCTGGGTTACCGGTATATGGGTACCGGGGACCCCAGGCTCCGATGGGACGACGGAGCCAAGGTCAAATCGGAACTCGAGAACCACGTCTTCCGGGCCGGCGTCCGCATCGGTTTCTGACCTTGAAGACCATGGGCGCCGGCAGCAGCGCCGCCGCTCTTGTCGAAGAGCAGGGGTAGCCGAGCCTGCGCCATGGCATGAACAGGAGCCGGAGGGTCGGGAGAACGCCCGTCATGCCGAGCGCTCTCGATCCCGCAATGGTCAACTCGACAAGGCCGTGGCTACCGATCTGGCAATTTCGAAAAGGCGATGATCCCGGCAGCGGTGGCCCACCAGTTGCAGCCCCACCGGCAGCCCGGAAGGGCCCTTGAAGAGCGGCAGCGTCACGCACGGCACGTGGGTCCACGTCGCGAGGATGTTGAACGCCGTGTCGCCGGTGTTGTCGAGACCCACCGGCGCCTCCCCCGTGGCGCTGGGCGTGAGCAACACGTCGAAATCCCTCAGCGCCTCGTCCAGCCAGGCCCGGCACGCCACCATGACCCGCTCTCCTTCCCGGTACTCCTCGTAGGACACCACGGGCCAGTCCTTCATCTTCCCTTGCTGGAATTCGCTCAAAAGGTCGAAGTGGTGCGTGCGCTCCCACGTCAGCGCGCGCGAGATCTCGTAGTCGCTGACCCGCCGGCCCATGGGCTCGAACTCCGCGAAGGGTCCACCCAGGTCGAGGTCCGATACCGCGGCGCCCGCCTTGGCGAGATCGGCGGCGGCGTCTTCCACCAGCACCTTGGTGTAGTCCAGCGCCTTGTCCCACAGGGGCGTGCGGCACAGGCCCACGCGCAGGTCCTTCAGCGAGACCGGACTCAATGGCAGCACCGGCTCGCCCGTCACGGCCGCGCGGAACAGCGGCAGGTCCTCCACCGCCCGGCCGAACAGCCCCACCGTGTCGAAGGAGCCCGTGTTCTCCTTGACCCCCTCGTTGCTGATCTCGCCGTAGGTGGGCTTGTAGGCCACGCAGCCGCAGTACGAAGCGGGGCGGATCACCGACCCCAGCGTCTGCGTGCCGAAGCCCATGAAGGCCATGAAATCCCCCACCGCCGCGGCCGAGCCGCTGGAGGAGCCCCCGGGCGTGTGCGTGGGATCGTGGGGGTTCCTGGTCTTGCCCGGATGGCGGCTGGCGAACTCGGTGGTCACGGTCTTGCCCAGGAGCACGCCGCCCGCGGCGCGGGTGAGCGCCACGCACGCGGCGTCCGCCCGGGGCCGGAAACCCTCCCAGATGGGCGAGCCGTAGCCCGTGGGCATGTCCGCGGTGTCCATGATGTCCTTGACCGCGAACGGAAGCCCGTGCACGGCCCCCCGGCCCGAGGCGCGGTCGCGCTCCCGCGCCTGCGCCAGCGTGTAGTCCGGGTCCAGGTGCATCCACGCCTCCACCTCCGGCTCCCGCTCCTCGATGCGCTCCAGGCACGCGCGGGTCAGCTCCTCCGACGTGACTTCTCCCTTGGCGACGCGCGCCACCGCTTCACTGGCCGAAAGTCTGCATAGTTCGTTCATCGGTGGTATCCTCCGGGTGTTGTCGTGTGACGGTTGAGGGTAGAAACTCCCGCATAACACGTTTGCCGGCGCGTTTCGATTGAGCGGGCCACGAGGCCCTACAGGAACAGGAGGCAGGACATGGTCAAGACCAAGGGACTCTATCACAGCGGCATCCCCGTCAACGACATCGACCGGGCGGTCGCCTTCTACCGCGACATGCTCGGCATGGAGGTGGCCACCGTCGCCCGCGACGACCTCCGGGGACTCGGCCGCGCCGACATGCGCTCCGGCAAGAGCATCGTGGTGCTGTTCCAGCGCCCGAACCCCATCGACCGGGACGCCCTCGCGGAGGACGGCGTCACCCACCAGGCCTTCTACGTGGACGGCGACGACTTCGAAACCGCCGAGGAACGCATGCGCGAGGCCGGCGTGCGCATCCACGAGGTGCCGGTGGTGGAACGCCGTTCCGGCCGTGGCTTCTACTTCTTCGACCCCGACGGCAACCTGCTGCAGCTCTATGCGCCGCCGAAGCGGAAGGGTGAGGGTGGAGGAACGGCATGAAGACGATTGGAGCAACGGAGTTCAGACGGCGATGTTTGGCACTCTTCGACAATCTTGACGCGGAGGGATTGGTCATCACCAAGCGTGGCAAACCGGTGGCGCAGGTGATTCCTTACGGCCAGCCATGTACTGACCTTATCGGCAGCTTGCGACACAAGATTAGGGTCCGCGGAGATATCCTTACGACGGGTTCCTGGAGCGCAGATGCTGAGTCCCAAGTGTGAGATTCACGTTTGGTTAGGGCCGCTGTAGGTGTGTCATTGCCTCGACTATAGCGTCCGATATATGACGAATTAGATTGCACGCGAGGTGGGTTCATGATACGGTGCCCTATAATCATCGAGGCCACAATCTTATGTCGCGTATCATGTCTCCCGACCTGGTCGAGGACCTCCCGCAGCGAATCAGGCGCCTGCGGGGTGCCAAAGGCCTCACCCAGACGCGATTTGCGGAGCTTGTTGGCGTCTCCTATGTGACCGTCAATCGTTGGGAGAACGGACAGTCCCGTCCCAACAAGCTGGCATGGCGGCGAATTGCCGAGATAGAGACGCCGCCGCTTCACGTGATGGAAGAGGCCGGCGAATATGATACCGGTCGCAAGAATTCCCCCAGTCTGGACTTCTCGGCCGATCCGGACGCCGTCTCAGCCGTGGCCGAAGCGCATCGCCTTGCTTACGGCCATCTCTTCAACCCGGCTTTCGCGACCGAAACGTCGCTGATCGACCCACTCCCCCACCAGGGAATCGCCGTCTACGAGCAGATGCTCCGACAGGCCCCCCTGCGGTTCCTGCTCGCCGACGACGCGGGGGCGGGCAAGACGATCATGACGGGACTGTACGTGCGCGAGATGCTTTTCCGGCGCTTGATTCGTCGCGTGCTCATCGTGCCGCCGGCTGGTCTCGTGGGGAACTGGGAACGGGAACTACGCACGCTGTTCCGGCTGCCGTTCCGGATCGTCAGCGGCGCCGATGCGCGGGGCGGCAACCCGTTTCTGGGTCCCGAGAGCCACCATGTCATCGTCAGTGTCGACACCTTGGCGGGGGAAAGACTGTTCGCTCACCTCAAGGACTCCGCTACACAGCCCTACGACCTTGCAGTCTTCGACGAGGCGCACAAGCTCTCCGCGGACCGCCAACCGGATTTCCGGGTACGGAAGACGGACCGCTACAGGTTGGCCGAGGCATTGGCAGGAGCCGAGGTAGAGGATGAGCGGTGGAGACTTCCCTGGTCCGCTCAGCATCTCCTGCTCCTGACCGCAACTCCGCACATGGGCAAGGACTACCCCTACTACTTCCTGTGGCGGTTGCTGCTTCCCGATACGCTCTCCACCAGCGATGCTTTCGATGCGTTTCCTCGTGAGGGCCGGCAAAGACACTTCATCCGCCGGACCAAGGAGGAATTGGTCCATTTTGACGGTTCTCCGCTGTATCCACAGCGCAACTGCGACACTTTGAGCTACGGATTGTCGCCCGGCGAGCAGGAACTCTACGACGAGACGACGGAGTATCTCCGCGTCCATTACAACCGGGCTCAGGCGTTGAACCGGTCCGCTGCTCGATTGGCCATGAGCGTCTTCCAACGGCGCCTTGCCAGTTCCACGTATGCCCTCATGCGGTCGTTCGAGCGTCGGGTAGAGAAGATCGAAGGCATGATCGACGACATTCGGAATGGACGGCTCACCGAGGAAACGCTCGCGCGCCTTCAACGAAACCTCGACGACCTTGAAGACGTCTTCGAGAGTCGAACCGCGGACGAGGACACGGCAGGCGAAGACCAGCAGGAGCAAAAGGAGGAGTACGAAGTCAGGGCCTTGGGTGCGACGGTCGCCGTGACTCTCAGCGAGTTGGAGGCCGAGCGTCTCAAGGTCGAGGAGTTGCTGGACAAGGCACGAAAGCTCTTTGACGCCGGCGAGGAGTCCAAGTTCGAGAAGCTGCGCGAGGTGCTCCGCGATCCGAGGTACGCCGACGAGAAGTTCATCGTTTTCACCGAGCACCGCGACACCGCGGAATTCCTGGTGCGCCGGCTCGAAGGGCTCGGCTTCACCGGTCGGGTGGCGCTTATTCACGGCGGCCTGCCGTATCAGGAACGGGAGCGCCAGGTCGAGTTCTTCCGCAGATCGGCAGCCGACGGCGGAGCCAGCTATCTGGTGGCCACGGATGCGGCGGGCGAAGGGATCAACCTCCAGTTCTGCTGGCTCATGGTGAACTACGACATCCCGTGGAACCCGGCACGGCTCGAGCAACGGATGGGCCGCATTCATCGTTACGGCCAGAGGCATGATCCGGTGGTAATCGTCAATCTGGTGGCGGGGACCACGCGCGAGGGAAGGGTGCTGAAGACGCTGCTGGACAAGCTTGAGGCGATGCGCCGGCAGCTTCAGTCCGACAAGGTGTTCGACGTAGTGGGCCGCCTGTTCGAGGGCGTGTCCATGAAGGAGTATCTTGAGCAGGCTGTCACGGAGGGCGCGGAGACCGTTGTCCAGCGGTTGGAAGGACATCTGACGGAGGAGCAGGTCCGGGCTCTGGAGGAAAGGGAACGCGTGCTGTTCGGGCAGGGCGGGGACGTGCGTGGTCGGCTCGACGCCCTCAACAATGAGGCAGAGCAGGAGAACTACCGGCGGCTTCTGCCCGGTTATGTACGCCGTTTCGTGGAAAAGGCCGCGCCGTTGCTCGACCTGCGTATGGAGGGCGACCAGGAAACGACGTTCGCCTTCGTTCCCCGCCGTCCCGGCGCTGGCGACGCCCTGCTGACCGCCCTTGAAGGTTATTCGGAAGACGCACGACAGCGGCTCACGATCTACAAGCCGGCGAGCCGGGAAGACGCCGTTTGGCTGCACCCCGGCGAACCATTGTTCGATGCCCTGTCGGCCGCGGTCCAGGGTCGTTTCGGGCGGGACGGTCTTCGAGGCGCCGTGTTCACCGACCCGTATGCGACTGAGCCGTACCTCTTCCACGTGGCACGGGTAACGGTCGAACAGCACGAACAGTTGGATCGCGAACCCGATCTGATGGATGTCTTCGAGAACGGAGAGTCTGCACCGAAGACACTCGAATCGCGGCTTGTCGGCCTGCGCCAATCAAGCGACGGTGCCGTGGAAGAGTGCCCGGTCGAACATCTCCTGCTTCTCAGAGGAGCCCAGGATTTCGCGCCGAGCCGGGTGCCGCTCGCCACCCTGGCGCGGGGCATGGTCAACGAGGCTGTCACGTATGCTCGCGAGGTTGTGCTGGATGGTCTCGCGCAGTCGCACCGACAGCGGCGGATCGAAGACCTTCCCGCGCGCGTCGACTTCATCAAGCGCGGCTTCGATTTCCGGGCAGCCGAGCTTACCGCCGCCCGTCGGCGCCTGGGCGAGAAGGCGCGCGCAGGCGATCGGCATGCCAATGCCGAGCTTGTGAGAGTCAAGGAACGGCAACGGAGTCTGACAGCACACCGCAACCGCACCCTGAGCGCGTTGGAGTCCGAACCGGACCTCATCCAGGCCGGCGAGGTCGAGTTTTTGGCCCATGCTCTAGTGGTGCCTGCTCAGGATTCCGCCGAGACGGAGCGTTACGACGCCGACGTGGAAGCCGTCGCAATGCAGGTGGCCACCGTATATGAGGAGCGTTTCGGCGCCCAGGTAGCGGACGTTTCCAAGCCTGAACTCGCACGTCGCGCCGGCCTGTCGGATTGGCCGGGTTTCGATCTAAGGTCCCGTCGCCCTGAGGAAGAGCGAGCCATCGAAGTGAAGGGAAGGGCTCGTACCGGCAGCGTTGAGATGCAGGAAAACGAGTGGGCCAGGGCGTGCAATCTTCGTGACCGGTATTGGCTCTACGTGGTCTTCGACTGCGCCACGCCCAATCCGCGGCTTGTAAGGGTGCGTGATCCGTTTGCGAAGCTGCTGGTCAAGGGGCGGCGGTCACTAGCGTTTACCATCACAGCGGGGGCGGTGTTGGAGGCGGCGGAGTAAGGCTATGGGGAGGTAGCCACTATGCTAAAGCGCATACACATCCGCGGGTACAAGTCTCTTGAAGATGTCGAGGTACGGCTTTCCCCGCTCGTCGTGCTGTTCGGACCAAATGCAGCCGGAAAGAGCAATCTCCTCGATGCGTTGCAACTGTTGTCAAAGCTGGTAACCAGCAGGACGCTCAAGGAAGCCTTCGAGCCTCCCTATCGTGGGAAGCCGCTCGAGTCCTTCACTATCGGGCAAACGGGGATCAAGGGCTTGCTGGAACAGGAGCGGCTCTCGTTTTCAATAGAAGCGGACCTGAGCCTGTCGGACAGCGTAGTAGCGTCCGTCGATCGCCAGATCCGCGAAATGCGTCGGCCAAACGGTGCTGGGGGTTCCCAGAAAGAGGTCAAGATACCAGCGCGCGTCCGCGAACGTGACTTGCGTTACCGCATTGAAGTGGAAATGCTGCCCAGGTCTGGCGTTCTCCGCGTCGCCGACGAGTACTTGGCCGCGCTCAACGGCAAGGGGGAGCCTACGGGGAAGCGCAAGCCATTCATAGAAGGACAAGGCGAAAGCATACGCCTGCGTCACGAAGGGCAATCGCACCCTACCTATTTCGACCGTTATTTGGACCACACCATTCTCTCCATGCCGCATTACCCGCCCCACTATCCCCATTTGGCGGCCGCGCGGCGTGAGTTGGAAAGTTGGTTGTTCTTCTACTTCGAGCCACGGGAACGCATGCGTGCGGCCAATCCGGTAAAGGAAGTTCGACACATCGGCTTGATGGGAGAAGAGCTTGTGACCTTCCTCAACACTATGAAGGCCACGGATGAGAGGGAGTTCAAAGGAATTGAGAAGGCCCTCAATCTGTTGATGCCGAACATCGACGGCATTGAGGTGGAGGTTAGTGAACTTGGTGAGGTGGAACTTCGCCTCAAGGAAGGCGGTGTCGCGTTTCCCGCTCGCGTGCTTTCGGAAGGGACACTACGGATGCTCGGTTTTCTGGCATTGACCGGCGTCGATGAAGCCCCCGCGTTGGTGGGGTTCGAAGAACCGGAAAACGGTGTCCACCCGCGTCGAATCCAACTCATCGCGGAACTTCTCAAGACTCAACGGATACTGAAGAGGACTCAATACGTCGTCACGACGCATTCGCCCATCCTCCCCGATATGTTGGAGGACAGCTCTCTGTTCGTGATGAACCGAACCGACCGCAAGACCCGGATCGACCCATTCTCCGTATGGGGACCATTGGGATGGCGGCGAGGAATAGACGAGGCGCTATCGGACCAGCAGGAAGTGCTGGCCGTTTCCGAACGGATCCTGAGAGGGGATTTCGATGCGTGAGATCGCGTTGTTCGTTGAGGACTACGCTCATCAACAGGTGATCGGGACACTCGTGCAGAGGATTGGGCCGAATATGGCGTCTCCACGCGGCTCGACTGGCGCAACGCGGTAGGCGGCTATGCCAAGGTCGTCGGGAAGCTTAAAGACTACATGAACGACCTCAAGCGTCAGGGTAGTCCGAGTCCCGACTTGGTTGTGGTAGCCACCGATGCCAACTGCAAAGGGTTGAACGAGCGGGCGCAGGAAGTCAGGAATCAAGACGATCCCACGCCGATTATCCTCGCCATAACGGATCCCCATATAGAGCGCTGGTTGTTGCTGGATGGGGCGGCTTTCAAGGCCGTGTTTGGAAAGGGCTGCGATGCACCCGACCAGAAGTGTGATAGGGGGCGCTATAAAGAATGCCTGATCGAGGCCATTCAGGCTACAGGGACCGTACCGAGGCTCGGCGGTATCGAATACGCGGAAGACATTGTCCGACATATGAATTTAGACCGCGTCGCAGGCGCAGACAGGTCTCTTCGGCGTTTCGTAACAAATCTTCGTAACGCGTTTCAAGGATTGCAAGATTGATGAAAAGGCTTGGAAGGATTGTGAGACGGACATAGGGAGGACCGGTTGCAGAAACCAGATACTCTAGGAATCGCACTGGACGACTTCGCGCGCCGTTTCTCCTTGCGGGCACGAAGTCTGATGTGGTTTCTCGGTGCCGGGAGTTCCGCTGCGGCGGGTGTCCCTACAGCCGTGGACATGATCTGGGAATTCAAACGGATGCTCTTCCTCAGTCAACGGCGGAGCTCGTACCATGCTGTATCAGACCTCTCCCAGCCCTTGGTCCGTGATCGACTCCAGGGCCATATCGACTCCATGGAACAGCCTCCGAAGGCGGGTGCCCCAGACGAGTACGCCCGGCTATTCGAAGCCGCGTATCCCGCAGAGAAGGATCGTCAAACATTTTTGAATGCGAAGTTGGCGGGGGCGAAACCGTCTTATGGTCACATGGCGCTTGCTACGTTGATGCAGGCGGAGCTGATGCGTATCGTCTGGACTACAAATTTCGATGCACTGGTGGCCGATGCCTGTGCCAAGGTCTATGACACTACAGGCGCATTGACGACAGCGGCTCTCGATGCCCCGGATTTGGCCGAACAAGCTATAACCGGCGAGCGCTGGCCGCTCGAGGTGAAACTCCATGGCGATTTCAGGTCTCGGCGACTGAAGAATACCGACGACGAATTGAGACATCAAGATCAGCGCCTACGGCAGACACTGGTCGTTCAGTGTCGGCGGTTTGGACTGGTGGTGGTGGGTTACAGTGGGCGTGACGACTCGGTCATGGACACGCTGAGGACGCCATGTCCTCTCATGGAGCATTCCCCTCCGGACTCTTCTGGCTACACCGAAGTGAAGCACCGCCCTTACCGCGTGTTCAACGGCTATTGGAACGGGGGAAGGAAGCGGGGGTTGAGGTGGGGTTAGTCTCGATCGAGAACTTTGATGAGACTCTCCGAGACTTGATGCGTCTCTTTGACGGCATCGATGCCAAAGCAGTTGACGGATTCGCCGCGGAACGCAGGCATTGGAGTCCTGCCCTTCTTCCACAAGTACGGCGTCGCGGTTGGCCGGTCGTCCGGCTCAACGCTCTGCCTCTGGTCAAGGTGCCAAGCACTTGCCGGCGGGTGGTTTGCGAAATAGGTGGGACGTCCGAGGTACGCGCAGCGGTTGAGGAAGCTGGCGTCGACGTCCTCGCTGTTCGCTCCGCTAGCGGCGTTTTGGCTTTTGGTGCCGATGCGGACGTGCGCGCGGCGTTTGAGAACAATGGGATCAGCGAATTCGACATACATACCTTGGACGTAAGGAAGCAACGACAGGAATCCACCGAGCGTGGATTCCTGCTCGAAGCGTTGGCGGCCGCGTTGGCCCGCGAGCGTGACCTTGCAAGACGGCGTCGCAGGGGGGCGGCCCTGTTGTGGCCCGCCAATCCAAGAGATGTCGTCTGGGAACCCTTGCAGAAACTGGTAGAGAGGTTGAGTGGCGCGGTTAACGGCGACCAGGATCTTCTGTGGTTCGAAGGCCTCGCCGTTCGCTTGGGTTGGGCCAATGACAGTCCGTGGTTGTTGATCGAGCCAACGACCGTGTTCGAAGGAGTGAACGACGAAAATAAGGCTGCGGCGGCGGATTTTGCTCGTGAGCGGACCATCAAGCGCTACAACAAGGTACTAAACGGACTCATTGACTTCTGGGCACAACATTTGGCGCGAAATGGGGAGAAGATGCGTGCGTTAGGTGTCCAAGGCGGGATCGACGCCGTTTTTGAGCTTTCGCCCATCACGGCATTTTCGCGGAGGACGACGTCGTGAACTACGAGATCAGGCCCCACATGTGGCTCCCTGAGCCTCGGTTGAGCTTCCATCCCGACCGTACGTCGGATCGGATGGAACACCCGCTACACGGGCTATTGAAGTTCGGACCTCATTCGGCGGGCTGGGTGCCGGACCCGATAAGAGTGGCCACGCTGGCGCCAGCGGGTGAGAGCGCGCGTCTGTACGGGTTCATGAAAGAGCTCAAGAACACGCATAAACCGAAGGAGCGCGTTGAGTATCTGCCGGAATGGCCGGGCTTCCACGCGGTCTTCGGGTTGCACCTGGGCCCGGCAGAAAGCGGCTGCCTCGTGGAACTCGATCCCCGTGTCGAGGCGGACTTCCGTAGTTCACGCAGTCCCCACACGGTACTTGCAGAGGTTTTGACGAGAGCAATTCACACCACTCTTGGCGCCCGCCGAAATGAGTTCGATGTCTTGTTCATTTACCTTCCAAGACGGTGGGAACCCGGCTTTGCCGGCGGAGCCGAGGAAGACTTCGACCTGCACGACCATCTGAAAGCGGTCACCGCCACCCGCCGCATACCTGTCCAATTGATCCGAGAGGACAAGGCACTTGCTTACCACTGCCGAGCCAGCGTGATGTGGCGTGTGGGTCTCGCGCTTTATGCCAAGGCTGGCGGAGTTCCGTGGAAACTGGCTGAAGCTGATCCCTCAACTGCCTATATCGGTATCTCGTATGCGATCCGTCCCGCGCAGGCCGATCGACCTCGATTTGTGACATGTTGCAGTCAGGTTTTTGACGAGGAAGGCTCCGGCTTGGAGTTCATTGCCTATGATGCTCACGAGGTCAACGTCCAACGTGACAATCCGTTTCTGTCCCAAACCGAAATGTTTCGCGTCATGACTCGCTCCTTGGACCTCTATCGTCGCCGTCACGCGGGACAGCCGCCACGGCGCGTGATGGTACACAAGACCACTGAGTTCAAGCGGGAGGAAGTGGATGGGTGTATGGAGGCGTTACACTTGTGCGAAGAAGTCGATCTTGTTCAGGTTGTAGAGGACGCTGGATGGCGTGGGGTCCGCATTGATCCCGGTCGTCGGGCAGAGAAGAAGGGCAACGCCGCGGCATATCCGGTTCCGCGTGGTACCGTGGTCGGGCTTGGATCACGAGATGCGTTGCTGTGGACGCATGGAAACGTGAACGGCATCACCTCGGGTTCCTACTTCCAGGGCGGTCGAAGCACTCCCAGACCTGTGCGACTGGTTCGCCACGCCGGACACGGTCCGTGGGATGACACGGTGCGTGCGGTGCTTGGGCTCTCGAAGATGAACTGGAACAACGATGCGCTATATGACCCGCTACCCGTTACCATGGCCTATGCAAAGGTGCTCTCGCGAGTCGTCAAGCGTATGCCGAGTCTCGAGAAAACGCCTTATCAATTCCGGTTTTTCATGTAATCCGCTGTCTGTGGGCCGACGTTGAACCAGGATACCAACAAGAAGGTGGTCATGATCGCAGGACCCAACGGGGCAGGCAAGACCACGTTCGCGGTGGAGTTCCTGCCGGACGAAGCGGGTTGCCCCATTTTCGTCAATGCTGACCTCATCGCTGTCGGCTTGAGCCCCTTCCGCGCCGACTGGGTCGCTGTGCGTGCAGCCCGGCTAATGCTGGAGCAGATCCACAGGCATGTGCGGCAGGGAAACAGCTTCGCGTTCGAGACTACGTTGAGCGGGCGCAGCTACGCCCAGTGGATTCCACGTTGGCAGGAAAAGGGGTACCAAGTGAAGCTGTTCTTCTTGAAGTTGGATACACCGGAAACGGCGATCCAGCGCGTCGCACAGCGCGTGGCGGAAGGAGGGCATGACGTACCCGAACCGGTCATTCGGCGTCGGTTTCATGCCGGTTGGCGCAACTTCGGGCAGGTTTATCGCGGGCTTGTCGATGAATGGGCCTTGTACGACAATTCAAGCGCGGTGCCGAAAATGCTGGCAGAGGGGGTTCGAGGAGAATGAGTTCAGGAGATCGAAATACCACGGATAGCCGGCGTGATCCGGATTTGGTCGGGGCCGAGGCGGCGATGCAGAGGGCTGCCCGGCGGGCACAACAACGTGCGCGCCAGACTGTGAGCGCCGATTCGCGTGGCCTGACCTTCTCGCAGGCCCAAGGATACGAAGAGGTTCCCCGGCCTCTGAAGCTGGAAGAGTTGCCGGGAGAGGCGAGGACCCAGATATGGAACTTGTTCTATGCTCATCTTGATGATTCGAAGGTCGATCCATATCCCGACGTGATCTCATCGGCGGGAATAGCTTGGGAGGTTGCTGGTGTTTGGAGAGCGGTCTTTCAGGCGAAACATGTCTTTCATGACCAACTCCCGCTAGATGAGTGGAGTGCGAAATTTCGGGTCATTTGTCGTGGCCTTCGAGACGATATCGAAACGTTGCCGTTCAATAGCGTCTTCGATCTGATTCAGTTCGTCTTGCGGCATTCGGAGTGCCCACCGGCTTTCATCGCTCAGATGAAGCGCATATTCGAGATGTGCCGTTTGGCCTACACAATCGACGAAAATGATCCGCCAACTATCGTTCCAGCCGTTACGGCAGAAGAAGGGATCGCGGTTATCGAATCGTTGCAAACACTTCGGCAGGGGGGTTTGGTAAGCAGCGCTACGCACCTGCGCAAGGCTTCCGAATGCATCAACCAAAATGATTGGGCGGGAAGCATCAGGGAGAGCATTCACGCTGTCGAGTCGGTCGCGCGGCAGATTGCACCAGACAAGACCGACACGCTGACCCAGGCTCTCGGCTCCATCAACAAGCGGACCCCTCTTCACTCCGAGTTGAAGAAGGGTCTGCAGGCTCTTTACTGGTTCACGTCTGATGAACAGGGTGTTCGCCACGCACTATTGGACCGCGAAAAGGCAAGTGTAGGCATGGACGAAGCTGTGTTCATGTTAGGAGCATGCGCCTCTTTTGCCAGCTATCTGTGTCGCAAGCACAAGGCGGGAGAGTCGACTTGAGCGACCGCCGCCTCATTGAAGTAGCGTTCCCGCTCAAGCAGGTGTCGCTCGACTCCGTGCACGAGAAGAACGTGCGGCATGGGCACATCTCCACCCTCCATATTTGGCCGGCGCGGAGGCCGTTGGCGGCGTCGCGGGCGGCGTTGATCGCGACGCTGTTACCGGATCCGGGTGGCGCGGACAAGCGCGGGGTGATCCTGGAGCGCATGGCGGGTCGGGTCACGGAGAAGATCGAGCGCAAACGGTTGAACGGCGGCATGGTCGAGACGGTGAAAGAGGAAACGGTCGGCGGTATCCTGCACTGGGGACGTGAGAATGGTCCCGACCTGGCGTGGTTCCGCGAGGAGATTCGCAGGGCATACGGCGGCCGAGCGCCCAAGGTGCTGGACCCGTTCGCGGGCGGCGGCGCCATTCCCCTCGAAGCCATGCGGTTGGGCTGTGATGTCACCGGCATGGATATCAACCCGGTGGCTTGGTTCATCCTCAAGTGCACGCTCGAATATCCCCAGAAGCTCGCCGGTCAGACGCGGCCGTTGCCGGACTTCGCCCTGAAGGACCGGGACTTCATGGAGGCGTTCCTCAAGGCCAAGGGGTTCAAGGGCGCGGGCCTGCGGACTCTTCTGGAGCGTCTTGGCCATGGCGACGGAGGTGAAATCCAACTCGATGCGCTGCCCCGTGATGACCCGACGATGGAAGCGGACCTGGCGTGGCATGTGCGCGCCTGGGGCCGGTGGGTACTGGGACGGGCGCGCAAGGAGTTGGCATCGTACTACCCGACATATGCCGAGTTCGAGCCATTGGTGCTAGGCGACGAGTTCGAAACGCGCCCCATGCAGCTCTTGGAGACTGACGAGGAGGAAAAGCCGCAACTCGCCCCGCTCAACGCGGAATTCGACGCCGCCTACGTCAAGGACCCGCGCAACCCGCGCTGGATCGCCAAGCCCACGGTCGCCTATCTCTGGGCGCGTACCGTGACATGCAAGCGGTGCCGGGCGACCCTCCCGCTGCTCAAGACGCTCTGGTTGTGCAAGAAGGACCGCAAACGCGTGTTGCTCACGATGGAACCAACAGCCGACCGGACGGGTGTTGTCTTCGGGGTGCGAGGCGGGGTGCCCCAGAGCGGCGGCAACGCGGCGCAGAGGCGGGAACACGACAAGCGGATCGGTGCAGGCACCATGTCGCGCACCGGCGCTACCTGCCCATGCTGCCCCACGATCATGACGATGGAGGATATTCGCTTCGAAGGCCGCGCCGGTCGGTTGGCGGCAGTGATGACGGCGGTGGTCGTCGATGGTCAGAAGGGCAAGGAATACCGTCTGCCCACCGATCATGAACGGGCTGTGGCGCAGGTCACAGAGGACCGGCTTCAAGCGCTGTACACCGATGTTCCCTTCGGGTTGCCAGAGGAACAAACACCCAAGGCAGGGAGCGGGGCGTCACGTGCTTTCTCGGTAGACGGCTATGGCCTCGACACTTGGCGTAAGCTGTTTACGAACCGCCAGCTCTTTACGCTTGGGCAGTTTGTGCTAGTTCTGCGAACCCTGTTGCATGAACTCGACGGTTGGCCGGAGAGTTGGCGTGAAGCAGTGGTCGCGAATCTTGTGCTGGTCAACGACCGGCTGGCTGACTACTCCAGCACCGTCTGTTCTTGGCACAATGGCCGCGAGGTAATCAGGAACACTTTTGGTCGCTTTGCTCTGCCAATCGTGTGGGACTTTACCGAGGTCAATCCGTTATCGGAGACCTCCGGCAATTTTCTCGGCGCGCTCGACTGGGTGTCTAAGACATCCGAGCACCTGTTAAAGAGTGTGGACTCTGCCCGAAATGGAGGAGTCCTTTGCGGGTCGGCAATTACCGGCGTACGCGATTGTTTTGATGTAATTTTGACCGACCCGCCCTACTATGATGCAATCCCCTATTCTGACTTGATGGACTTTTTCCATGTCTGGCTGAGACGCTCGGTCACGGGCATGTCCGCTGAGGTTGACGCGGTGTTCTCGGAGGCACTTGGTCCCAAATGGGCTCACGAAGAAGACGATGGGGAACTGATAGACGACGCCAGCAGATTCGGTAGCGACAAGCAACTGTCCAAGCGCAACTATGAAGATGGCATGGCTCGTTCGTTCCATGCCTGTCACCGGACATTGCAGCCCGACGGGCGACTGGTGGTTGTCTTTGCGAACAAGC
The DNA here is from genome assembly GCA_022824205.1 of Candidatus Binatia bacterium. Classification (GTDB taxonomy): domain Bacteria; phylum Desulfobacterota; class Binatia; order UBA9968; family JAJDTQ01; genus JAJDTQ01. The sequence continues at coordinate 17,729 of JAJEAI010000133.1, forward strand.
AACCCGATGCCTGGGAGACGCTCGTCGCCGCTGTGATACGGGCTGGTTTCGTCGTTGACGGGTCGTGGCCCATTCAAACCGAAATGGGCAACCGGACTCGTGCCATGGCTTCTGCGGCACTCTCGTCTTCGATCTGGCTTGTATGCAGAAAACGCTTGGCGTCGCGCCCTGGCTGGGACAACCTTGTCCTCGGCGAAATGCGCGAGAACATCACGCGGCAACTCCGCGATTTCTGGGACGCGGGCATCCGCGGACCGGATTTTGTCTGGGCCGCCACAGGTCCCGCTCTCGAAGCTTTTAGCAAGCACCCGGTGGTCAAGAAGGCGAACAATCCTGACCAATTAATGACTGTCTCCGAGTTCCTGCGGGAAGTGCGGCGCATGGTAGTTGATTTCGTCGTGGGTCGGGTGCTGATCCGGGATGGTATCTCAGGCCAGCCGAATGAAGAAGAAACAGCAATCGGACTGGACGACGTAACGACCTACTACCTGCTTCATCGCCACGACTTCGGCATGGTGGAGGCCCCGGTAGGTGGCTGTATTCTCTACGCTTTGTCGTGCAATCTCTCCGATTCCGTTCTGGTTCAGAATTATGATCTCCTAGTGCAATCTGGCAAGGGGACGTCGGTCGACGAGGAGGATGAAGCTGGCGCAATGGAGGATGTCGCAGATTCGGGCGGGGGCGCAAAGGTGAAGCTGAAGGCGTGGAACCGGCGCACGGGCCGAAATCTTGGCATCGATGTTTCAGGGGGACGCCCGGTGCCGCTCATCGATCAGGTCCACAAGCTCATGCATCTCTGGCGCGCCGGTGATCAGGTCAAGGTAGACGACTATCTCGAAACCCGCGGCCTTCAGCGCAACGGGCTGTTCAACCAGATTCTCCAGGCTCTCATCGAGTTGGCAGAGGCGGGTTCTGAAGAGCGGGCCATTCTTGAAGCCTTGAGCAACCATGTGGCCGCTCGTAGCGGCGTCCAGGACCCGCGCCAACGGCGGCTCCAGCTCGGCGAAACAGGCCGTGGCTGAAGGTGAGTGCGATGGCGTGTTCCTTGGTCTACGGTACAGTGGCGACACATGCTGGATAGGATACAAGCTCAGGCCCGTAGCGGGGACCTGCTTGTCACCCAGCATGCCCAACAGGAAATGACCGAGGAGAAATTCTCGCTTGGTGACGTGGCGGAGGCAATCTCTCAAGGACTTGTTCTGGAGGATTATCCCCAGCACCGTAGAGGGGCATGTTGCCTGATCTATGGCCGTACTCGGGCCGGGCGGTCCGTTCATGTCGTTTGCACATCAGCCCGGCCAACCCTTATCATCATTACGGTATACGAACCCAAGTTACCTAAATGGATTACTCCCACGCAAAGGAGGCCATCGACATGAAATGCAGCATTGATGGATGTCCGGGAGAGTATGAAGCGGGGAGAGTCATGCACACCGTACGGCATCGTGGCCAAGTGATCGTCATCGACCACGTGCCGGCGGAGATTTGTTCGGTGTGCGGCGATGTGCTTCTCAGGCCGGAAACGGTTCGCAGGATCGAGGCCCTGCTTGAGGAACAGAATCAACCAGCTAGCACGGTGCCCCTTTACGAGTTCGCGTGACGGAACACTACCGTGCAGACATCGACGATTCCCCTCCCTGTACCCTCAATATAGTTCACTCAACGAGGACAATATGACAGCTAAACCTGCCCGGATACCCTGGCACGAGGTCGTGCGGTTGCGCGACGACCTGAGGACCGGGGAACTCTCGTTGGCGGTATTCGCCGCCGACCTGCATGACGTGGTCATGCAGAAGGGCCGGCGGCCCGTGTACGAAGATCCGGCGCGGTTCTTCGCGCTTACCTACCCGACCTTCAATCTCCGCGAACTGGTCAGGGACGTGTGCGTCCGTTTGGCGGGAAAAAGCGACAAGGCGTACCGCAAGCTCTCCGTCAACTACGGCGGCGGCAAGACCCATACGCTCATTACGCTCAGACACCTGGTGCACGACCCCGATGGGCTGCCTGACCTGCCGGCGGTCACGCAATTCAGGGCGGATATTGGTTCCGAGATACCGAAGGCTCGGATTGCGGCCTTGTGCTTTGACAAGATCGACCTGGAGAAGGGCGTCGAGACGCTGGGACCCGACGGGACCATTCGGATGCTCAAGCATCCATGGAGCATTCTCGCCTATGAACTGGCGGGCGCGGACGGACTCAGGCTCATCCACGCCGATGGCAAGGACGAGGAGCGCGAGACGCCGCCTGCCGAACCGCTCGTCGCGGACCTGTTGTCGAAGCCTCAGGCAGAGCGCCTGTCGACGTTGGTGTTGCTGGACGAGGTGTTGATGTACATGCGCGCCCAGATCGAAACGGACCCCGACTGGCGCGGACGTTTGAGAAACTTCTTTCAATACCTGACGCAGGCGGTGGTGAAGGTGGACCGATGCGCCCTCGTGGCGTCTCTTCTGGCGTCGGATCCGAAAAAACACGACGAGCTTGGGAGCGAGCTGCTTCAGGAGGTGTCGGACGTCTTCGGCCGCCAGATGGAAGAGGACGCGAGTCCCGTAAGCAAGGAGGATGTGTCCGAGGTCCTGCGGCGCCGTTTCTTTACGCCCGAATCGATTCGCGATGCGGAAGTCTTCCGTCCCCATGTGACTTCGGTAGTGAGCAGCATCGCGGGACTGGACGAGCAGACCCGGAAGGAGAGGGAGGCAGCGGAGAAGCGCTACCTGGAGAGCTACCCATTTCATCCGGAACTCACGGAGACCTTCTATACCCGTTGGACCCAGGTTGACGGTTTCCAGCGCACGCGGGGAATCCTCAGGACGTTTGCCATCGCACTTCGCGATGCGGAGGCGTGGGACACGAGCCCGCTGGTCGGGCCAAACGTCCTGCTGGCCGAGCCGGAAAAGAATGGCCTGGCGGAAGCGGCCGGCGAGTTGGCTTCCTTCGCCAGCGTGGATGACGGCGCCGACAGGCAGCAGTGGCGGCCGATCATCGAGGGTGAGCTTGCCAAGGCGCGGATGATTCAGTCCGAGGCCGCCGGCCTGCGCCACCGGGAGATTGAGCAGGCGGTCATGTCGGTATTCCTCAGCTCGCAGCCCATCGGTCACAAGGCCCGGACCCGAGAGCTGATGGTTCTGCTCGGGACAGCCGATCCGGACAAGATCGAACTGGAGAAGGCCCTGCGCCGCTGGACGGAACTGTCCTGGTTCCTGGACGAGACCGACGTGGCCACGGGAGAAAGGGACGCGGGGGGCATTCCGCAATTGCCCAAGGATTGGAGGCTCGGCAATCGCCCGAATCTGCGCCAGATGCACCACGACGCGTGCACCACCCGAGTTCCGCCCGCCCTCGTGGAAACACAGCTCATCGACGCCATCGAAAAACGAAAGACGCTCACGACGGGAGCCGCCGCGGCCGGGGCGAAGGTGCACAACCTGCCGGAGCGGCCGCGCGACATCGCGGATGACGGCGACTTCCACTACGGCATCCTCGGCCCAAAGGCAGCGTCGGAGTCGGGCAAGCCAAGCGCGGAGGCCAGGCGTTTCATCGATGAGACCACCGCGGCCGACCGTCCGCGGGTCTATCGTAACGCTGTCGTCCTCGCGGTCCCCTCGCGGGACGGCCTCGATGCGGCGCGTACACGGATTCGGGAGTACCTTGGTTGGGTCGAAGTCCGCGAGCAGCTCAAGGATCAGCCCATCGATGCCATTCGTGAACAAATGCTCGCCGGCGAGACGGAGTCGGCAAGAAGGCGCATCCCCGACGCCATCTCGCAGGCCTACTCCATCGTGGTGACGGTGAACGAAGGGAACGAGATCCAGGCGTTCAAGGTGGTTGTCACGGGCGATCCGCTGTTCACCACCGTCAAGGCCGACAGGCGATCCCGCATCCAGGAAACGGCCATCAGTTCGGAAGCCATGTTGCCAGGGGGGCCCTACGACCTGTGGCGGGACGGGGAAGAGTCCCGCCGCGTCAAGGATCTCGTGGGCGCCTTCGCCCAGTTCCCGAAGCTGCCCAAGATGCTGAGGACGAAGGAGATCCTCGACACCGTGGCCCAGGGAGTCCGGGATGGCATCTGGGTGGCTCGTGTTTTGCGTCCTGACAGAACCGCCAGGACCTTCTGGCGCACGGACATCGACGAGCCTGCGCTGAAGGATTCGGGCCTGGAGGTCTTCTTGTCCGACGCTGCAACGCTGAGCGAACTCACCGCCGATCTGCTGGAGCCGGAGAAGCTTCCCGGACTGTGGAACGGTGGAGAGATCAGCGTCCAGGACGTGTATGACTACTTTGCCGGCGGCCACACCGTGACCGTGCCGAGAGAGGGTTATGAAGAGACCGTCACCATCCCCCGTTGCGAACCGCAGCGCATCGAGAGCGCGATTTCTCAGGCCGTGGAGCAGGGCCTGGTGTGGTTGACCAACGGGCCGGCATCGATTCTGAAGGAGAGCGTGCCCTCCGGCGTGCTCAACGCTTCCGCGAAATTGCGGCCGCCCCCTGAACGGTTTGCCGTCGACGAGTTGACGGAATCGTCAATTCCTGACGCCTGGAAGGACGGCGAAGGCAACGCTCTGGCCATTGCCACCGCCCTCTCGGCGAAACGCGGGGCGACCCTGCCTTGGTCCACGGTGCAGACGGCGATCGAGGATGCCATCCGGGCGAGATGGATTGAACTCAAGGATGGTGACGCCACGTGGCCCTGTGACTTGGCCGGTGCCAAGCACGTGGTTCTTCGGGTCCCGTCCGGCAAGACCGACCCGCCCAAGCCTCCGAAACCATCCGGGCTGCTTGTTGCCGAAGCCGTCCTGGAGGCCAACGGGATTCAGGATCTGGCGGATCAAGTCCCCGAGCTTGCCAAGGCGGCGGTAGGCAACAACCTCCAGTTCAACGTCCGGGTCGAGCTGGGCGGGGAAACCACTCCCGGTCCTGAGGCAGTGGAAAAAATCAATGAACTGCTCGCCGAGGTGTCGGACAAACTGAAACTGGGCTGATCGGCATTTCGTCAGATTCGCACGCCCTCGGTGGTGCGCGAAGGATGGCCTTTTGCAGGACCGCCTACCCCTCCCGCCGCGACACCAGCAGGTGCAGCCCCAGTGACAGGGCGAGCATGAGCACGCCGATGACGGCGCCGATGCCGAAGGAGCCTTCGTCGAAGGCGCGCTGGAAGAGCAGGGTGGAGAGCACCTCGTTGCCGTAGGTGAACAGGATGATGGCGCCGGCGAACTCCCGCAGATAGATCTGGAAGAGCAGGATCCACACCGAGAAGAGGCCGCTCCGCAGGAACGGGATGACGATGCGTACGATGGTGCCGAGGGCGCTGGCGCCGGAGGTCCAGGACGCTTCCTCGAACTCCTTGTGGAACTGGAACAGGAAGGGGCTCAGGGTCCGGAGCGCGAACGGCAGGTAGTTGCCGATGAAGTAGAGCAGCAGGATCCACAGGGTGCCGTAGACCGGGGTCTTGATGTACGCCCACACGAAGCCCACGGCCAGGATGGTGCCCGGGAAGGCCAGCGGCAGCATGGCGGCGGCCTCGATGGGTCCCTTGAGCTTGACCCCGCTGCGCACCAGCAGGTAGCCGACGCCCAGGGCGATCACGACCGTGGCGGTGGCGCCGGTGAAGCACAGGATCAGGGTGTTGGTCATCGCGCGCCAGAACACCGTGTCCTCGAGGGCGGATTCCCAGTGCCGGAGGGTGAGCTGGGTCAGCAGGTCGAGGCTCGGGGAGGCCACGAACTGCGAGAAGGACAGCAGTATGATGACCAGCGCGGGCAACAGGATGACCACGGCGAAGTAGAGCGTGCAGCACACCAGGGCGACGTAGCGCCACCCGCCCAGGCGGTGGACGTTCTCGGGCCGGGCCTTGCCGGTGACCGTGACGAAGCTCTCCGCGCGCCGCACCAGGTGGCGGTAGAGGAACAGCGACACCAGGCTCAGGGGGATCACCATCATGGCCAGCGCCGCGGCCGTGTTGTAGTAGATCAGCGACTGGTAGTCGGAGGCGATGAGGTTGAAGATGGCCGAGGTGAAGACGAAGATGCCGCCGGGCGCGCCGATGATGATGGGCACCTCCAGCGTGATGAGGCCGATGACGAAGACCAGCAGGAACGAGGACAGGATCAGCGGCCGCAGCACCGGCAGGGTCACGCGGCGGAGCGTCCCCATGACCGTGTTGCCGCAGGCGATGGACTGCTCTTCCAGGGACGGGTCCATGAGCCGGAACGCGTTCAGGGCGATGAGGAACACGATGGGCGACTCGTAGAGCACCATGATGAAGATCATTCCGGGGAACGAGTAGATGTTGAACAGGTTGGTGCCGAAGGTCTCGCGGAAGAGCACGTTGATCACGCCGATGCGCGGGCTCAGGAGCAGGATCCAGGCCAGCGCCGCGATGATCACCGGGAAGGCCCGGGGCACGATGCCGAGCTTGGCGAACACCCGGCCGTAGGGCATGTCGGTGCGCTCCACCAGGAACGCCATGGTGACGCCCAGCAGGACGGAGATGGCGGCCGTCATGAAGGCGAACACCAGCGAGTTGAAGACCAGCGTGGGGATGTTCGCCGGGATGTTGATGTTGAGGGCGCGGATCCAGTTGGCCAGGGTGACGTGCCCCGGGGCCACCGGCGAGGCGGACCAGAAGCTGCCGAAGACCAGCGCCAGCACGGGGACGAGGATGACGACGCCGATGACCACCATCAGGATGGCGTACACGGCCCGCATGGCGTTCTCGGTGTGCATGCCTCCGGTCTCCGTTGCTAGTGTGGTGTCCGGTTAGTTTGCACCATCATCCGTGGGTCCTGTTCCCCGTCGGCCCGTGAGCGGCGCAGTCCCGTGCGAGCTCCTGCCGTCAACCCGCGCGCCCACCGCTACGCGGTGCGCAAGAGGAATAGCTGGCCCGATATGTAACGCGCGGCGTCCGAAATCAGGTAGCGGATGAGTCCCGTGATCTCGTCCTTCTGGGTGAAGCCCCCGAGGAGCGGAGACGTGGCCTGCTTCCGCGTCCACTGTTCCTCGGACATGCCCGCCCGGGCCATGTCGGTCTCGGTGGCGCCGGGTCCGATGGCGTTGGCGGTGACGTTGTAGGGCGCCAGCTCCATGGCCAGGGTCTTGGTGAAGGTGATGACGCCGCCCTTGGACGCCGCGTAGTGGGAACCCATGGCCTGACCCGTGACCCCCCGGCCCGAGGCCACGTTGATGATGCGGCCCGACTTGCGCTCGGCCATGTGGCGCCCCGCCGCCTGGGAACACAGGAACAGCCCGGTCAAGTTGACGCGGATGACGCGTTCCCATTCCTCCGCCGGCATCTCCAGCACCGGACAGCGCTTGATCACCCCCGCGGCGTTGAGCTGCACGTCGATGTGGCCGTACCTGTCGATGGCCGCCGCGACCATGCCGTCGACGCTCGTCTTGTCGCCCACGTCCACCTGCACGGCCAGGGCTTCACCGCCGGCCTTTCCGATGTCTGCCACGAGGGCCTGCGCCCCTTCGCCGTTGAAGTCCGCCACCACGACGTTGTGTCCGTCCTCCGCCAGCGCCCGGCAGATGGCCGACCCGATGCCTCCGGCGCCTCCGGTTACCACCACGACCTGTGACATTTCACCTCCTGAAACGGCGTCCTTCGACTTCGTTTCGCTGACGCTCCGCTACGCCCGTCCTGAGCCCTTCGACAAGCTCCGGAGGCGGCAGCGAAGCGAAGTCGAAGGATGCCGGTCGCTACGGCGTCCTCAGCAGAAACGTCTGCCCGGTGATGTACCGCGCAGCGTCGGACACCAGGTAGCGTACCAGACCCGTGATCTCGTCCTTCTGCGTCAATCCGCCGTGCAACGGGTCCAGGGCCAGGATGGCCTGCCACTGTTCCTCGGTGTACCCGGCTCGGGCCATGGGCGTTTCGGCGCGTCCGGGGCAGATGTTGTTGACCAGGATCTTGTCCGAAGCGACCTCCACGGCCATGGTCTTGGTGAAGGCGATGACGCCGGCCTTGGAGGCCGCGTAGTGTGCCGACTTCGGAGCACCGGCGATGCCGCGCCCGGACGCGACGTTGAGGATGCGCCCGCCCTGGCGCGTGCGCATGGCCGCGGCCGCGGCCTGGCTGCACAGGAACACGCCGCGCAGGTTCACCCGAATCACCCGGTCCCACTCCTCCTCGGTCATCTCCGCGATGGGGAAACGCCCCATGAGGCCGGCGAAGTTGATCTGCACGTCGAGCTGGCCGTAGGCGTCGATGGCGCCTTGCACCATGGCTTCGACGCTCTGCTTGTCGCCCACGTCCACACCCACCGCCATGGCCTCTCCGCCCCCGGACCTGAGCCGGGCAGCCAGGGCCTCCGCGTCATCTTTCCTGAAATCGGCGACCACCACCCGAAGCCCGTCTTCCGCCAGCGCGGCGCATACCTCGGATCCCAAGCCTCCGGCCCCTCCGGTTACGATTACGACATCGGCCATGCTTCCATGTCCCTCCTTGTTCGCGGTTCAAGCCTGGAGCACGGCACCGCGTACGATCGAACCGTGCCCGTCCAGGCCAGCCGATCCATATCCCGACGTGGATTGAAAAGCAACCCGCACCATCCCCAAAACGTCATTGATATGAAAATAAGATCTTGTTCAGTGATTTCTGGTAGTTACGGAATCCCGCTACACCCCGACGAGTCATTCCCGCGGAAACGGGAATCCAGGCGGGGTGGGGCCGGGCAATAAGGCCGCCACACCCCCCACCCCTGGATTCCCGCTTCCGCGGGAATGACTCCTTGGGGGGGGGGGGGCGGCGCCCCCCATGAGGGGTCTCTGCTCCTTGACGAGATCGAGGCTGACCCCGGACGATGCGATGAGCCGGCGCCCCCCATGAGGGGTCTCTGCCTCATGAGTGTTGACACGGCCTGTCACCCGTCGCGCCCCGCGTGGTACGCGGCGAACGCTCCCTCCCACCGGCGGCTGAACAGGCGCCACAGGTTGGCGGTCGCGCGCTGCACCATGAACAGGCTGAACCCCGCCCATACCCCGAAAAGGCCAAGTTCCATGTGAAACGCGATACCGGTGAGCGGCACGAACAGGAGCAGCCCGCCCGCGAGCATCGCCCACATGAGAAAGCGCGTGTCGTGGGCGCCCAGCAGGAACCCGTCCAGGGCGAACACGATGCCGTTCAGGGGCTGGAACAGCACCAGCAGCAGGAAGGCTTCGGCCCGCACCAGGTCCGTGACGGCGGCGGCGTCCGTGAAGAAGGCCAGGAGCGGCTGCTGGAGGGTGAAGTAGGCCGCGCCGAAGACGGCGCCGCCGGCGCAGCCCCAGCCCACCAGCATCCGCCCCAGGCGCAGCGCCTGCCGGGCGTTGCCGGCCCCCAGGTGCCGCGCCACCAGTGTCTGTCCGGCCACGGCGAGCCCGTCGATGGTGTCGGAGCAGAAGATGAAGAGCTGGAAGACGATCTCGTAGGCCGCGAGGTACACCGGCCCCATGCGCGCCAGGATGGCCGTGGCGAAGACCAGCGACAGCCGCAGACCGGCCGTGCGCACCGCCAGGTCGCCGGCGATGCGCGAGAGGTTGCGGAAACGCCGCAGCCGGAGCTGCCGGCTGTGGAGTTCGTAGGGTCCCGTGTAGTCCGAGAACAGCAGGAGCCGGACGTACCCGGCGATTCCCAATCCATGGGCCGCCACCGAAGCCACGGCCGCGCCTTGCAGGCCCAGGGCGGGGAACCCGAAGCCACCGTAGATCAGCGCGTAGTCCAGTACGATGTTGGTCCCGCTCATGGCGAACGCGACGAGCATCGGCGACACGGTGTTCTGGACGCCGCGCAGGAACCCCACGGCCGCGTAGATGGAGAAGAGCATGGGGACGGTGAAGCAGCGGATACGGAAGTAGGGGACACCCAGTTCCGCGACGCCCGGTGTCGCGCCCATGACCGCGTAGAGCTGGGGCGCGAACAGGAAGCACAGCGAGGCCACGAGGGTCCCGCCGGCCACCGCCACGACAAGGGCGTGGCGGAAGATCTCGCCGCAGGCCGGGTAGTTGCGCGAGCCGTACTGGCTCGCCACCAGGCTCGTGGTGCCGAAGATCAGGAACGCGAAGATCCAGCTCACCGCGCCGATGAGGCTCGTGGCGATGGCCTTGGCCGCGAGCGGTTCCACGCCCAGGTGGCCGATCATGGCCGTGTCGACGATGTTGAGAACGGGCTCGCTGGCAATGGCCAGGGACGCGGGGACGGCGAGGCGCAGGAGGGCTCGGCCGTCGGAGGCCGGGGGCGCGGGCGTGGCGGTGTCGGCCCCCATGGCCTATGCATTCACTTGAGGCGACAGTCGTGCGTGCGCATCCACCCAATGTGTCCGGCATTCGGATTCAGTCAACTCCGTGCACGCCGCTGAGAAGGAAGATCCGGATGCCGTGATCGTCGCCCACCGCAGCCTGCAGGACGTCTTGACTGGCGCCGCATCGGACTGGAATTGCGGATCGTTCATCGCTTCCCTCCGAACCCGGCGGCCAGGTCGTCCCGTTCCAGGATGCCGCCCATCCCTTCGTGCCGGGACCCGAAGAAGGCGCCCGTGAGATCACCGGCATCGCCGCCGGTCCGCACGAAGGCGTTGCCCGAGACGCGCACCGAATACCGCAGATCGCCGTCGCCCCACGTCACGCCGGCGCCGGCTGCCCCCGGCGCTTCCTTCGCTCCCCAATGCTCCAGGCCGGTGAAGTCGAGCCTCCCGTCGAGGGTCGCCAGCTCCACCGCGAGACGCGCGTTCCCGGCCACCGTGCGGTCGTCGGGCCGCGACATCCCGAGGAGCGCGCCGGTCCAGGTCGCGGTCCCCGACAACGCCCGGTTGTCCCCGAGGTCCGTCCCCGGCGTCGGGCCCGAGGCCCACGGCCGGGCCAGGCCGTTCCTGAGACCGACGCCGAAAGTGACGTCCGCGCCTGCGGCGTCGAGATCGCCCCGAAGATGGAACGTCGTGTCCTCCCAAGGCCCAAGCCCCTCCGCCGTCATGTCTTCCGGCAGCGTGCCGGGCGCGAACCTGCTGTAGGCGGCGAGCAGCGCATCCCGGTCCACGAGAGCGAGGATCTCCGGGGGCGGGTTCGTGGTAAGGAAGGCGTTCAACGTCGATCCGGGAAAGCGGGCCGGATCGCTGTGGACGTGAAAGCCCAGGGCGTGGAGCAGTTCGTGGACGATGACCTCGACGGTACTCGCTTCCGGCAAGGTATCGACCACGGCGGTGTTGACCAGCATGTGGGTAGAGTATCCGAATTGGACTTCCTCCCGCTGCCTTGCATGATTCGGCAGGAAGCCCATCCGCGGGAACGCCACCGCTAGAGGATAGGCGTCGAAGCGGTACGGCCAGTCCTCCGGCGGGGAGAACTGGATGGCAATGTATCCCTCCGAGACCTCGAGGGCATCCGACGGCGCGGGCGCGCGTTTGCGGTCGAACGCAAGCCGTTTCCCGTAGGGCAGGGCGGCGTTGATGATCCGGACCGCGCGCCGCGCAAGGTCGGCGGATTTCTGGTCCGTCCCCTCGACGAGGCGGACGACGGGCTGGTCGTCGCGAAGCGTCCCGAGCCCTGCCACGTCGCCGCTCGCGCTGGTCGTCACCTGGCGCAGGTACGCCAGGACCTCGTCGGCGGACTCGCCGTCCCGCACCGCGCCCGTCGACAGGCTCACGCCGTTGCGTGTCCCCGCCCCCTGGAATCCGCCGGCCGGTGGCGGAGGCTGGGCACCCATGTTCGTGCGGTCGCCGGATTCGAAGACGGGGGCCAACGACAGCTCGGGGGACTCCGCGACCGCCCTCGCCGCCAGCACCCGGTCCGCGTACCTCATGGCCTCCAGCGCCGCGCCATGCGCACTTTGCCACCCGTCGTAGGCGTCGGCCCTGTGCCGTTCGGCTTCCATCAGGGTCGTTGCGGTCCGGGCCTTCTCTGCCGCCGCTTTCGCCGCCCTATAGGCCGCTTCCGCCTTCTCCACGGCGCGGCGCGCCTGCTCGATACCGGTCGGGTCGGCGTACTTGTTTCCCTCGACCTCGGCCCGGGCAAGGACCGTCTTCGCGAACTCCATGGAGTTCATTGCGTGGGTCGCAGCCTCCGCCGCCTCCATCCTGGCCCGGCGCAACGCTTCCATGTCGGTCCGCCGCCGGTGCGCGTCATCGACCCTGCCGACGTACCTCGTGACCTCCTCCAGCGCGGCCTGAGCGCTGCCTACCGCGGCCACGGCGTCGTCCGCGTGCCGTTGGGCTTCCGCCGGGGTCGTTGCCGCCCGGGCCTTCGCGGCCGCCTGCCGCGCGGCGTCCCAGGCCGTCCTCGCAGCCGCCGCGGCGCTCTCCGCCAGCGCGAAGCTGGCCGGGTCGGCGTCCCTGTTCGGCTCGGCCCGGGCAAGCGCCTGCGCCGCCGCGTCCCGGGCCCGCCCGGCCGCGTCCTCGGCCTCCGCCGCCTCCACCCTGGCCCGGCGCAACGCTTCCATGTCGCTTACGGCCGGCGCGCGGGGCACCTCGCCGCCATCGCCGCCGCAACCGGACATCAGAAGCATCCGGCCCAGACTCGAGATGAAGCGCTTCATCGCTCTCCTCCGGCGGTGCCCCTGTCGTTTCGCCCATTCATGCCTGGCGGGTTCCTTCAGCTCCGGACGCGACACTAGTTTCCTGTTTCGTATAAGATGTCATGAATCTGCTTGTCCTTTTCGCCGTCGGCTGCGTTACGTCACCCCGGGCTTGACCCGGGGTCCTCCTCGCGTGGTAGGGGCCACTGGGGCGACCGCGGGTCGCCCCTACCGGTCATCGCTCCTTGCCGACGATAAAAAGTCCTGCGCATCTTCACGACGTTTTATACGGGACAGGACACTAGAATGAGCGCGGTCCGCCTTGTGTGTAGATGCGCACGCGTGCGGTGGCGCGGTCGAAACGCCGCCGCAGCCAGCGCTTGAACGCGTTCCGCGTGACGGGGACGAGCATGAGGAAACCGAACGCGTCCGTGAGGATGCCCGGCGTGATCAGTAGCAGCCCCGCCACCAGGATGATCACCCCGTCCATCATCTCCTCGGCCGGGACGATACCCTGGCTCAGGTTTCGTTGAATCTGCCCCAGGGTTCGCAGGCCCTCCAACTTGGCGAGCAGCGCCCCCAGGACTCCGGTGCCGAGCACCAGCAGGATTGTGTTGAGCCCGCCGATCATGGAGCCCACTTCGATGAGCAGGTAAAGCTCCACCAGCGGGACCACGGTGAACAGAAGCAGGAGTCGCGGAAACATGGCGTCGGGTTGGGTCTAAGCGGCTGTCCCTTGAATGAGCCCGGCGAGGGTCTCCAGGCCGTCCACCAGCCGGGGGCCGGGCCGGTTGAAGTACTTCGCGCCGTCCACCGCGAAGACGCGCCCGCGGGCTACAGCAGGAATTTCCTGCCACGCCGGCAGGTCCTTGAGCGGTTCCCATTCCTTCAGGGTCCGTTCCCGGTCGAAACCGCAAGGCATGAGCACCAGCACCTCGGGGGCGGCCGCCACCAAGTCTTCCAGCGACACCCTTGCAGAAGGCTTGTGCTTCACCGCCAGCACGTCCTCGCCGCCGGCCAGCTCCACCATTTCCGGCACCCAGTGGCCGGCGCTGTACAGGGGATCGAGCCATTCCAGGCACGCCACCCGCGGCCTGGGCTCGCGCTCTCGGGCAGCCTCCGCCACCCGTTCCACGCGTTCTTCCAGGGACCGCGCCAGGGTTTCGGCGCGCGCCGCCGTTCCCGTGGCGTTGCCCACCCGCCGTATGTCCCGCAGCACGTCGCCCAGGGAGTTGGGGGACAGCGACAGCACCCGCGCCGGCGGTTGAAGCGCGCCGGCTGCGGCCAGGACGTCGTCGTATCCCACCGCGCACACGTCGCACAGTCCCTGGGTGAGAATGACGTCGGGGTTGATGCGCTGCAACAATTCCAGGTCCAGGCTGTAGAGCCCCTCGCCGCTCTCCAGGTGCCTCTGCACCGCCTCGTCGATCTCCCGGCTGGTGGCGTTGTCGGAGTCGATACGGCCGCGTACCACCACGGGCCTCCGGCGCGCCTCGGGCGGAAAGTCGCATTCGTGGCTCACGGCCACCACCGCGTCCCCCAGCCCCAGGGCGAAGGCAACCTCGGTGGCGCTCGGCAAGAGCGTGCAGACCCGCATGTATCTACTCTTAGGGGAGCGGGCAGGATATTGCAATTGCGACGGAACCGTGCTGGAGTGCCGCGACACGGACTTGAAAGGCGCCCGCGGGTGTTCTATCTTGACGTTTCGGGACCGCGATTCGACGGCCCTTTCCAGTCAGGAGGTCTTGATGCCGATTACCAACAGTCTTCCCGAGACGGTCTTTACCACCCGTGTGGACGATCTGTTGAACTGGGGCAGGGCGTCGTCCCAGTGGTACATGTTGTTCGGGCTGGCCTGTTGCGCCATCGAGCTCATGCAGACCGGCGGGCCGCGTGCGGACCTGGACCGGTTCGGATGCGTGCCTCGGGCCACGCCGCGCCAGTCGGACCTGATGATCGTGGCCGGCACCTTGACCTACAAGATGGCCAAGCGCACACGGCTGCTGTACGACCAGATGCCCGACCCCAAGTACGTCATTTCCATGGGAAGCTGCTCCAACTGCGGCGGGCTGTTCCAGATGGCCTACTCGGTGTGCAAGGGCGTCGACAAGATCGTGCCCGTGGACGTGTACGTCCCGGGCTGCCCGCCGCGCCCCGAGGCCCTGACCGAGGGCCTCCTGCGGATTCAGGACAAGGTCATGCGCGAGCGCTGGCTGGTCAAGGGGTCCGCGGCGGTCGAGGCCCGCTAGGCACGAAGGGCCGCGGCTGCATCCTCGCCGCGGTGCATCATTTCAAATCGATCGGATACAAGCGGTGAAGCCGGGTCCCCGGACCCTGGGGCCGGTTGGGGGATCCGAAGGGAGGAATCGCATGGCTGAGTATGTCAAGGTCGCGACCACCGAGGAGGTGGAGCCCGGCAAGCCCAAGTTGGTGGAGGTCAACGGCCGCCGGGTCGCGCTGTTCAACCTGGAAGGGTCCTTCTACGCCATCGACGACATTTGCACCCACCGCGGTGCGCCGTTGTCCGAGGGGGAGGTCATGGGCAAGGAGATCCAGTGCCCGTGGCATGGAGCCATGTTCGACATCACCACGGGCGAGGCTTCGGGCCCGCCCGCCGACGAGGGAGTCGACAAGTACAACGTGCGTGTTTCCGGGTCCGATATCGAGGTGGAGATCTGACGCGCCGGCCCCGCGCCGGCGGCCCGTTCCGGTGAGCAAGTCCCCGAAAGGGAGGTACATGACCATGGCGGATGACGTTCATAGCAGGATCGAAGAGCAGGTGAAGAACAACCGGGTGATGGTGTTCATGAAGGGCACCCCGAACTTTCCCCAGTGCGGCTTCTCCGCCCACACGGTGGAGATCCTGCGCGCCCACAACGCGGAGTTCGAGAGCTTCGACGTGCTTTCCGACCCTGCGGTCCGGGAGGGCGTGAAGCAATATTCGAAGTGGCCCACCATCCCGCAGGTCTACATCGACGGCCAGTTCGTGGGCGGCTGCGACATCGTCCACGAGCTGCACGAGCGCGGCGAGCTGGACGCGCTGCTCAACCCCGCCGCCAAAGAGTAGCCGCAAGCGGGAGAGAGCCACGGCTTCATTGTTCGACGAGATCGGCGCGGAGCGCCTGCGGGAGGTCATCGACGTCTTCGTGGACCGGATCTTCGATGACCTCATGATCGGCTTCTTCTTTCGCAACGCCGACCGCGACCGGGTCAAGAAGCTGGAATACCAGTTTACGGCGCGGGTCCTCGGCGCCGATGTCGAGTACGAAGGGCGCCCGCTCGAACAGGCCCACGCGCCGCATCCCATCATGGGGGGGCAGTTCGCGCGCCGGCTGCAGATCCTGCGCGAGACCCTCGACGAGTTTCACGTGCCTCCGGCCGTGCAAGCGGCATGGCTGGACCACACCGAGAGCCTCCGTTCCCTCATCACCCGCGACCGCGGCTCCGATTGCGATCCCGTCGAGGCTCGGCGCAAGGCGCTGGCCCAGTTCCCATGACGGAACCTCGGAACGACCCGCAGGTGCTCAAGGTGGCCCGGGACGAGGCCTTCGACATGGCCCTTTACGTGCGCCTCCGTGAGATGGAGACCGGCGAGGTCCACAACGTCCTGAGCCGGCTCGTCACCGTGGAGCGCGGCCACGTCGCCTTCTGGGCCGACTTCGCCGGTATAGAGGACAGCTCTCTGGTCCGGGTGCAGCGCCTGCGGCTGTGCCTTCTCGTGCTCTTGCGGCGTCTCTTCGGCGTGCCCATGACCTTCCTCCTCCTGGAAGCCATCGAAATCTACGGCGTCAAGAAGTACTGGATCCTGTGGGACCGCTACAAGGACACGCCCTACGGTCCGCGCATCCGCGGCATCCTGCGCGACGAGTTCGGCCACGAGGACGAGATCGTCGCCGGACTCACCGGCAGACGCCTGAACCCCGAACGCGTGCGCGACATCTTCCTGGGCCTGAACGACGGGCTGGTGGAGGTGCTCGGCAGCGTCGCCGGGTTCTATGCCTCGTTCGGGCATCCCGCCTACGTGGCCGTGGCGAGCCTCACGGTGGCGGTGGCGGGCTCCATCTCCATGGCCGCCGGGGTGCTGGCCTCGTCCCGCTCCCAGCGCGAGGTCCAGCGCATCGAGAACGCCAAGCGCAACTTCTTCGACCCCGAGACGAAGCCACCCGAGGAGACGCGCCCGCTGTCGGCCGCCGTTTCCGTGGGCATTTCCTACTTCGTGGGCGCGATGTTCCCCATCGTCCCGGTGCTGCTGGGCGCGGTCAGCCCGGTGGGCTCCATCGTCGTGGGCGGTGCCATGGTGGTCCTGGTGACAGCGCTCCTGTCGGTCATGTCGGGCATGGAGGTCCGCCCGCGGGTGCTTCAGAACCTCCTCCTGGTGTTCGGTGCCGTGGCCGTCACCTACGCTCTGGGAACCCTGGTCAAGCAGTTCTGGAACATCAGCGTGTAGGGGTCCGCACGGGCCTCCCCACGGTCCGGAGGCTCCATGAGCAATCGAGACATCGCCGCGGCGCGCGCCTACCACGAACGCACCAAGCACTCGCTCACGAGCGTCCGTAGCGGTCCCCACCACCTGGACTGGGACAACCAGCCGCGTCCCTTCAAGGTCTACGAGAACCTGGAATCGCTGCCGCTGGAGCCGCACTTGCAGTCCACCGGCGTGCCGGCGCTCCGGGCGATTTCCGAGTGGGCTCCGGAGGGAGAGCGCGGCGTGACCCGCGTGGAGTTGGCGGAGGTGCTGTTCCTCTGCGCCGGGGTCACGCGCCGCCGGCGCTACTTCGGCGGCGAGATGCTCTTTCGCGCGGCCGCGTGCACCGGCGCGCTCTACCACATCGATGTCTACGTGGTGGCCGGGTCGATGTCCGACCTGGACGCCGGCGTCTATCACTTCGCCCCCGACCGTTTCGCGCTGACCCCGTTGCGCGCGGGCGATCACCGCGGCGTCCTGGTGGCAGCGAGCGGGGCCGAGCCGGC
>JAJEAI010000204.1 GCA_022824205.1 Candidatus Binatia bacterium
TCAATCGCTTGTCCCTCTCCTTCTATCAGATCCTCCGCCTCCTCCAACTCAATCTCTTCGAGCGCCGACCACTCCTCGGTCTGCTCCTGCCACAGCCCCCGCCCAGCCCGCCCCCTCAAATCCCCCTCCGATTCGCTTAAAATTTGTGGGACAGCAGTGCTGTCGAATACCGTTTTCAATCTTTCCCTGTTGCTTCACTTCGACAAAACATTTTGGCTTTGACGGTGGTTCGCAGAGCGCGAAGTCGACCCTGCCTTCGCCGGTCGCAAATTCCGGCCATACAACCGTTGTGTCGTAAACATCCCAACGTAGTTCGCTCAGGACACGAAGGACGACGCCTAGAGAGATGGCTTGCTCATTCGGAAAGCGATCCTCTCGAAGCTTCTGACCGATGTCTGCCAATGTCGCTTCCAGTCCCATAGTCAGGCGCTCGGCCATCGCTGGCTTGTCGCCCCGTACTTCTTCCGTTTGTCCGACCCTGACCCTGACCCTGTATCCGAACCCGCGCACTCCGGCTCCGGCACTCCACCAGCATCTCGCGAGTTTCGCGTAATGGCAATGCTAGTCCTTGTCGTCAAACCTTTCAAGATCGTCTCCTCTTCCGGGAACAACCCGTCCGTTACCGCCGGGGAGAGACTCCCGTACCGATAAGGCATATTGGCGTTTGACACTAATAGCACGTGACGCTACGTTAACCCGTGATCAAGAGTTACCGTGACAAGGACACGAAGGCCATCGCCGAGCGCCGACGCGTAGCCAGATTGTCACTGGGTATCCAACGACGGGCGCAACAAAAACTCATGCTCCTGAACAACGCCCTGGACCTCAACGATCTCCGGGTTCCTCCGGGAAACCGGTTGGAGTCCCTCGCGGGTGACCGGAAAGGCCAGTACAGTATCCGGGTAAACGATCAGTGGCGCCTGTGTTTTGTCTGGCGACAGGGCGATGCCTACCAAGTGGAGTTGGTAGACTACCACTGAGAAAGTGAGCCGACGACAATGTCCAACCCATTTGACCCACGTAAAGCCAAGCTCCCTCCCATTCATCCGGGGGAGATACTCAACGAAGAATTTCTTCAGCCGTTGGGGATCACGCAGTACCGGCTTGCCAAGTCCATCGGTGTAGATGTTCGCCGGATTCATGCCATTGTTCACGGCCAACGCTCAATTACCGCGGAGACGGCGCTGCTGTTGTCCCGGTTTTTCCAAAACTCGGCGGAATTCTGGATGGGGCTGCAGAGCCAGTATGAGTTGGAGTTGGAGTTGGATCGACTCGCCGGAAAGCTGGCGGGTATCGCCGCGCACCACCGCCCGCAACGTGCCGGCTCCCGCGCGAGTTAACGCATGAGAAACCGTAAAACTCCTCCCACGACACCTGCGGGAACCGCTTCCGAACGTGGAACGACACGGCTACGCCGTATACGGCGACGATGACGCGGACTCGGTGCTGGATGAAGCTCTTGAGGCATTGCAGTTCCTCTCGATACCGCCTGATGAGGCGTGGGATCAGCCCGGCCCCCCACGGGAGACAACGAAACCACGGAGGCATCCTTCGGACCCCGAAGGAACTTGACCTCTGAAATGCCCATGGTCGTAGACTTCCAACATCACTATGTCCCCGCGGAACTGGCCCGCCGGAAAGGCCTCTACTCGGACACGGTCGCCGTGGCCACGGAGGGCGGCGTCCCGCGGATGACGCTTCATTCGAAGCTGTACGACGCGGAGGCGCAGCTCCGGGACATGGACGAGGCCGGGGTGGACGTGTCGGTGGTGTCCTGCCACCTGGGGTGGGACGGCAGCCTCGAGGATTGCAGGGTCATCAATGACAGCTACGCGGAGCTGGAGAGCCGGTACGACGGACGGTTTGTCGGACTGGCGCATGCGCCCGTCCTGGAAGGCGACAAGGCCCTCGACGAACTGGACCGGGCGATCCTGGAACGCGGGCTCCACGGCGTCACGATCACCTCGCAGGTCGGCGGCCTCTTTCTCGATTCGCCGGAGCTGGACCGGTTCTACGAGCGGGTCGCGCGGCTCGGCGTTCCGATATTCGTGCACCCGGCGCTGGTGCCCAAGGGGTACGATTCCATCCAGGGCTACGATCTGCCGCGCATCATCGGCAGGGAGATCGACCTTGCCATCGCCACCATACGGCTGATTGCCGGAGGGGTGCTGGACCGCCACCCGGAGCTCGATTTCGTCATCGGGCACTTCGGCGGCGGCATCGCCGCGTTCAAGGACCGGCTGGTGGCGATGGCCCACCGGTTCGGCACCTTGCAGCACTCGTTCGAGGAGTATTTCGACCGGATCTATTTCGACCTCTCGGGCTTCGAGGGAGGGCTTACGGCCTTGGGCTGCGGCATTCTCGGCATCCGTCCAGACCGGCTTGTGTTCGCCACCGACTATCCGCAGAATTTCACAGGCGTGAGCACGCAAGGCGGCAAGGGCAACGAAGCCATCCGTGAATACATCGAAGCGGTCAGGAGCCTGGAACTTGAAGAACAGGTCAAGAAGGATATCCTGGGGGGTACGGCCGCGCGGCTGTTGAAGCTGGATCGTTGAATTGTCTGGACGGACGAGACCCGAACGAATGGCGGTAGAATGGCTCCCATGACGAAGCGCAGGTTGCCCATCGGCATCCAGACCTTCCGCGAGATACGTGAGGGCGACTACTACTACGTGGACAAGACTGCGTTTGCGTGGCGGCTGGTAGATGGTGGCAAGTCCTACTTCCTGTCCCGCCCGCGCCGGTTCGGCAAAAGCCTGTTCCTGAGCACCCTGAAGGAACTCTTCGAGGGCAACGAGGCCTTGTTCCAGGGGCTCGACATCCACGACAAATGGGACTGGTCGAGGCACCATCCGGTGGTATGCTTGAGCTTCGGTGCGGGCAACTTCAAGGAGCCGGGATTCCTGCAAGCGAACATCATCGAACAGTTGGCCGACGCCGAGGAACAGGCAGGGTCTCCTTCCGGGCATACAACGGCGCCGGGGCGCCTCCGCCGTCTGCTTCGGGTGCTGCACCAGAGCGCCGGTGAGCGGGTGGCCGTGCTGGTGGACGAGTACGACAAGCCGATCCTGGACGCGCTGGACGAGCCGGACCTGGCGCGGGCCAACCGCGACACCCTGCGCGGGCTCTACGGAACCATCAAGGACTGCGACGAGCACGTCCGGTTCACCTTTCTCACCGGGGTGAGCAAGTTCTCCCAAGCCAGCGTGTTCTCGGGCCTCAACAACCTGACGGACCTCACCCTGGACCCGAACTACTCGGCGATCTGCGGCTATACCGACGCGGACTTCGACCGGGTGTTCGCGCCGGAGTTGCCCGGCCTGGACCGGGACGAGATCCGCCGCTGGTACAACGGCTACAACTGGCTCGGCGACGAAAACGTCTACAATCCGTTCGACGTGCTGTTGCTGTTTCGCAGCCGTGAGTTCGAGGCCCATTGGTTCGGCACCGGCACGCCTGCATTCCTCATCGACACGATGCAGAAACGCGGGGCCGGCGTGCCGCCGCTGGACCGGGCCTACAGCCGCCGGGACCTGCTGTCGCGGTTCGACGTGGATAACATCGAAACCGGCGCGCTGCTGTTCCAGACCGGCTACCTGACCATCCAGGGCGTGGAGAAGGAGGACGGAGAAACCTGGTTCCGGCTGGGCTATCCGAACTACGAGGTGCGCAAGAGTCTGAACGAGACCTTGCTGGAGTCGCTGACGCCGGACGTCTCCGTCCAACTGCGCAAGGGCCGGCGGCTGCGGGAATTGCTGCGGGCCAACGATTTCAGCGGCATCGAGACGCAGTTGCGGGCGTTCTTCGCGAGCATCCCCTACGAGTGGCACACCCGGAATGACATCGCCCGCTACGAAGGCTACTACGCCAGCGTGCTCTACGCCTGGTTCGCGGGGCTGGGGCTGGACGTAGTGCTGGAGGACAGCACGAGCCGCGGGCGGCTGGACATGGCGGTGCGGTTCAACGAACAGATTTATCTGTTCGAGTTCAAGGTGGTGGAGCTCGCGCCGGAGGGCTCGGCCATGACACAACTCAAGGAACGCGGCTACGCGGAAAAATACCAAGGCGCGGGGCAACCTGTCCACCTGATCGGGGTGGAGTTCAGTCGCGATAGCCGCAACCTGGTAGCCTTCGAGACGGAGCCCGCGTGAAAGCGGGAAGAGTGTCTCCGACCCTGGAGAATGACGTAGCCGGGTCAAAGACGCTATCCTCGGGGGTGCGGCCACCGGCTGCTCGAACCGGATCGTCAAAACCGCTGTCGGTTGAACGGAGGTCCCATGAAATTCCCTGGACTCATTCTCATGGCTGTGCTCATCGTCCTTCCGCTTGCCGGTTCGGCGTACGCGGGCGACATGGTGGAGGTCGTGCTGGTGGACAGCCTGGACGACCAGCGGGGTTTCTGCCTGGACATTCGCGGCTACAAGCAGCGCGCCAGGGTCGACAGGGGGCTTCAAGCCCACAGTTGCTACAGCTATCAGGGTCAGATCGGCGTCGACCAGGGGTTCGACAGCGACGCCATCAGGGCGGGGCGGTTCCACATGCCGGGGTTCGACGTGTGCATGACGGCGGCGGCCGAGGCGGGCGCCCGGCTGGGTCTGACGAAGTGTAACGGGTCTCCAGGCCAGGGCTTCTCGATGACGGCCAACGGCAAGATCGTTGCCAAGGCCGCGCCGAAGCTGTGCGTGACGGTGGCGGGCGGCGATTCTCGCGAGGGAGGAGGCGGCCGCCCCGTGCACCTCATACGGGGGCTGACCCTGGAAAACTGCGACGAGGCCCGGTCCAAGTACCAGCGCTGGCGCGTGCGCACCGAGGCCGATTAGCTGGAAGCCTGTCCGAGCAGTCGGTAGAAGCCCGTAGGGGCGACCGGCGGTCGCCCCTACGGGCTTCTACCGCAGCGCGAACAACTCCTTCGGGTTCTGCGTCACGATCTTCTCGTACTGCGGTTCGGTAATGCTCCCCAGCTCCCTCAGGTTCCGCAGCGCCTCGATCTCGGTGGACTGGTCGTTGTGGCCGTAGTCGGTGCCGATGACGATGTTGTCCTCGCCCGAATACCGGAGCACGTAGTCCACGTCGTCGTCGGTCTGGCACGACACGTACTGGCGGTACTCCTTGAGGATGTTGTCCGGCAGGTCCTTGTTCTGCGCGCCCCAGCGCCGCTGCAGGTCCTTGACCACGTAGGGCACCCAGAGCGCCGCGGCCTCGGCCCAGTGGAAGCGGAGCTTGGGGAACATCTTCGGGATTTCGCCCATGATCACCGAGTGGAACATGCCGATGACCGGGATGCGGAACTTCCAGAAGCTGCCGCCGCCGTTGTACTGGGACACGAGGTCCAGCTCCTGCGGGTTGCCGTTGCCCACGTGCACGCCCACGGCCATGTCCAGCTCGCTCACCTTCTCGTAGAGCGGATGGAAGTAGGGATCGGTCAGCAGGCGGTGGCCCTCGATGGGGCGCATGAAAACCCCGCAGGCGCCGTTCTGCTTGCAGTACTCCAGCTCCTCCAGGGCCGTGCTCATGTCGAGCAGCGGCAGCACGCAGATCCAGCGCAGGCGTCCGTTCCCCCGGCTGTGAAGGTCGGTCAGCCAGCGGTTGTAGCTCTTGCAGAGGGGGATCTCCACCGAGGGCTTGTCGGTGACCTGCTCTATGAAGATCGTGGGATAGAGCACCTGGACGTCTATGCCCAGCTCGTCCATGTGCTTGAGGCGGGCTTCGACGTTCTCCATCTCGCGCGTCTCCTGGGGCGTCCACATCACGCGGCCGGTACGGTCGGCCACCTCGTCCAGCTCGTGGGCGGTCATGACGATCCGCACCAGCCCCCGGATCTTGCCGTCGATGAACCAATACTCGCCGCCGCCCTCGCCGGTGGGTTTGACGACGAGCGGGCGATACTTCCGGTCCGCCGGTTCCATGTAGTCCCAGGTATGTTCGGACTCGACGACGTGGGCGTCGGCATCGATAATGGACATGATCGCTACCTCCTGGTCTTCCTGGCGTCCCGTTCCACGAATCGTGTGAAGAAGGCGCGCGGGCGTGGGTACGGAACTCTGAATTGCGTAGTCGTGGATACCACCTTTTTCAACCCGGAACCAGCGGAACGCGCCGCCGGGCGTTCCCTTGACAAACCACCCGCCGGCAACTACTCACGAATTTGGCGAAGCCGCCCGCGCGCGGCACTACGGCCTTCGGGCCGGCACGGCCCGCGGGCCGTCCGATGGAAAGGAAAGCGCCATGCCTACGAAGTCACGGGCCGCAATCCTGGTGGAATCGCGCAAGCCCCTGGTGGTGGACGAGGTCACTTTTCCTGACCCGGCGCCCGACCAGGTGCTGGTGAAGCTTTACGCCAGCGGCATCTGCCATTCCCAGCTCCATCAGATCCAGCGCTCCCCGGAAGAGCAGCGCTCAAAGCTCCCGGCGCTCCTGGGGCACGAGTCCACCGGCGTGGTGGTGGCCGCGGGCCGCGACGTGACGCACGTGAAGGAGGGCGACCACGTGTTCACCACCTGGGTGGACCGCAACGCCCCCGAGTCGCCGCTGCCGCCCGTGTCCCACGCCCTCAACATGCGGCCGCCCATCCCGGCCGTCTGGCGCGAGCAGTCCATCTGGGCGTCGGCGTCCACCTGGGCGGAGCACTTGGTGGCGTCCGAGCGGGTAGTCCTGCCCCTGGACGACGACGTGGACACGGACGTGACTTCCGTCATCGGCTGCGCGGTCACCACCGGCTCCGGCGCCATCATCAACACGCTCAAGGTGCGCCCCGGCGAGTCGGTGGCGGTCTACGGCGTAGGCGGCATCGGCATGTGCGCCGTGTCGGCCGCGGCCGTGGTGGACGCCTACCCGCTCATCGCGGTGGACCTTGACGACGAGAAACTGGAGTTCGCCAAGGGCTTCGGTGCCACCCACTGCATCAACGCCAGCAACGTGGACCCGGTGGAGGCCATTACCGAACTCACCGGCGGCGGCGCGGACTACGCCCTGGACGCGGTGGGCCATCCCACCACCCAGGAGCAGATCCTGCGCTCCGTGCGCACCGGCGCTCCGGGGCTGGAACGCGGTGGCACCGCGCTGCTCATCGGCCTGCCGCCCTCGGGCGCCACGCCGCTCATCAACACGAACCTGTTCGCCGGCGGACGCTACTTCACCCGCACCCACGCCGGCGACTGCCTCCCGGACCGCGACTTCCCGACCTTCGTCCGCTGGTACCGCGAAGGAAAGCTCAAGCTCGACGACTTGGTGACGCGCCGCTACACCCTGGACCAGGTCAACGAGGCGGTGGACGACCTCGCCGAAGGGAGAATACTGGGGCGGGCCATCTTTACGTATGCGTAGTGCTAACCCCCGAAACGTCATTCCCGCGAAAGCGGGAATCCAGGGGTGGAGAGGGGTAACCACGGCTGTTCCCCGCCTCACCCCGCCTGGATTCCCGCTTTCGCGGGAATGACGGAAGGGAGGGGCGGGGATGACGGACCGACCGGGGATGACGGACCGACCGGGATCACGGACCGACCGGCGGGAATGACACAAACAAGGACCCCAGGAGGAAGGCCATGTACATCGACTGCGACACCCATTATTTCCCGGTGAAGTTCCTGGAGGGGATCAGCGACCAGTACCCCGAGTCACCGCGGGTGGTGCGGAACGGCGACGCGGTCAAGTCCGTGTTGCCGGACGGCACGCTCATCAAGGACCAGTCGCCCAAGGGCCGCTGGGACCTGGATACCCGGGTCGCCCAGGCCGATTTCGAGGGCTTCGACAAGCACGTGCTCATCCCGGAGAACCGCGAACTGCTGTACACCTGGGACCGCGACCTCGGGTGCGAGCTGGCCCGGCGCTACAACGACGCGGTGGCCCAGGACCTCGCCGAGTGCGCCCATCCCGAGCGTTACATCGGCGTCGGCTGGGTGTTCCTGCCGGACGTGGAGGAGTCGTGCAAGGAGCTGGACCGGATGGTGAACCAGCTCGGGATCAAGGCCGTGAAGTTCATGGGCGGGTTCGAGGACGCCAACCTGGGCGCCGAGCGGCTGTGGCCGTTCTACGACAAGGTGTGCCAGCTCGACGTGCCGATCCTGGTGCACGACACGGCGTCCGACCGGCAGGGCCATCCCAACCCGGCGCTGGTGGGCATCGAGCAGCTCTTCCTGGAGGCCGACAACAACGCCCTGCCCTTCCTGCTGGCGTTCCCGTTCCGCTACATCGTCGACATGGGCAGCCTGATCCTGCGGGGCGCTCTCAAGGAGTTCCCCGACCTGCGCATCTGCTTCGTGGAGGGCTCGGCCGCCTTCGTTCCCTGGCTCATGAACCGCCTGGACATGGACCCGGACGCGCGCAAGCGGCTCGGCAAGACCCCCAGCGACTTCTTCAGCCAGATCTGGGTGTCGGCCTTCGCCGCGGAGACCTCCGTGCGCTACGCCTGCGACTTCTGGAAGGACCACAACCTGACCGTGGGCAGCGACTACCCGCACAATGACCCCTCGGGCACCTGGAAGGAAGGCACGGTGCGGATGGTGCAGGAGCTGGAAGGCATCTCGGACGACGACAAGGAGAAGATCCTGGGCGGCAACGCCATGCGGCTGTTCGGGATGGCGTAGACGCCCGTCTCCTTGTCGACGTGCGGTCCCTCGCGGGAGGCGGCGGAGCCCTTTGCCTGCCGCCCGCGGCCGCAACCAACACCCTGAGTGAGAGGACAACCGTGCTCTATTCGATCCACACCCCTGCCCGCAACACGGAAGAGATCACCAGGCGCGCCGTGGCCGCCGAGGCCCTGGGCTTCCACGGCTTCTTCTTCGCCGACGGCCACCTGCAGAACCTGGACGGGTTCCAGGCCATGACCGTGTGCGCGCTGCGCACCGAGCGGCTGCGCTTCGGCATCGCCGCCACCACCATGGCCTACCGCGATCCCACCACCCTGGCCCTGTCCGCGGCCACGTGCAACGAGATCTCGGACGGCCGGGCGATCCTGGGGCTGGGGACCGGCGACGGCTCCACCTACAGGCTGGGGCGCAAGGCCACCCCGCTCAAGGAGTTCGCGGCCGGGCTGGCCACCATCCGCGAACTGATCCAGGGACGTCGCATCGAGGTACCGCGAGGCAAGGAAGGCGCGGGCACCACGGCCCTCACCGTCGGCAAGCTCCCGGTACCGCTTTACGTGGCCGCCGAGGGTCCCCGGAGCCTTCGGGTGGCGGGGCGTTACAGCGACGGCATCATGCTGGGCACCGGGTTCGACCTCGACGTGCTGGAGTGGGCCCAGGCACACATCGCCGCCGGCGCCCGGGAGGACGGCCGCGAGCTGTCCGACATCGACGTCGCCATGGCCGGCATGATCTGCGTCGACCAGGACGGCGACCGGGCGCGCGACATCGTGCGCCACCGCCTGGCCAACCGCGCGCACCACAACTTCCGGTTCACGTACGAGTCCGTCCCGCCGGAAGAGCTGGACGGGGTCAAGCGGTTCATGGCCGGCTTCGATATCAGCAAGCCGCTGGAGGAACGGGCCGACCCGGCACTCATCACCGACTACCTGCTGCACCGCTTCGCCATCGCCGGAACGCCCGAGGAATGCATCGCCCGCGTCCGCGAGCTGTCCGAGGCCGGCATCACCCACCTGCTGCTGACGCCCCCCAACCGCGTGTTCGACCACACCATGGAACTCTGGGGACGCGAGGTGATCCCGGCCTGCGCGGACCTCGGCTGACTTGCGTCCTTCGACTCCGCTTCGCTACGCTCAGGACGAACGGTCGTGGGCTCATTGTCCGTGTTCGTAGGGCCGTTCGTCCTGAGCGTAGCGAAGCGGAGTCGAAGGACGCCATTTCGCCGGTAGTGAAAGGAAGCCCCATGCCC
>JAJEAI010000137.1 GCA_022824205.1 Candidatus Binatia bacterium
CGCCAAGGTGCTGCTGCATCTGATGGCCGGCTCCAAGGAGGACGCGGAGACGGTGAGCGCCTTCTTCCAGGACATGCGCCAGCGCGGCCTCGGCGATCCCCTGCTGGTGGTCTCGGACGGCGCGCCGGGCATCATCAAGGCGATCGAGACCTGTTTCCCGCGGTCGGCGCGTCAGCGCTGCCTCGCCCATCGCTTGAGGAATCTCGTCGCCAAGACGCCCGAAGACCTGTGGCCGGAGTTCAAGGCCCGGGTCTCAGCCGCCTACCAAGCCCCTTCCCGCGCCATCGCACGCGAACTCGCCGCGGGTGTGGTCGCCGACTACCAGACCGAACTGCCCACCGCCACCGCCTGCTTCATGGATGACTTCGAGGCCTGTATCGCGCACTTGCGCATGCCCATCACCCATCGCCGTGCCATCCGTACCACCAATCTCCTGGAGCGGCTGTTTGTCGAGGAACGCCGACGGCTCAAGATCATTCCCAACGCTTTCGGCGAAAAGCCCGTCCTCAAGCTCATGTTCGGCGCCATGATACGGGCTGCCCAGCGCTGGAGGGCCATCAAGGTCTCTGATCTCGAGCGCCGCCAGATGCGCGCCGTCAAAGAGGATCTCGATCATGAATACCAGGCCCCTAACGGCCTCAACACAACCGCCTCAGCTGATGCTACCCTCTCCCATTTATCCAGCACTTCTCGGACTTGACCTCTTAACTTCGAAGCCTCTTGGCGATCTTCGCTCTGGAATCTTGCAGTTGGCATCGTGATCGTAGGTGCCGGCAATGTCCTCAGTTTAATGGCGGCCCCAACTGTCGGTTTGCCGGCCACCCGTCCGCGCACGAAGGGTACCTAATCAGACATGACAGGTACGTTACTGGATCGTCGCGTCGGGGTGGCCAGCGCTGAGCGCATTGCTCCAGGCAAGGCAGAGTTCGCAGGAGCGGTACCGGTCCCAGGCCTTCCGCTCCTCGCGCTCAACTATAGGAAAAGTCGAGTAGATGTAGCGGATATCGTCGCGGTCGGTCACACCATAAAGGTGGAAATAGAGCGCATCCAGTTTGGCGCGGAGATAGAGACGGCGTCCCTCGTCCCAGGGGAAGGGGGGTAGCGTCTTCCCCTTCCTGTCCACATAGCCCATGTCGCGAGCGAAGGGTGCCATGTCATGAGCGGTGTAGGTGAGTTCCAGCACGATCTCGCGCACGATCTCAGCTGCGGTCTTCGGTCCGAAGCTCACCACGTCGTAACGATCCTGCGGCACGATGGGGAGTTGCTCCACGATATACCAGTTGAGATGGGTGCTTTGGGCCTTTTGGCGGATCGCATAGTCGAGTACGGTGGCGCCGAAATTTGCGAGGAGAAGGCCCGCCTTCGAACGCTCTGCGCCCCGGCCTTCGGGAAAGATTGCAGGGAGTGTATTTCCCAACCCGGCAAAGGGCACCGCTGCTGCTATCATGGTTCGTGCGTCGGTTGCACGGGCAATGTCTCGAAATGCAATGGTCCATCCGAGATCGTGAGGAAACGATACCGCTTTCGCCGGAAGCCAATACTGGGGTGTGGGCAAGAATCGAGGGTCGGCTTTCAGTTCGGCACCGATGTTGTCACTCAGGGCGGAATTGTGGAGATTACGTTCATTCACTTCGACCGAAGCCGCGCGGTGATCGAACAGGTGAATCATCCGGCCCACGTATAGCGGCACCCATTCCCCCGACGGGCTGTCGTAGCGGTTGCCGCCGATGGACCAGGCGCCTTCCTTTTCTTCAAGCTCGGCCCGCGTACGGAACAGGCCGGAGTCGTTGGTCATGTCGAACATGCGTGTATATTTCACCGGCCATGTCTGGATGGGGTCACCCAAGGAGCGGTCCACTAATACTGGCAGGCGGCCGTAGATTGCGGTGGTGAGTTCTGCGTCGCGGCGAGAGCGAAAAATCGGCGCGGTGCCGGTGTTCGGGTTGACACGGGCGAAATCGGCGGCGCTCAACGGGAAGCAGCGATCCGGATCCGCGAGTTCCGACACACTCTGTAGGAAGAAGGCACATTGCGCGTGGCCCGAGAGCGGCGAGGGACTGGCCGAGAAGACGCAGAATTTGAAACGGCTATCGACATCGGGGAAGAAGGGCGGGGCACCGTGTCGCGTGCGGCGGTTTTCGAAATCGTAGAGCGCCT
This sequence comes from Candidatus Binatia bacterium, assembly GCA_022824205.1. Classification (GTDB taxonomy): domain Bacteria; phylum Desulfobacterota; class Binatia; order UBA9968; family JAJDTQ01; genus JAJDTQ01. The sequence continues at coordinate 2,158 of JAJEAI010000137.1, forward strand.
TCAACCTACCCTCTGTCGCCACTCCCTTGAAGAAGCGCGCTGCTGTCTGATCGGACGCGATGCCGGAGGGGACGAGAAGCCCGACCATTCCGTCTGGTTTAACGAGCGTCATCGCGCGCTCGACGAACAGCGAATAGAGGTTCACGTCGCCTCTGGACAACAGCGGATAGTCGCCGCCGCTGCGTACGATGCGAAGCGCGGCGGTAACTTGATCATTGGCCCGCGCAAAGTCCTGGGCGAGGGGGTCAGCGGCCACCTCAAGGTCGGTGATCATACGCTTGCGGTCGGCCGCACGTGTGGCCATGGCGATTTCCGGTCGACGCGCGGCGAACCACTCGACCTGCTGCAACTTCATCCGGTCCCAGGGCGGGTTACCGATCACGGCGTCGAACCCGCCCGTCAAACCGGGCGTTTCCCAGTCCGACCAGACACCCGGAAATGCAACTTGCCAGTTCAGGAAGCGTTCTTCGGCGATGAGTCGTTGAGCCTGCTCCAGCATCTCAGCAAAGCGCTCCGCCTCCGGGGCTTCTCTCCGAATTTCGACCTTGCCCAACGCAATATCGATCGGATCGCCAAATCTCCCTTCGAGCCAACCGAAAAAGGGACCCTCGTCTTGCGGGCCGCGAAGGTCCATCCAGTCGAAGGCATGGAGTAGGGAAAGAAAAGCGTTCAGCGGTGCCGTCATCTCCGAGACTTCGGCAAAGACGTCCGCAGACCGATGTGCCTCCGCAATCTCCGCATCGGTCAAATCCTCTATGATCTGCATGGGCGACGCGGACCGCGTGGCTCGGTTGACAGGGCCTTGAAGGAACAGTGATCCACCCCGGCGCTTCGCCTTTTCGATGGCACTCAGCACCCAAGCACCGAACAGGCTGTCGCCGCAACGCAAGTGATGGTCCAGGAAACTGAGCGGAGCTCCGACCGTGAAGGTGTGCAGCCACAGCGAGACCTTGGCCAACTCCACAGCCATCGGGTTTTTATCCACGCCGTAGACACAGCGTTTAAGGACCATGCGCCGGACGATGTGCCGGTCGTCAAGTTGTGCAGGATCGAACGTCCAGCCGCGATCTTGGGCATTGGCCATGATCGTGCTTCGGATACTGTCGATTCGCTTGTTCAGGGGCGAGATGTAACCGTCACATACGGCTTCCGCCTCCGCCATCGAAGCGATGACCCGGTCAGCGAGATGGTCCACGAGGTTTACCAGAAAGTGTCCCGAACCCATCGACGGGTCGCAGACCTTAAGATCGAGTAGCCTCTCCGCTGGATCGAGCTTTTTCAGTCGACGCTTCCGGCGGTCTTCGGGCAACTGGCTCGATGCGAGTTGGGACGCTTCAGCGGCAAAGTCATCCGTGCGTGCCTGTACAAGAGGTTCGACAGTCTCACCGATGATCAGGCCGACAAGGTCGTCGGGCGTGTAGTAGCTGCCGGAATCCTTCCGCGCGTAGAGGTTCGGTCGGACGACGATCTCACCGCCGTCGCGAACGATCTCCTGTTCCAGCAACTGCTCATAGATCGACCCCAGTTGCTGAACGCCAAGGTCGCGGTAGTTTATATAGCGCCTGCCCTCCGGCGCTTGCTCGAACGACAGCGCGTCGATCACGCCGGCCATTACCGCATCTCCCAGCCGGATGCGATCCAGAAGCGGCGTGCGGCGCCGATCGAACAGTCCGCCATTGTAGGGTGGCAGGCCGATCGTAGCGTCACCCAAGTCAATGGCGCGACTCAGATTGTCGATCAACGACCAATAGATCGAGGCGCTTTCGGAGAAGGCATCGCCTGCATCGTTGCGGCGCCCGACATCACCGCGAACCCTTTCCCGTAGCGCGTAGTCGTCGTACCGCAAATCGCGGACCGGCAGCAGGTCACGGTCTTCGGCATAGAAGATGAACAGCAGGCGGTAGAGCAGAACCAACGCCGCTTCTCGTACCTCGGCCAACGGTACGTCCGGCGCGGCCCCCGCGACCGCACGGGCAAGATCCGGGAAGACCCTTTCAAAGACTAGTTCGGACAGGCTTGCGGCAACTCGTTCCCGGTAGAAGTGGCCTTTATCGATAGCCTGCTCATGGAATATCCGTTCGTCGGCCGCGCCTGGCAGGAATGCTCTACACCGGAATACGAGGGCGAACACCTTGAGCCAATGGCGGCGCTCCTCCCCGTCCAGGGCGAACAGGCCGTCGTTGTGGCCGGGCAGGTCCAGAACGGCGGCTAAGTCGATTTCAAAAAACTGTTCCGAGACGGATAGGGCGCGCTGCCAATAGAGGCGCCATCTTGCCCCGTTTGGTCAGGATTGCCCAGCGGAGCCGTCCGGTTGTCAGATCATCGACCCGCCGCAGGTAGCGCAGCATTTGAGTGGAGGGTGCTGTCTCCTCGCCGCGTCGTCCCGACCGCCGGTCGAGGGGACGTAGCCAGCGTTTTGATTCCACGATGGCAAGGCCATGTTGGTACCGCTTCCACTCCTCCGTGAAGTCGTTGGCCCGTTCCTTCGCTGCATTGTGCGGGAACAACAAACCGTCGGGTACGGCCTCGCGACCGTGGGCTGACAGGTTCTGCTGGCGCAAGTTCGCTGTCCACCCGAGCTGGCCGAGAACGGGCCAGATCAGATCGTCCTCCGTCTGGCTCTCATGGGGTGACCGGTTCGCCGGGAACGGGCGAATATATCCTGTAAGGTGGACTCGACGCCGTCGAGCATCGATTCGTCGAAATCCTGCCAATCAGGAAGATCGGCGATGGACTCGCGAAGGAAATCCTCGGCAAAGAGGCTTCCCTGAAACGGCCTGCCATCGCTCACCGTTCAGCCTCCCAGACCCTTTCCGATACCTCGCTGGCAGTCTCTAAACGGGATCGTTTAATCCGAAATACCGGTCGGTTTCGGCCGAGCCGCATCCCTGCTCCTTCTCTGGTCATGCAATCCCTGGAGCGGCGCCCTTTCCCAAAACCCCCGGCCTGGTCGGCAGATGGCGAATCTGGGCACCCGTTTCCCTGTCGGCCTGAACCAGGTCGTACTGTGCTTGAAGGTTAAGCCAAAATTGAGGATCGACACCGAACCAGTGGCCCAAGCGTAGCGCGGTGTCGCCGGTGACCGAACGCTTGCCGGCGATGATCAGGCTCATCCGGTTAGCGGGCACCTCGATCTGCCGGGCCAACTCCGTCGGGGTGATCCCCAGTTCTTCCAACTCGCCCTTGAGGACCTCACCGGGATGGACAGCTCTCATGAACATGCCGATCTCCTCCTTCTCATCCGTGGTAGTCGACGATCTCAACTTTGTCGGGTCCTGCCTGTCCGTCTGGCCACTCGAAACACAGTCTCCACTGCCGATTGATGCGAATGGAGTACTGGCCCCTCCTGTCACCCCGGAGGGCTTCGAGACGGTTTCCAGGCAAGGACCGCAGGGTATCGAGCGAAGGCGCGGCGTTCAGGATGGCCAGCCGTCTGGCTGCTTGGCTTTCGAAGCTCCGGAAGACCGCGACTGACCGCCCTTCGGCAAACGCCCGCGTCCTTCTGTCCCGATACCCAAGGATCATCCCCTGTCAAGATGACAAGCTTGATGATGTACGTCAAGGGTACACGGCTCATCCACCGGTGTCGCGACGGCCGGTGTACCGGAACCCGATTGGTCCGGTACCGTTGAACAGTCCTCAGGGCCGCTCACCGACCCGACCCTCCTTCGACCAGCGCACGGCCAGCTGCCTGAGGTAGGCTTGAGGTTTCTTTCGAGTCGTCTCGTGGGCGCTCATGGTATCCAGAGTGAACTGGTCGGGCAGAGTCGCCAAAACAGCATTCCAATTGATCATCGTGCCTGTGGCTGCGGCCAGTGGTCGTTACTACGGACAGTGGCGCCGTGTTAACTCCGAAGCCTCTTGGCGATCTTCGCTCTTGAATCTTGCCAGTTGGCGTCGTGGTCGTAGGTGACTGCAATGTTCTCGAGGATTCCACCGACATAAGGATAGTCGAAGTGCAGCTGCCCGGCCCAAGCACGATATTTTGCGGCTAGATCCCGCTCCTGCTGGCCCCCTTCTCCCCGCGAGTGAACGCCCCGAGAGTTGCGAGCACCGATGAGGAATCCTCTGCCGATCTCCGCGGATGCTATCTCCTCCATTGCCTCGCAGACTGCTTTGCACGGCCATAAGCCGTCTTCTTCGTCCTTGGGCGCGTTCGCGAGGAGTTGACCGAGCCAAAGATCGCCAGCCTCGACACGGTCGTGCTCGCGACAAAGGCGCCGCACGTCGTCAAGCCACTTTGACAGTGCCACGGCGTCAATTCTGCCGTTTTCGTCTTTGCCGGGAATCACTTCCAATCGGTCGAGAAGGTGATAGGCTGCCCGGGCGACTGAAGCTCGCTGTTCAGGGTCTTCGACCCGCCATTCCGGCGGGTCTTCCTTCCCGTCACTCCGCTCGTATGTGAGGGCAATCGCCTGGACGAAGGATGTCGGTGACTGCGCAATCATGCGCTCGAGATTAGGAATCCCATGGTTGCTGTGATCGAGGACATCGATGTAGAGAAATTCCAATTCAGCCATTTCATCGCGGGTGATACCCGCACGACCATCAAGCACCTCAAATGCTTCGGAAATAAAGTGCCCGTCGATCTTGAAATGGCCTGCCGGTTCGGCATTGCCCGTGGCGACATCACGCAGCAGCCGCTTAAGGCGCGACGTCTCGACATGCTGGATATTCATATGGACCGCGCGGAAGGCTGCGCGTGGCCGCGCAGCGTCCAGAAGCCCATCCATGAGTTCGGAGAGTTCGGCGGGCGTGTGTCGGTTGCAGACAGGGTACACTTGCTTCCAGTATCCAACGCGGAGGTCCGTTCCGTGCTCGTCAAACAGTCGCCAAGTCGATTCTCGGAACGGCGCATTTACAAACAGGCGCGTACGCTCGTCGGGGGGCATTACTCTGGCGGCGGCCTGTAGCACCTTGGTGCGAGAGTTGTCTTCAATGGCCAAAAGAGCGCCCTGTAGACACCACTCGGCTTCATCTCGAAAGTCTTCATCATGAGAAAGGCAGCGCCGGATGAACTCAACTTGTTCATCAACGCTGGTAACGCACGATATCGCATACTGGCCAACCGTGAGGGCGGCGCCGGTGGCGGTCAGCAGTTCCTTGACGCCTTCGAAACCGTACTCTGCCCATATGTCGTCCATCGCTTCCCGGCGCAGCCTGTCGATCCGGTCGTCGCGTTTCCGCCAGTCGAAGTCCTCCTCTTCGAATTCGTCAGCGGATTCCTGTACCCATTGATTGGCGAACAGCCAACGATGCCGGGCAACCGGATCTTGGGGTTGGAGTTTTTCATAGGTCTCCCGCGCGCGGTCGCGGGCTGTTTCTCCGATCTTCAGGTGGCGGGCACGCCGGGTGAGGGCAAACCGTCTGATGCGTTCGCGTAACGCGGCCTTGGCAGATTCGCTGGCACTAGTGGACCATCCGTCGATCAAATCCCAGACCTTGGTCCGTTCCTCCTCGGGAATACCTTCGAGTGATTCGACGAGGTCGCCAAGTGTCGTTTCATCGTGGGACCGCCACGCGACCATGAGGTCCAGCGCCTCCCGAGTGAAGTGATGAATTTCCTTGTATGTGACTACCTGTCCGGCGCCAGAGGCGTCGCTACGCCAGCGGGGCCTGTAGCTGTCGTGCCCGAACCGTGGACCGCGCTTGATTTGCTCGATACAGATCTCCCAACCGACATTGGGGAAATTCCTGACGAGCGCTCTCAATGCTTTCACCCTCTGCTCCAATGTTGCTGCTGTCTGTGGCATCCAAGATCTGAAAATGGCCTGCAGGCTGGCGTCCGGTTTGTTAACCCAGTTGTCGTCAATTTTCTGCCAGGAAAGGCGGGCGAGGATCTTAATTACCCGCGAGAGGTTGCTGGGGTTCCACGCAAGGCACTCCATGGCCCAGCGCAGATCAGTCCGTGAAGGAGACACAAATATTGAGTCGCTGTCGACGGGCTTGAGAAGGCCGAAGACCACGGGATCGTCTTGGTCAAGGTCACCTTCGATGATCTTTAGAAATTCGTCGGGCGCGGCCTCTGCAAAGTATGGCAGGTTTTGGTCGTGCGAGAGCAGCTTCTCAAGTGCCAAAGGCGTCAAGAGTTTGCGGATCAGACCAGAAACTCTGGCTTCAACATCGGCTGCGATACGGTCTCGGAGCAGGTTATTTCCATGTACTGACAGGATCACGAGTGTTTCGCAGATTCCCTTACGTAGAGCGTCGGAGTGCTCGCGGGTCTTGTTATAAAACGCTGCGGCCCACCTGTCGTCTTCCGGGAGGTCAAGGGAAGGATCAGCCTCGGAAAGCACAACTTCGGCGGCGAAGAAGAACCGATCGAGGTCTGCCGGTGTGATCATCCTGGCGATAGCGAACAAAGCATCGATTTTTGAGACGACACCCTGGTGGTTTCCGGCGGACCACACTGGGCTGTCGTCGAGCTGAAGCAGGGGCATGACGTTACCCTCGACCGCCTCGTATTTCCGATCCGCCACATAGGCCAATATCTCGCGGTCCGCTTCCCGCTGAGTGTTCCAGGCTCCGATCAGGGCCATAGGTGCGAGGGCTTTCGCGGTATCGTTATCGCCTGCCCAGACCGGCGTTCTGATCGCGGCGTTCTTTGAGAGGCGGCGACGAAGGATTGTCGGCGAGCAACCGGATTCCCTTGCGAGCCGATCCATTTGGTCCCTTGCGATTCCAGCGGCGCTTAGTGCCTTCCTAAAGGCGTCATGACTGAGAAGATCAAGTGTGATGTCCGCCTTAACATTCACGTCATTGCGAGGTCGGAAAACGATGCAGTGAAGTCGCCGATAGGCGTCGACAAGCTCGCGCTCGACATCTTCGGAGACAACGATCGGAATGAACGGCACTGACGACGAAATCAGGGTTCGAAGAGTCGGCGGAGATGTGAAAATCGCGGTGAGGTCTTTGAATTGATGGAACTCCTGGGCATCAAACAGGCAAGCGAGGAAGGCGAGTGCTTCCTCCCGTGAGTCAGCCGAGATGACGAATGGCTTGTTGCTCGGGTTGGTGCCCCACTTCTTGAAAGTGCCTTGGTACGCTGTGATCGCAGGTGAGAAAATTTCGGGCGTGAGCCGTGGTTCGCTGGCGTTTGCCCATCGATTCCATGCTTGCTCCAGAGTCTCGTAGCCGTTGACCGGCAATCCAATTTGCTCGGCAAACCAGATCTGCGCTGGCACGGACTGCTCCAGCCATTGCTCAAGGTCGTCCGCATCGAATGCTCTGACTGCTTTCCAGTCTCCAGCCTCATTCTTCAGTTTTTCCCAAGCCGTCTTGCCTGACCAGTTGCGGGGGGTGACAAAAACGAAGGTGCTCTTGGCACGTTCGGGCGAGCTAACCGAGATCAGGCGGGAGGAATAGTCGTCCTCTGCTTTGACACGTGGCTCTTTGTTGGTGCCGAACTCCCAATGGGACAGCCCTTCGGGAACCCAGGGGGTGGCGGCGGACGCTTCGACAAAACCATCGTCACCTTTGCGTTGGGCATTGTCGTAACCGGGGAAGTCGACCCTGAGAAGTCCATTGCCGGTTGATTGCACCAATTTCCGCAGCAACACGGGTAGGCGAGTGCGGGCATCAATCTGGCCAGCCCAGTCCTCGATCTGTCTTGCGGTAATGGTCAGGAAACTGGGTACGAAGGCGCGTACCGCAACGGCCCTTTCCCTAGCGTGTCGCTCTTGCAGGTCGTGCGCCGACTGCATGTCTAGCAGTCCCTGACGGTCGGCGCCGAACGCTTTCTCCAATCTGACCGCCATCTCCGGGGACAGGGCAGATTTCCCGTTTAGGAAGTTCGACAGCGCCGGGCGGCCTATGCCGAGTCGGTTGGCCGCGTCTTTGACCGTCATACCAGACGGGATGACGTTTTGCCGGACAAAGGTGCCAGGATGCTGGCGTGGATTCGGATGACCTTTCATTGTGTTGCCTCCGTCAAATAGCAGCACCATGATTCCTAATAGGCTACAGTACTGTGTAGCGTCGAACACAACACAATGCAATTGTTTGTCTTGAAATTTCTGGAAACTGGCGGCGGCTACCAAAGAAGGCCTAGGTGCTTCAGCAGCACTGTGCCCGTTGGTGGCCAGCCAGTGATTCGTCGACACGGTTGGTCTCGCATGCCAGGTAGACGTGGATGCGCAGGTCCGAAGGTCGACTCTTCGGACTGCCGATAGTACGTGTCCTTGAGTTCTGGCGGCGGTAATAGCCCCAACCGTACCAACTCAGTTTCAACGGTGTGCATCCGCACATCACCGCTGCCCAGACCACGGCAGTTGGCCCATCGGGAACGATTCGCTTTTCAACGGCCGGTGGGCTACTCTGAGATACCGGTTTCTACAGTGGCGACAACCGCAGACCGCAGGAACGTGGCGCTCAAGGAGGCCATGACCAAGACACAGCTCCTGGACGCCCTGTCCGAATCGACCGGGCTCAACAAGAAGGATGTGGCCTCGGTGCTCGACCAGCTCGGAGTGGTCATCGAGCGTCACGTCAAGAAACGCGCGGTGGGAACGTTCACGCTTCCTGGCCTGCTGAAGATCAAGGTGGTGCGCAAGCCCGCAACAAAGGCGCGCAAGATGATCTCGCCCTTCACCGGCCAGGAGATCACGGTGGCCGCGAAGCCCGCCTCGCGGGCGGTGAAGGTTCAGCCCCTGAGCGGGCTCAAGCGCATGACGGAGTAGGCCCTCTGCGCTGGCGGGAAGGGAGCACGGTTGAGCAGTTCGGGTAGAAGCGCGATGGTTGCCACTCGCGTGCTGTCGCGGCGTGCCTGGCCCGATGCCTGCGGAGGTCGAAGATCCCACCGGGCATGGAACTTCGCCGCCCTCTTGCGAGATCGACTATCGCACCGAATCGGCCGCATCGACGCCATGGGGCGTCGGGAGATGCCGGGTTTGCGCAACGGAACAAAAACAACGGCGGTGGACACGCGGTGTTGACCATGTGTTGATTGTTCCGACGCGAATTCACCTGTCTTTCAAGAGGAAAGTTTTACTTTTCGTTTTCAGCTAGTTACGGGCGGCGGGCTGTAGGGCAACACCTACACGGCCAAGTTTGAAACCCTCCTGTCAATCGCTGGTCCTCACCGCCCGTCCTAAACGAGCATCGAAAGCAGCGCCAGCGCCGGCGCCACGCGGACCCCTTCGGGCGTCACGTAGTCCTTCACCCCGGTGGCCGAGATCTGCCAGGCGTCGGCTTCCGGGAACTTCGCCTTCAGGTACTTGAGGCTCCGGTCCGGGTTGGCGTCGGACCATTTGCACTCCACCAGGAGTGACGGTGCTCCGCTCCGCTCCCCCACGAAGTCCACCTCACGGCCGTCCTTGTCGCGGAAGTACCGAAGCTCGAGGTCCAGTCCCTCGGTGTTCTGCTGGTGGTGGACCCACTCGAGCAGGTGGCAGGCCGTGAGGTTCTCGAAACGTGGGCTGTCTTCGGGCGCCAGGGTCCAGTCGAAATGGTAGTGCTTGGACTGTTTCTTGACGGCGCGCAGGCGCGGCGAGGTATCTGGGCGTCTCGGATCTGGGCGTCTCGGCCGTGGGTCGAGTGTACGCCCATTTTAGACCCTGGTCAAAATCAGCCGCGGCCAATTTTGACCAGGGGTGAAAACAGCCGTCAACCTTGCGCGGCGCGCGCCTTCTCGGCCTCGACGGCGACGTCGGTGAGGTACTCTTCCTGCTCCACGATGGTGTAGAAGGCGAGCGAGTCGTCGTCCTTCACCGGCCGGCCGCCGAAGAAGTGAAAGGCGTGGCCGTCCCAGTCGTAGAACTCGTCGCCGCGCTCGAACATGGCCTTCCAGCGGTAGCCCACCGGACTGCGGTGCAGGCCGGTGCGGGCCGGCAGCGCGTCCTCCTGCTCCAGGGTGAGGGTGTCGTCCTCCTTGGCCATGGCTTCCTCGGGCAGGGTCTCCCACATGCGCCGGTAGTTGGGCATGAACTCCTCGGCCCGCACGGTCAGCGCCGTATGCATGTCCCACCACGGTCCATGCCCGGCCACGCGCTCGTCCACCTCGTCCGTGAGCTTGTAGATGAGCCGGCCGCCTGCTTGCAGTCGCAGCACCAGGTTGCCCTCGGCCACGTTGGGGCTCACTTCCGGTTCCAGGGCGCAGTACTTGCCGAAGAAGTCGGCGGTGCGGCCCAGGTCACGGGAGCCGTACACGGCGTGGCTGATGCGCCCGACGCCCTCGGTGGTGCAGATCTCCATGGCGCCCTCGGGCATGCGCTCCGGCGCCCAGAACTCGAACTGGTTGCCGTCGGGGTCGGCGAAGTAGATCACGGTGCCCTCATCGCCGCCGTCCGCCGTCCGCACCGGGTCGGTGTGGGGGATGTCGTGGCGTTCAAGCCGCTTGAGGTGCCGGTCCACGTCCTCGGGCCGGATGTAGAAGCCGCACCGCGGCAACTCTTCGCCCAGGGGCTTGGCGGCCGGGTAGACCTCGGGCTGGAGGAACGCGCCGATGCGGCACGACTCGCCGTCCCACCACAGGAAGCACATGATCGGCACGTCCTTCTTGCGCCCGGTGGTGGTGATGCCGCGTATCGGCCGCCGGGGGAGGCCGGTTGCGTTCACCGCCCAGTCGACCCACTCCACCATGTCGTTGGTGCCCACGATGAAGTGATCGATCCAATGCACGACACCGCGCGGTTCATGTCTTGTCATCGCTTGCCTCCCTTCGGCCGGCAGGCCGGGAAATCCTCGGCACCCACCCTTGCGGGCCATGAGACGCCGATACCAAACCGGGTTTCCAGTGTCAACGAGGCCGATCGGAATGCTCCACGCTTCCGAAGTCCCGGGGCCACGGATTCGGACGATCCTGGAAGCCGTGGGCGGGTCCGATTCGGACGTTACAGCCCCGTAGGAGCCTGTCCGACGTTCTCTTTGGATGTGCCTCGGCCGCCGGATTTGTGGTTTCGATTTCGTGGTAATATGGTGGCAGGTGCTCCGACGGTCTGTCCGGCGGGTTGCCGCGGGCCAGGGGCCTTCCGGGAACGATTGACGCCCTACGACAGGAACTCCCATGCGCATTCTGATCCACGGACAGCAGGCGTTCGGAAAGGCCGTGCTGGAACGCCTGGCGGCGGGTCCCGACGACGTGGCGGGCGTCCTCTGCCCGCCGGACCATGAGGGCCGGCCACCGGACCCGCTCAAGGAAGCGGCCCTGGAGCGGGGGTTGCCGGTTCACCAACCCCGAAGTTGGAAGACGGACGAGGCGCTGGAGATCCTGAGGAGCTTCGAGTCCGACTTGTGCGTCATGGCCTACGTGACCCTGCTGGTGCCGCGGCGGGTCCTGGATGCGCCGAGATTGGGCACCATCCAGTACCACCCGTCGCTGTTGCCGCTGCATCGGGGACCCAGCTCCATCAACTGGGCCCGGATACAGGGGGACGCCAAAACCGGGCTGACCGTATTCTGGCCCGATGCGGGACTCGACGAGGGCCCCATCCTCCTGCAGAAGGAGGTGGAGATCGGCGAGGACGACACCGTAGGCAGCCTCTACTTCGGCAAGCTGTTCCCCATGGGCGTCGACGCCATGGCCGAGGCGGTGGAACTGGTGCGCGCCGGCACGGCCCCACGCATCGAGCAGGACCACGGCCGGGCGACCTACGAGAGTTGGTGCGACGAGGAGGACGCGCGGGTGGATTGGGCCAGGCCGGCGGAGGAAGTGCACCGCCTGATCTGCGGGACCGACCCCCAGCCCGGTGCATGGACCACCGCCGGCGGCAACAAGCTGAAGCTATTCGGCAGCCGGATGGGGAAGGGCTCGGGCGCGCCCGGCGAGGTCCTCGACCTGTCCGAGTCCGGCATGACCGTAGCCGCCGGTACGGGAAGCGTCGTGGTGCAGCGCGTGAGAGCGGCGGACTCCGGGACCAAGGTCGCCGCAGCCGAATACGCGAGCCGCGCCGGCCTCCCGGCCGGACTGCGCCTGGGTTGAATCGCGGCCCGCGGGTTTCCCGGAAGCCGCCCCTGGCTCCATTTCCATGTCGCGCCCCGTGGCTTCGAGGATGCCGCGAGATCGCCCGGGCGTGTCTCGAAGATCCCGAGGCCATCGCCGTGACGCGCCGGAGCGGTGCGGATGAAATGCTTGAGCCGTGTCTGCGTTCCGTGTCAAAGTTGAGGGGACCATGGAACGCGCCCGGTTGGACAGGCTCAACGGCATGCTCGACGAGGTGCTCCGGACCAACGAGTTCTATCGCCGCAAGTATCAAGGGTGTGTCGAACGGCCTCTGGAGGGGCTGCAACAGTTCCCGGAGCTGCCGTTTACCACCAAGCAGGAGTTGGTGGACGACCAGCTCGCGCAACCGCCCTTCGGCAGCGACCTGACCTATCCGCTGGAGCGCTACGTGCGCGTGCACCAGACCTCGGGCACCACGGGGCGGCCCATGTACTGGCTGGATACCGAGGCGTCCTGGGACTGGTGGGGCGAGTGCTGGAAGGCGGTGCTGGAGGCTGCCGGGGTGGGATCCGAGGACCGGATCTTCTTCCCGTTCTCCTTCGGACCGTTCGTCGGGTTCTGGAGCGGCTGGGAAGGCGCCCGCAAGGTGGGCGCGCTGGCCGTCTCCGGCGGCGGACAGTCCACGCAGCAACGGCTCAAGAGCCTCGTGGACTACGGCGCCACGGTGCTGGTGTGCACCCCCACCTACGCGCTTCACATGGCGGCGGAGGCGCGCCGGGCGGGCATGGACCTGGCGCGGGATTCGGCCGTCCGGGTCACGGTGCACGCGGGCGAGCCCGGCGCGAGCATCGCGTCCACCAGGCAACGCATCGAGGAGGCATGGGGCGCCCGCTGCTTCGACCACACCGGCGCCACCGAGGTGGGCGCCTTCGGTTTCGCGTGCGGCGCTCTCGCGGAAGGCGTTCACGTCAACGAGGACGAGTTCATCGCCGAGGTGGTGGACCCGGAGAGCGGCGGGTCGCTGCCGGAGGGAGCCCGGGGCGAACTGGTGCTGACCAACCTGGGCCGGGTGGGAAGCCCGGTCATCCGCTACCGTACCGGCGACCTGGTGGAGCCACGGCGAGGCATCTGCGCGTGCGGGCGCGACTCGCTGGTGTTGCGGGGGGGTGTTCTCGGGCGCGTGGATGATATGGTGGTGGTGCGGGGAGTGAACGTCTTCCCCAGCGCGGTGGAGGGTATCGTCCGCCGGTTTCCCGAGGTGGAGGAATTCCGCGTGGACGTGGTGCGGAGCGATGGAATGGCCGAGTTGAAGATCACGGTGGAGCCGGGCGCGGCGGGAGCGCCGGCCGGGCTCGGAGAAGGCGTGGTCGAGTCCGTCCGGGACAACCTGCACATCCGCCCCGTGGTGGAGGTGGTGGCGCCCGGGACCTTGCCCCGTTTCGAGTTGAAGGCCAGGAGGTTCTTCCGAAGTTGAGCAGCGCGATGTCCGACAGCGAGACCCTCACCGGCAAGCGCCTGATGCGCCTGCGGGTCAACGGCGAGCCGCAAGAAGTGGCGGCCCACGTCACCCACAGCCTGCTGGAGGTGCTGCGGGAGGAGATGGGCCTCACCGGCACCAAGCACGGGTGCGAGCTGGGGGAGTGCGGCACCTGCACGGTGCTGGTGGACGGCGAGCCCATCTACTCGTGCCTGATGCTGGCGGTGGAGGCCGAGGACCGGGACGTCACCACGGTCGAGGGTCTCGCCCTCCAGAGTCGGCCGCATCCCTTGCAGCGGGCGTTCTCGGACCTGGGCGCGGCCCAGTGCGGCTACTGCATTCCCGGCATCCTGCTGGCGGCCAAGGCGCTGCTGGACAAGCAGCCGAATCCGGCGCGCCCCGACATCGAGGAGGCGCTGTCGGGCAACCTGTGCCGCTGCACCGGCTACACCAAGATCATCGAGGCGGTGGAGCAGGCGGTAGGCGAAATGCGGGGTTGACGGACGAGGGCCGTGGAAGGGGGATCGACATGACACCCATAGAATGGATTGCGGCCGGGCAACTGGCCGTCGGTGCGGGGCAACTGGCCGTCGGCGCGGTCGGGGTCATCCTTGTGTGGCAGGGTCTCCAACAGATGCGCAGGGCCGGCGACCAACGCGAGAAGCGCGAGGATGCGCGTCACCGCGAAGCAATGCAGGCGCTGGCCAATCAGGCTGAAGCGCTGCGTGTCCTCATCGAGAGGACCGGGGTGAGCCGGGGCGAAGAGGAAACGCGCGCATGAAGAAGAACGGGTTCTCTGTCATCGGCAAGCCGCTGCCGCGCATCGACGGTCCGGCCAAATGTGCGGGCGACACGCGCTACGCCGACGACATGGTGCTGCCGCGCATGCTGTTCTCCCGGCTGCTGCGGAGCCCGCACCCCCACGCCCTGGTGCACGGCGTCTCGGCACGGCGCGCGCTGGAGCTACCCGGCGTGCACGCGGTCATCACCGGCGCGGACGTGCCCACCAAGTTCGGCATCATGCCTTCCACCCAGGACGAGGAGGCGCTGGCGGTGGACAAGGTGCGCTACGTCGGCGACCCGGTGGCGGCGGTGGCGGCGGTGAGCGAGGACGTGGCGCAGGAGGCGCTGGGCCTCATCGACGTGGACTACCAGGTGCTCGATCCGATCCTGTCCATCGAAGGCGCGCTGGCGGCCGAGGACCACCGCATCCACACCTGGAACCGGCGCGCCAACATCCAGAAGGCCGTGTCCTTCGAGTTCGGCGACGTGGACGCCGGCTTCGCGGAAGCGGATGAGGTCTTCGAGGGCACCTACTTCTTCCAGGGCAACACGCACCTGCCCATGGAGCAGTACTGCGCGCTGGCGACCTATACGCCCGACGGCAAGCTCACGCTCTGGTCCTCCACCCAGACGCCGCACTACGTGCACCGCGCCCTGTCCCGGGTGCTGGACCTGCCCATGGGGCACATCCGGGTCGTTGCCACGCCGGTGGGCGGCGGTTTCGGCGGCAAGAGCGACCCGTTCTCCCACGAGATCGCGGTGGCCAAGCTCGCCATGATCACCGGGCGGCCGGTGAAGATCACCCTGAACCGGGAAGAGTCGTTCTACGTGCACCGGGGACGCCATCCCGTGAAGATGTGGATGCGTACGGGGGTCAAGCGCGACGGCACGCTCACGGGCATGTGGTTCCGCTCGTTCCTGGACGGCGGCGGTTACAGCAGCTACGGCCTGGCCACGGTCTACTACACGGGCGCGCTGCAGACCGTGACCTACGAGTTGCCGGCCTACAAGTTCGAGGGCGTGCGCGTGTTCACCAACAAGCCGCCGTGCGGCCCCAAGCGCGGCCACGGCACGCCGCAGCCGCGCTTCGCCATGGAGGTGCAGCTCGACGAGATCGCCGAGAAGCTGGGACTGGACCCGGTGGAGATGCGCCTCAAGCAGGTGGTGGCGCCCGACAGCGTCACGGTGAACGGGCTGCGGGTCTCGACCATCGGGCTGCGGGAATGCATCGAGAAGGTGGCCGTGCGCTCGGGCTGGAAGGACAAGCACCGCGCGCTGCCCGACGGCCACGGCATCGGCTTTGCCGCCAGCTCCTACATCAGCGGCGCGGGCCTGCCCATCTACTGGAACGACATGCCCCACTCGGGAGTGCAACTCCGCGCCGACCGGGGCGGCGGCGTCACGGTCTTCTGCGGCTCCACCGACATCGGCCAGGGCTCGGACTCCATCCTCGCCTTCGCCGTCGCGGAGGAGCTGGGGCTTCGGCCCGAGGACGTGCGCGTGGTGACCGCGGACACGGACCTCACCCCGGTGGACCTGGGGAGCTATTCCAGCCGGGTTACGGTGATGACGGGCAACGCCGCCATCCAGGCCTGCGGCAACCTCAAGGAGCGCCTGTTCGAGGTGGCCTCGGAGGTGCTGGAGGTGCCCGCCGACGACCTGGAGATGGAGGAAGGGCAGGTGCGCAGCCGCAGCCTGCCGGACCGGGGTTTGGCTTTCGCCGAGTGCGTGGAGCGGGCGGAGACCCGCTTCGGCACCCTGGGCGCCACCGGCAGCTACCGGCCGCCGCGCCATCCGGGCGACTACAAGGGCGCCGGCGTCGGCCCCACGCCTTCGTACAGCTACTCCGCCGCCGTGGTGGAGCTTCAGTGCGACGGCGACACCGGCGAGATCCGCATCGACAAGGTGTGGATCGCTCACGACTGCGGCCGCGCCTTCAACCCCTTGTGGGTGCAGGGGCAGGTGGAGGGCAGCGTGTACATGGCCCTGGGCGAGGTGTTGATGGAAGAGCAGATCTTCCGCAAGTCCGGGGTGCACAAGATCCCCTCCATCCTCGAATACAAGAGCCCCACGACGCTGGAGACGCCGCCCATCGAGACCATCCTGGTGGAGACCGACGACCCCGAAGGTCCCTTCGGCGCCAAGGAGGCGGGCCAGGGGCCGCTGCTGCCGGTGATCCCGGCGGTGTCCAACGCGGTGTTCGACGCGGTGGGGGTGCGCATTCACGAGATCCCCATTACCCCGGACAAGATCCTGCGCGCGCTGGACCAGCGCCTCAAGGACCCCGCGGTGCCGGACTTCGCGTTTCCCACGCCCATTCGCTGGACGCCGGGGCAGGGGGTCGAGGTGCCCCAGAAGAGCTGAGGCCGGCCCATGCTGCGACTTCCCGACTTCACCTACATCCGGCCCCGCACCCTGGCGGAAGCGGCCGGCGTGCTTCAGGAGCTGGGGACCGAGGCCATGGCCGTGGCCGGCGGCACCGACGTCTACCCCAAGATGAAGCGCGGGCAGTTCACGCCGCGCTACCTGGTGTCGCTGAGCCACGTCGAAGAGCACCGCGGCATCCGCCGGGAAGACGGCCGCGGTTTGTGGATCGGCGCGGGCGAGACGCTGACCGCCGTCGCCGGACACGCCAACGTGCGCCGGGAGTTTCCCGCGCTGGCCGCGGCGGCGGGCCTGGTGTCGACGCTGCAGCTCCGCAATGCCGGCACCATCGGCGGCAACCTGTTCGTGGATACCCGCTGCAACTACTACGACCAGTCGTTCTTCTGGCGCCAAGCCGTGGGCTTCTGCCTCAAGAAGGATGGGGACATTTGCCTGGTGGCGCCCAAGAGCCGCGTGTGCCTCGCCATCTGCTCCTCGGACACCGCGCCGGTGCTGAGCAGCCTGAACGCGGAGGCGGTGCTCGTGGGCGCCCGGGGCAGCCGCCAGGTCCCGCTGGAAACCCTGTACCGTGACGACGGCATCGACTACCTCGCCAAGCGGCCCGACGAGCTGCTGCAAGGAGTGTGGCTTCCGGAGGCGTCGTTCGGGTGGCGCAACGTCTATCTCAAGCTGCGGCGCCGGGGCTCCTTCGACTTCCCCGTGCTGGGGGTGGCCGCGGCCTTGCGGGTTGGGGCGACGGGGACCTGTGAGGCGGCCCGGATCGTGCTGACCGCGGTGGCGTCGGCGCCCAAGGTCGTGGAGGATGCGCCGCGGGTGCTGTGCGGCAAGCCTGTGGACGGCGCGGCCATAGAAGAAGCGGCGGAACTGGCCATGCGCGTGTCCCATCCGCTGGACAACGCGGACATGGATTACTGGTATCGCAAGCGCATGACCCGCGTGTTCGTGACGCGCGCGCTGCGGCAACTCGCGGACGCCGGCGCGGCAACCGCCGGCCCGGATGCGGCCCTCGTCTGAGCGGGCCGGAAAGGGAAGCCATGGCGGTACCCGCTGAACTGGAAGCACGGCTGCGAAGCCTCGAGGATCACCTGCGCGCCGAGAACCCCGTCTTGCTGGGCGCGGTGCAGAGCTTTCGCCGGCTGGACGGCATCGCCCGCGGGTTGGGATTGCTGGGCGAGAAGGAGTCCTACGCCACGCGCATCCCATGGTGGCCGCTGGTGGCGGTGCTGGGTACCTTTTCGTCCGGCAAATCCACCTTCATCAACGACTTTCTCGGCCGGCGGGTCCAGGTGACGGGCAACCAGGCGGTGGACGATCGTTTCTCGGTGCTGTGCTTCGGTACCGAACCGGACGTACGGGTGCTGCCCGGGGTGGCGCTGGACGCCGACCCGCGCTTCCCGTTCTACAAGATGAGCCGCGCCATCGAGGAGATCAGTCCGGGAGAGGGCAGCCGCATCGACGCCTACCTCCAGCTCAAGACCTGTCCCGGCGAGGTGTTGCGCGGCAGGATCCTCATCGACTCGCCGGGCTTCGACGCGGACCAGCAGCGCACCGCCACCCTGCGGATCACCGACCGCATCATCGATCTGGCGGACCTGGTGCTGGTGTTCTTCGACGCGCGTCATCCCGAGCCCGGCGCCATGCAGGATACCTTGCAGCACCTGGTGGCGGAGACCATTCACCGGACGGATTCGAGCAAGTTCCTCTACATCCTGAACCAGATGGACCACACGGCCCGGGAGAACAACCCCGAGGACATCGTCGGGTCGTGGCAGCGGGCGCTGTCACAGAAAGGGCTCACCGCGGGGCGCTTCTATTGCATCTACAGCCCCAGTGCCGCGGTCGTCATCGAGGACGACGGTCTGCGCGGGCGTTTCGAGGAGAAGCGGGACGCGGATCTCGCGGAGATCCACGGACGCGTGCGGCAGGTGGGCGTGGACCGCTGCTACCGCATCATGGGTGTTCTCGAGCACACCGCGCGCGACATCGAGCTGCGCCTGGTGCCGCGGCTCCAGGAGATGATCGCCGACTGGCGCCGCCAGACCCGGCGGTTGGACGGTATCGCCTTCGCCGTGCTCCTGGCCGCGGTGCTGGGGTGGGCGGTCTGGGAAGGCGAATGGAGCACCTACTGGGCGGTGCTTTCGGGGGCGTCGGCGTGGACCTACGGCGTCCTGGCGGTGGCGGCCCTGGTCGCGGGCTATGTTCACCATACGGTTCGGCGATTGGCCGCCGGGCGGGTCCTGCGAACGCTCCGGCGCTCGCTCGGCGCCGACCGCGACACCGAGGTGCTCGACGCCCTCACCGCGGCATTCAACGGCAACACGCGCCTCTGGCGCAACGTGTTCTCGGCGCGTCCAGCCGGTTGGAACGACGCCACCCGGCAGCAACTCTCCCAAGTGATCGCGGAAGCCAACGGCTACGTGCAGACGCTCAACGACCAGTTCACGAACCCGGGGGGCCAGACGCAACCCGCGCCTGCGGCGCTCCCGGCGGACCCGCCCGCCGAGGCGTCCGGGTAGCAGGACACTAGCCACTGGGACGACCGCGGGTCGCCCCTACGGGTCATCGCGCCTTGGCGACGACAAAAATTCCCGCGCATCTTCGTCAACGTTTTCGCGAAACGCAACACTACGACTTGTCCGAGGCGGTGGCCAGTGGCACCTGTCGGGGCAGGTCCTCGTGCTTCGGAGGGGCGAAGTCCCGGCCGACGATGCCCGAGGAGACGATGAACTTGAACGCCTCCTCGATGTTGTAGTCGGTGTCGACGACCTCGTTTTCCGGCACCAGCACCAGGAAGCCGGAGGTCGGGTTCGGCGTGGTGGGGATGAAGACGGCCAGCAGCGTGTCGCCGGAGGAGAGGTTGAACGTATCGGGTCTTGGCGTGGCCACGAGCCCCATCATCCAGACCCCCTTTCTGGGGTACTCGAGCAGCACCACGCGCTGGAAGGTCCGGCGCGGGCCCTGGAGCGTCTCGACCAACTGTTTGACGGCGCCGTAGATGGTGTTGACCATCGGCAGGCGCATGACCACCTGGTTGACCGTCGCCAGGACGCGGCGTCCGACGATATTGGTGCCGAACAGCCCGACGAAGAAGATCACCGCGAGGACGATGATCAGGTTGATGAACGGGACCAGCGGTGTCAGCCAGTGAATGCCATCCACGCCGAACACCGACAGGACCCATCTCAGGATCGGCGTGCCCGAGTTGCTCAGTAGATTGAACAGGAACGCGATGAGAAGGTACGTCACGAAGAGGGGGATCAGGATCAGCACCCCCGTGATCATCGCGTTTCGCAGAAAATGAGTCTTCCTCGTTTGCATGAGTGCTCGTTCGGCGCGTGTGATGGGGGCAAAGAATACGTGAAGCCCCCTGCCGTGGCAAGAGTCCCCCGAGAATTCGCCGAGCACCATTGACAATCTCGCGTAAGTCGCTGTACAGTCGGCGAAATCCCTGCCCGTTTTCGCAGCACAGGAGTACGAACTTGACGTTTCTCAATGACACCGACGGAGCCTTGGAGCATCCTTCGTCCGGACTCCTCGGCGGGAGCGGGCGCGACGGCATTCTCGCCGGGCTTGAAGAACATCGGCCGGCAGGCGACTTCGACCTGTCCGATTACGGGGCGGTCATCGGCGGCGAGCGCATGGACGAGATCAAGCGGCTGGCGGAGCCGTTGGCGGGACGCACGTGGGTCAACGTCAACTCCACCTCCGTGGGCGGGGGCGTCGCGGAGATGCTGCGTAGCGCGGTTCCTCTCGCTCAGGCGCTGGGGTTGACGGCTCGCTGGTGCACCATCCGCGGCAACGACGCGTTCTTCCAGGTCACCAAGAAGTTCCACAACCTGCTCCAGGGAGCGGACGGACCGATTACCCTGGATGAGATCTTCGGGGCTTACCTCGATACCATCGACGAGAACGCCCGCGATGCGTTCATCGACGCGGATCTCACCGTCCTGCACGACCCGCAGCCGGCGGCGATGATCATGAACGCGCCGATTCTGGGGCGGACGCTCTGGCGCTGCCACATCGATACCTCGATACCCAACAAGGCGGTGTGGCGTTTCCTCCTGCCGTACATCAACCAGTACGACGGCGCCATTTTCACCACGCGCGAGTTCGTGGGACCGGGGCTCAACGTCCCCGTGTACGAGATCATGCCGTGCATCGACCCGCTGGCTTCGAAGAACCGCCACTATACCCGGTCCGAGGCGCTGGACATCCTCCGGCCGCTGTTCACGGCCGACGACGTGGACCCTGAACGGCCCATCTTCGCGGCCATCTCCCGGTACGACCGCCACAAGAACCAGGGGACCATCCTGAAGGCGTTCGCGCGGCTGGTAGAGGAACGGCCTCGGGGTCCACGGCCTTTCCTCCTCTTCATCGGCAACACCGCCACCGACGACCCGGAGGGGGACGCGGTGCTGAAGGAGCTGCAACAGCAGGCCGGGGACCGGGCGGACGTCCGGTTCTGGGTCAACGTGGAGGACAACGACCGGGTGGTGGGCGCCTTGATGAGCATCGCCCGGGCGTTCGTGCACGTTTCGACACGTGAAGGTTTCGGGCTGGTGGTGGCGGAGGCATTGTGGCAGGGGACGCCGGTCATCGGCTCCCGGGTTGGCGGCATCAAGCGCCAGATCATCGACGGCGTGACGGGCCATCTCGTGGACCCCCTCGATGCCGACGCCATCGCCGCGCGCATGGCGTCGGTGCTGGACGACGGAGACGCCGCGGCCGCTCTGGGGCGGCAGGGGCGGGAGCATGTGCGCCGGAACTTCCTCCTTCCGGAGTTGGTCAAGCGTTACCTGATCCTCATGAGACACCACCTGGGCCTCTCCGCGGACCTTCCCTCGTTCACGTATCGCGATATCGGTAACGGAACGGTCGCGCGTGCGTGTTCGTCTGCGTGAAGCGACGGTCGCACGCATGATTTTTCCTTTACAAAACTATGAAACCAGCATAGTATTAACGTATCGCTTTGAAACGTTCGATATCCCGGCAACCGGGGTGTGGAAGGGGAGGATCATGGCAGCGACAAAGACAGCGGCGAAGGCCGCCCGGAAGACGGCGGCCAAGACGGCGACGAGGATGACCCAGGCACAGATCGTGTCCGATCTGGCAGCCAAATGCGATCTCAGCAAGACCGTGGCAAAGGATTTTCTGGATAATCTGGCGGCGCTGGCGGTCAAGGAGGTCAAGAAGAACGGGGTCTTCATCGTTCCGGGCATCGGGCGTCTTGTGAAGGACAGCCGGAAGGCCCGCATGGGGCGCAATCCCGCCACCGGCGAGAGCATCAAGATTCCCGCCAGGCGAGTGGTCAAGTTTCGCGTCGCCAAGGCTTGCAAGGACGCCATCGTACCCCCGAAGAAACCGCGGAGTTGAATCGCCCAGGCTGGAGGTCATTTGGGAGGATGGCCTCCAAACGGCCCGGCGTCCTGACGGACTTGGCGGACGTTGACCCATGGCGGAGTCCGGACAGGGCAGGATTCTCGCGCTCTATCACTTGAAGGGCGGCGTCGGCAAGACCACGGCCGCGGTCAATCTCTCGTATCTGAGTGCTGTTTCGGGTCTCAGGACGCTGATCTGCGATCTCGACCCGCAGAGTTCGACGACCTATTTCTTTCGCGTCAAGCCGGCGCTCAAACACGCCCGGAGGGTCCTCCTCAAGGGCGGCGCCAAAGTCGCCGACAACATCAAGGGAACCGACTACGAAGGTCTGGATCTCTTGCCGGCGGATTGGTCCCACCGGCACCTGCCGTCCTTGTTGGGCCGCGTCAAGAGATCCAGGAAGAGGCTGGGAGAGATACTCGATCCGTTCCGCGGCGAGTACGACCTGATCGTCCTGGACAGTCCGGCCACCGCGACCCTGCTGGCCGAGTGCATCTTCGTTGCCGCCGACATGCTGCTGGTTCCGGTGGTGCCGTCCACCCTTGCCGCCCGCGCCTACGCGAACCTGCGCCTCTTCCTGCGGCGCAAGGGATATGATGAAGCAAAGGTGTGGGCCTTCTTCTCCATGGTGGAGGCACGCAAGAAGATGCACCGCGCCACGATGCAGGCCATGCGCGAGGAGTTTCCGCAGTGGTTGCCGGCGGCGATCCCCTACACCGCGGACGTCGAGAGCATGGGCCTCGCACGGGCCCCGCTTCCGGTCCATTCCCCGAGAGCCGCCGCCACCGGACGTTTTCGAGAATTGTGGGAACAGGTCGCGGGATGCATGGGCGACCGGGAACCGGGAACGGACCTTTGGGCGCGGTCGGTTCCGGTCGGCGGGATTCGAGAATGAAGTCACCGGCCATCCCCGAAACCATGGAACAGTGCTTCCGCATCCCGTCCGGCGAGGCGGGGCGGGACGTACTGCGCGACTTCCGCCAAGCCTTTGCCTTGAGCGAAGACGGCGGCTCCAGGCTCGAAACGCAGTACCATGACACGTTCGACGGGCGGCTCTTTGCCCGCTCCCGCGCGTTGCGGCTCACCCGAGGGGAGCTGTGCCTCGAACGCCTCGACCCGTCCGGGGAAGTGGCCCGTGCCGCCTTCGCCGGCTCCCCGGAATTCGCCGACAAGCTTCCTCCGGGTCCGTTGCGAGACGCGCTGCGGCCACTCACCGGGAATCGGGCGTTGCTGCCGCTGTTGTCGATCCACTCGGACGCTCGTACTTGGCGCCTGACGAATCGCGAACAGAAGACGGTGCTGCGCATGGTCCTCCATGACGAGGAGGCGGCGGCCGGCGGGCACGCCGAGCGGCTGGGGCACCGGGTGGTGGTCCGTCAGGTACGCGGCTACAAGAAGGCCTTTCGCGAGGTGTGCGAATGGTGGACGCGGCAGGGCGTCAAGCCCGAGGGCAACACCCGGTTCCATGAAGCACTCGAGGCGCTACAACTGGACCCGGTGCGCACGGCGTCCCTGTCCCGGACCCCGCTCACCGTCTCCATGTCCGCGGCCGACGCGGTCCGGGCCATGTTGCACGCCCAGTATCGGGTGGCGCGCGCCAACGAAGAGGGCATCCGCAACGACACGGACGCCGAGTTCCTGCATGACTTCCGGGTGGCCGTCCGGCGTGCCCGGTCCTTCCTGGGGCAATTCCGCGACGTCTTCAAGCCCGCGCCCGCGGCCGAGTTGAAGAAAAGCCTGTCGCGGCTGGGCCGATCCACCAATGACTTGAGGGACCTGGACGTGTATCTGGAGCACCGGCAGGAGTACCGGAGCCTGCTCGGCGAGCCCCTGGCCCGCGACCTCGCGCCGCTGTTCGAGCATGCCGCGCGGGCGCGGGCCGCGGCCCAGCGGGAGGTCACGGACGCGATGCGCTCGGCCGCCTATCGGGAGGCGCTGGAGCGCTGGCGGACGTGTGTCGAGGACGAGGGAGGACTTCCCCCGGGCCGGCGCGGCCCCGAGCCGCTCGCGCAGGTGACGGGCGCGCGCGTGGCGAGGAAGTGCCGCACCGTCCTGGAGCAGGGCTACGCCATACCCGAAAACGCCGATCCGGACGCGTTGCATTCCCTGCGCATCGAGTGCAAGCAGCTCCGTTACCTCACCGAGATCCTCGTCGAGTTGTCGCCCGAGGTCCGGGGCGTGGTGCCACGCCTCAAGAAGCTTCAGGACGCGCTCGGGAAAATACAGGACCTCACCGTTCACGAGGCACGGACACGGGACTTTGCCCGCGCAATGTCCGAGCGAGGAGCCGGCGAGGCATGGCCGGCCGTCGACGTGCTGGTGTCGCGCATGCGCGCGGAAAGGGACCGGGAGTGCGCCAGGGTGCGCGGGCTGTTCGTCAAGTTCAGCCGGAACCTGCGTGAAACCGAACCGCCGTACGCCTTGCTGCTGCCCTGGCTGCGCCCGTTGTAGCGGCCGGTTCGGCTCTCACGCCGGGCGGACCGGGGGTGCCTCCGCGGCCTGTGACCGCGCCGGGGGCCGCGGAGGGAACAAGGCCGCGCCGATGATGCCGGCCTGGTTGCCGAGGCGGGCGGCCTCCACCCGGCACCCCACGTCCTGGAGGTAGGGGAAGAACCTTTCCGGCCGCTTGCTGACGCCACCTCCCAGGATGAACAGATCGACTCCCAGCAGGTACTCGACGTGGACCAGGTAGTCGTTGAGCCGCTTGCCCCACTTCTTCCAGCTCAGGCCCTTGCTCGTACGGATGCTCGCGGCCGCTCGTTTCTCCGCGGGCTTGCCGCGCATCTCCAGGTGGCCCAACTCCGTGTCCGGCAGCAGGACGCCGTCGCGGAACACGGCGGAGCCGATGCCGGTCCCCAGCGTGACCACCAGCACGGTGCCGCCCACGCCCTTGCCCGCGCCGAACCGGAACTCCGCCAGCCCGGCGGCGTCGGCGTCGTTGCCGATGGCCACGCTCGGTGCATCCAGCTCGGTCTCGAGCCGTCCGGCCAGGTCGTAGCCGATCCAGGAGGGGTCGAGGTTGGGCGCGCGCTGGACCCGGCCGCTCTTGACGAGGCCGGGGAACCCGCAGCCCACCGCGCCGCGCCATTGCAGTTGCCGCTGCAACTCCTTGATGGTTTCCATGACCGCCGCCGGGGTCGCCGGTTGCGGCGTGGGCCGGCGCACGCGCTCCGTCGCCAGCTCTCCGCTCGCAGTATCCACGAGGGCCGCCTTGACCCCGGTGCCGCCTATGTCGATGCCCATGACCCTGTCTGCTTCGCTCATCGTCTCCTCGTTGCCGTGCCCGTGAAGTCCGCGGCTTCATCATCATGGAACCCCCGCCACAATTCAACACCCTGCAACAGTGTCATCTTGCCGGTGACCGAAAATCCTGCACATATTGGTCCACGGGCTTTGTGACGCACCGTCCCGGATCATCATGCTCCACGTTCTCACCAGTCTGGTGGCCGTACTGGCCGCTACCGTGGCCACGGTCTCCGTGTTCCACAAGCTGAGGCTCCCCGCGGTCATCGGCTATCTCGCGGTGGGCGTGGTCATGGGTCCCCACGGCTTCAGCGTCATCGGCCACGGGGCGGAGCTCGAGCTCCTGGCCGAGATCGGCATCGTGCTGCTGCTGTTCTCCATCGGCCTGGAATTCTCCTTTGAGCGTTTTCTCGCCGTCAGGGGACCGATCATCACGGGCGGCCTGTTGCAGGTGGCCCTCACCGCCCTGGCCGTGACCGCGATCGGGGTCCACCTGGGCTATCCCGTGCGCATCAGCTTCTTCTTCGGCATGCTGGCGTCTCTCAGCAGCACCGCCATCGTGCTCAAGATCCTGAGCGACCGCGACGAGTTGTCGGCCCTTCACGGCCGCCTCGCCATCGGCACCCTGCTGCTGCAGGACATCATCGCCGTGCCCATGATGCTGTCGGTGCCGGTGCTGGGGGAGACCGACACGTTCTCCTTCCAGGTGGTGGCTCTTACCCTGGGGAAGGCGGTCCTGGCGGTGTTCCTGATCTTCACGGCGTCGCGTTTCGTGGTGCCGTGGTTTCTGCACCAGGTGGCGCGCTTGCGGAGCCAGGAGGTCTTCGTCCTGTTCGTGCTGCTGATCTGTCTCGGCACCGCGTGGGCCGCTTTTCAGACCGGCATTTCCCTCGCCCTGGGGGCGTTCATCGCCGGTCTCCTGATCTCCGACTCGGAGTACAGCCACCAGGTGATCGCCGACATCCACCCGTTGCGTGACACGTTCGCCGGCATCTTCTTCATCTCCATCGGCATGCAGGTGGATTTCCATTTCGTCGGCGACAAACTCGGGTTGACGGTCGGTGCCTTGGTCTTGCTGGTGCTCATCAAGGGCGGCCTCATCACCGCCATCTTCGCGTTCCTGCAGCGCTCGTTCCGGCTCGGCCTGCTGTTGGGCCTCGCGCTCGCCCAAGTCGGTGAGTTCTCGCTTATCCTGGCGCGGATGGGCGGTGAGTTCGAGCTTCTCTCCGCGACCCAGGAGCAGATGTTCCTCGCGGTGGCGATCCTCAGCATGCTGGTGACCCCGCTGCTGATCCTCGCCGGGAGCCGGTTGGGCCTGGCTCTGCACGGCGGCGGCAGGGCGCGCCCGGAGCCGCCCGAGGGAGACAGGGAGGGACACGTCATCATCGTGGGCTACGGGCTCAACGGACGGAATCTGGCGCGGGTCCTGCGCGAGGTGGACATCCCCCACCGGATACTGGACCTCAACGCCCAGGCGGCGCGCCTGGCGCGCGACGAGGGCGAGGACGTCGACTTCGGCGACGCCACGCGGCCGGCGGTCCTGAGTGGTATGGGCGTGGAGCGGGCGCGCGTCCTGGTGGTGGCCATCAGCGACCCCGTGGCGACGTCGCGCATCGCCGCGCACGCGCGACGGATGAATCCCGCCCTCTACATCATCGTGCGCACGCGCTACGTGGCCGAGATCCCGCACCTCACGCGGCTGGGCGCCAACGAGGTCATCCCGGAGGAATTCGAGACCTCGGTGGAGATCTTCGCCCGTGTCCTCCAGGAGTACCATGTGCCGCGCAACGTCATCACCCTGCAGGTGGAGATGGTGCGCCGGGAGGGGTACGGCATGTTGCGCGGGTTGCGCCTGGAGGGCAAGAGTCTGGCCCGGGTCAGCCAGTTCCTCACCGGTGCCACCGCCGACACGTTCCTGGTGCAGGAGGAGGCGCCGGGCGCGTCCATGACCATCGGGGAGTTGAAGCAACACTTCCAGGGGCGCACCGGCGTCCTCGCGCTGGTGCGGGACGGCGTCTCGGTGGAGAGCCCTCCCATGGACTACCGGCTGCGCCCCAACGACATCCTGGTGCTGTTGGGGAGCCATGCGGACCTCGACCACGCCGTGCAACTGCTGACGGCGGCGGAGGAAGACGGGCCCCCGGAACCGTGACCGCCCGCGCGCGTCCGTAACGACAACGCACGAAGGGGCGAGGACCCCGCGGCCCGCGCCCCTTCCGACTGCTTCGATGGGGGATGGTTGGGACGACCTTGCGGCCGTCCCAACCCGAATTCGCCCGTACGTTCGGAGGTGCGGATTCCTAGATGTCGTAGTACAACGCGAACTCGTAGGGGTGCGGGCGGAGCCGCATGGGGTCCACCTCGTTCGTGCGCTTGTAGTCGATCCACGTCTCGACCACGTCCTTGGTGAAGACGTCGCCCTTCAGCAGGAAGGTGTGGTCCTTCTCCAGGGCGTCCAGCGATTCGTCGAGGCTGCCGGGCAGGGACTCGACCTTGGCCGCCTCCTCCGGTGCCAGGTCATACAGGTTCTTGTCCAGCGGCTTGGGCGGCTCGACCCTGTTGGCGACGCCGTCGAGCCCGGCCATCAGCATGGCCGAGAAGGCGTAGTAGGGGTTGCAGCTCGGATCCGGGCTGCGGAACTCCAGGCGGCGGGCCTTCTCGCTGGTGGAGTAGGTCGGGATGCGCACGGCCGCGCTGCGGTTGCGCTGTGAGTACATGAGGTTGATGGGCGCCTCGTAACCCGGCACCAGTCGCCGGTAGGAGTTGGTGGTGGGGGCGATGAAGGCGCACAGGGCGGCGGCGTGCTTCAGCAGCCCGCCGATGTAGTAGCGCGCGGTGTCGCTCAGCAGCGCGTAGTTCTTGGCGTCATAGAACACGTTCTTCTTGTTCTTCCACAGGCTCTGGTGGGTGTGCATGCCCGAGCCGTTGTCCTGGAAGATCGGCTTCGGCATCATGGTCACGGTCTTGCCGTTGCGCAGGCCGACGTTCTTGACGATGTACTTGTACTTCAGCACTTGGTCCGCCATGGCCGTCAGCGTGCCGAAGCGCATGTCGATCTCGGACTGTCCGGCGGTACCCACCTCGTGGTGATGGACCTCGCACACGATGCCGCAGGACTCCAGCGTCTTGACCATTTCGGAGCGGACGTCCTGCAGGCTGTCCATGGGAGGCACCGGGAAGTAGCCTTCCTTGTAGCGCGGCTTGTAGCCCAGGTTCGGCTTGTCGCCGTCGCCCGAGTTCCAGTACCCTTCCTCGGAGTCGATGTAGTAGAAGCCGTAGTTGTAGCTCTGGTCGAAGCGGACGTTGTCGAGAATGTAGAACTCGATCTCTGGCCCCCAGTAGCTCGTGTCCGCGATGCCGGTGGACTTGAGGTGCGCCTCGGCCTTCTGCGCGACGTAGCGCGGGTCGCGGCTGTAGGGCTGGCCGGTGAGCGGGTCCTTGATGTTGCACACCAGGTTCAGGGTGGGCAGCGCCGTGAACGGGTCCATGAAGGCGCTGTCCGGGTCCGGGAACAGCAGCATGTCGGATTCGTCGATGGTCTGGAACCCGCGGATGCTGGAGCCGTCGAAGCCGATGCCGTTCTCGAACAGACCGGTGTCGAACTCGTTGGTGGAGATCGAGAAATGCTGCCACAGTCCGGGCAGGTCGCAAAAGCGCAGGTCGACGATCTCCGCGGCGTTCTTCTTGGCAAACTCGAGCACTTGTTTCGCTGTCATGGCGTTCTTCCTTTCAAGAGCGTGGTTGACGGTAACCTCTCTGATCCACACGCAACTCTCTGATCCTGACGCAACGTTCGTGCCAAACCCACATCGGGCCGATTGGCGGTTAATTTGCCGATCCGAGCGGTGCCCGCGTGTCCAACAGGCGACCGGCCGGCCCGCCGAATGCACAGTTTTTGTTCAACGGCTGCCCAACGATTGAGCATGGCGTGCACGCGTCATGTGGCGAAGGGGACTGGATCCGAGTCAATACTATTCGATGCTTGGGGATCTCATGAAGGACGCTAGAGACCGGAACGTCCAAGAATTGGAAGGCGTACTGCACTCCGTTGCCGGAGCTCTCAGCCACGTCCACGTAGCGGTTTTGGTCGAACATCCCGACGCTGTTCGCCTGGCACTGGCGGCGGTAGCGGATGTGTTGTCTTCGGAACAGCAATGCGCTTCTTCTGCGGAGGCGGAGACCGAGTGGCTGGGAGACGCGGAACCCCAGAGGGTCGATGCGCGTGAATCGGACACGCATATGTCTAGCCCGGATATTTCACCAAGGCGGGTTTGCGGCGTAGGGAAGAGGGTATCAGCGGGGCAGGAGGCGCCATAGGGGTTCAATTCTGGTCCGCAGAGGGTTTTTGTAGGGCCGGTGA
>JAJEAI010000123.1 GCA_022824205.1 Candidatus Binatia bacterium
GCCGAGCATGTTTGCGACGTCCACCGCGCGAATATCGGCCCGACTCCTCAGCATCTCGAGTTTCATCCCCACGACGTTTCTTTCCGCCACCGCACTTGCCATTGCCTGCCTCCTTTGTCCTGGTCTGTCGCGCGAGAAGACCTACTCAACCCCGCGCCGCCCGACGCCGGGGTATCGTCGAAAACGACACAACCTGGCGCTCCTCCACGAATCTCCCTAGGCCGACACGAAGACGTTCCAGAGACTTCTTGTTCTCGCTCATCCGCCTTGCCAGGTGCTCCTGCCCGACGAACGACAGCGACTCCGAGAACACGGCCGCGTCAGTCGCGGGCCGAACGATTTCTTCCAGAAAGCGCTGTGCACGGTGCTGTTCGGGAACGTTGCTGAGCCGCTGCACCTCCAGAGAACGCTGTACCAGGCTGTGCCGAACCGGATTGTCCAACATGTCCTTCCAACTCTTCGGGCAGCACTCCTTCACCCTGCAGCCGAATCGCGACTTCGAGCCATGCGCCGCAAAGAACGCCGTGGCCTCGTCTTTTGTCAGATGAACACCCAAAGGGGCCACATAGATCCTTGTCGGCCGCGTGAATCCCTTCTTCCCGCCTTTTGCGGTCCGTGTCAATGAACTGGCGTTGAACGCTTCCTTCTGGGTCACGCCATGGCAAATTCCTCCCATCGCGCCGAACGCGAGCGCGCTGAGTCCGCGCATACCGCCCATCATGTCGCCAATCAACGGTACCCGGAGCGAATGAAACTCCGCCGCTCCTTTCACGAGATTCCGCACCGCAGCGTGCGTCAGCGCGCCAGTTTGAGAAATCTTTATCCACAAGCACTCGACAGGAAGATCGGCCAGCCTTTCGATGATCGCGCCTCGTTCATCCGCCGACCGAAACACGTCATACGAAACCGCCAGGGAGTAGAATATCGGTACGTTTCCGGCACCCGCCCCATCCAGGTATTGGCGCAGCAGCACCGTGAGCCGCGCATCGACATCCAGCCAGGGGCTGTTGGCGCTTTGAATGTAGTGAGTCGGGGCAAGTACTGCGCTGTAGCGGTTTTCCGGTACGAACTGCGCCACCCGATCGGCCATGCGTCGGGCTCCAACGTCTCCGAAGTCCTCCGGCCGATGCGGACGGTCCAACGCCCACGGCAGCGCCGACAAGCGCCCGTTGAAGCCCCCTGGCGACCCCAGTTCCTGTGTCCGCGGGTCGAGGATCGCATCGAAGCTCCGCTCAGCCATCAAGTCGCGCAATTCCGAATGCGCGCCTGATAGACAGGGTCGAACACCACCCCGTAGACGCCGACCGAACCGGACGCCATCGCGTCGGCGATAGCCCGATGGTCGACATAGGAAGGGCGGAGATACCAGCCCAGCGGCTCGGGTGCGGCCCTGACCGCTCGGGGAAACTGCACCGGTGATGTCGCCATCCTGGGTCTCCACGTCGCAATATCATGACACTACACCAGACTCTAAGATAGACGTAATACTTGACGTTGTCAACGACGTTCAGAGGCCAAGCGCACCGACTCCGGCCGCCTTCCGCACCGCTTTCCCACATTCCCGCCATGTGACTCGCTGTCGCTCCTCGGTTTCCGCTGTCCGGCGTGACGTCACCTTCGACACCCCCCGGCCGCGCAAGCGACAGCGCCCCGTGTTCGCGGCTACCGAAAAGTGCGGATAAATGGTGCAGATCAGGTCTTGACGTGATCTGCGAAGGGCGGCCGAGCACGCACTGAATCGTCCCGGCGACCCCGCCCGGGACGTGCATCCCACCTGAACCGATGTTGCCGATCCGGAGTGCCTTCACCGTGCGCCGGTGCGATGACGGCGCTGTGGCGTTGGGGTGAGATCGCAGGGGCCGGGGAGACCGGCGCAGCCTCGGACTGAATTGACTTGGCGGTCACATCCGAGGCTGCGCCCAGATCCGCACTTGCGTACGGCTCCGAGCGCAGTATTGCCCGGTGATTGCGGATCGTCCAGCCCTCCCCGCCGGGGGCGGCGATGGACGATGCCCGGATGTTTCTCTGTGCCCGGTGCCGGCGCCAAGTGCTCATCTGCTCGCGCTGTGATCGGGGCCAGCAGTACTGCAGGGCCGGTTGCAGTGACCTCGCTCGGCGCGAATCGATGCGCGCGGCAGGGCGTCGATATCAGCACTCTCGACGCGGCCGACACTGTCATGCCGAGCGCCAGGCCGTGGACTCGTCCGACGAGGGGTGACATCGGTGGGTGAAATCGAGGGAATTCCTGCCATTGCCGTGATCCGCGATGTTCACTCCGCAGAACCTCCACGGCCCGAACGAACGGTTACAACCTGTGTAGCGTTCCACCCAGCCGTGGAAGCGTCCCGTCCGGCAGCCACAGAATTCGGCGGTCGCACGACGGACCACCTTGCACCGCGCCCGTTAAGTGCTTTCGCCGATTCGCACAGCCGCGCCGTGGCCGATCGGATACCCGTACCTTGCCGACTTGTCCGTTTTTTCACCGGGGGCCATCACAGCCGCGGGCGGTTACAGAACTCACTCGCCGTCGTCCGCGGCCACCACGCCCCTCTTTTGCTTCCTCACTGCATCGACCATGTCTGGGGTAAAATATTGTCGCGTCCGGCCCATCGTCCGCTTAGCCACTTGGTTATGGTGCAGTCCGAACAACTGGATGTCCCGGACGATGTGATACACACTGTACGGCGCGCCGACACCCTTCAGTTCCTCCTCCCTCATCTCCTGCTTCAGAGCAAGAAAGGAGTGGTCGTACCGTATGCTGCCCCTCCCGGGAAACAACGGGCATTCGACGACCAGCCGACGCAAAACCGTGTTGGGAACTGGTTCGGCATCCTCCCACGACGTACCTTCGATTTTGTCGAACAACCGCTGTCCGATGGTAGCGATGCAGGGCATCGCCGACTTCGACGCCCGGAAGAACCGGTCTATCTCCCAACCGATGTAGTCGGTTCGCACCAAAGAGATCATCTTCCTGCCGTCCTTCATCAGCACCCCGAGGTTCAGACGATTGCCCATGTTAACGGCGGCGTAGATCCGCGCATAAATGGCGAACAACACGCGGCTGGACCCACAAGATGTAGGGCGAGGCGTCAGGACGTCGCGCCGCGTCAAGCCGCTTCGCGGCTCCTTCGCTGCGCTCCGGCCCTTCGGGTGA